>WQSY01000010.1 GCA_009787585.1 Candidatus Bathycorpusculum sp. | reverse complement strand
TCAATTAATCTAACCGCAACATGTAGCGTACGGTAAAAAAATGTGTGCTATGTGCAGTGTATTGCAGTTAGTGAGCACTAGTTTTTAGACAGTCTGGGGGGGAGCTATAATATATAATGTGAGTAGCGTAACCCTAAACTTTTTGCATCAAATTTATAGGAATAAATAAGGTCGAAGAAAAAACTATAAAAGCGATAAAGGGACAATAATAATGCGTGGAAGTTTGTAATTATGAAGCGTGTCGCGGCTTATTGCAGAGTTTCAACCGAGCAGGATGACCAGTTAAACAGCTTGGAGAATCAAAAGCAATATTTTGAGAAGTATATCAGTGATAATGTTGATTGGGAATTCTGCGGATTATATGTTGACGAAGGGATAAGCGGCACAAGTGTTGAAAAGCGTGACGGATTTAAGCGGATGGTTGCCGACGCGGAAAATAAAAAATTTGATTTGCTTTTGACGAAGGAGATTTCAAGATTTGCGCGGAATACTTTAGATAGTATATTTTACACGCGAAAGTTGAAGGGGTTAGGCGTTGGGGTTGTGTTTATGAATGACAACATAAACACGCTTGATAATGACGCCGAACTTAGATTAACGATTATGTCGAGCATAGCCCAAGAGGAAAGCCGCAAGACGAGCGAGCGTGTGAAGTGGGGACAAAAGCGGCTTATGGAGCGCGGTGTTGTATTTGGCGCGAAGGCGTTAGGGTACGACCAAAAAAACGGCAAACTAACAATAAACGAAAATGAAGCAAAAACAGTAAGATTAATTTTTGATTTGTACATATCGGGCATGGGAGCGCACAACATAAGCAAAGAGCTTGATAACAGGGGAATCCCTACACCAAAGGGCGGTACACGGTGGAACGCCGTTCGAGTATTGCGAATCCTCAAAAACGAAAAATACGTGGGTATATTAAAACAGAAAAAGCGCATAACAATTGACTATCTAAGTCATAAGCGCAAGGTCAATGAGGGCGAGGAAAATTTCATCATTGTAGAGAACAGCCACGCGCCCATTATTGAGAAGGAAATATTTGACAGAGTGCAAAATGAACTTGCACGCCGAAAAAATGTAACCGTTGAAAAGAGCCGATATTCTAACCGTCATGTGTGGAGTGGCAAAGTCAAATGTGCCTATTGCAATTCGAGCTTTAAGCGGAAAATTAATAATTGTACATCAAATAGTCCGCAGATTATTTGGCAATGCTCCGAAGCCGAAAAATACGGCAAAGAAAAAATCAACCCACAAGGCAAAAAAGTCGGCTGTAACTGCAAAATCGTTCCCGAATGGGTTTTGCGTGAAAACTTTTTAGCCGTCCTAAACGGTGTTATTGAGAGTAAGGATTTTGTTGTGCGGGAGTTAAAGGAGCGTGTGCGCCGCGCAATTGAAGAGTGTCCCAACAAAAGCGATGAGTTAAATGAGGTTATGGCGGGGCTTGATAAAATCGCCGACAAAAAAACAAGGCTAATCGACATGCACCTTGACGGCTTGATTAAACTTGCCGAGTATAGAAAATCTTATGCACAGTATGATAAACAGCAGGAAGCCTTACAAAAACGTCTAGCGGTGTTGGACAGCGAGAATAAACTTGCGGAAGATTTGAAGCAGAAGCTTGACAATATAGACCAAGCTATCGAAAATTTGGCGCGGCTTAAAGAGTTCGGCGATTCGATATGTTCGGAGGTCTTGCACAAGGTTGTTGTTGAGGGCAGGGATAAAATGTCATTTTATTTAACGACATGTGAAAATAAAGATCCTGCCTTTTTTAAAATACCCCTTTCGATACGCCAAGACTTACCAATGTAATGTCTTTGCCTGCCGGGATATTAAGCATTGAATTTGTGAGTGCAATGTCTGCTGTAAGGGCTATAATGGTAGGTCCATTAGCTGTATCGATCGCATTTCTAAGTTCAGTCTGAGTTCCAACTTGTATAGGTTCAGCTCCAGAAACAAAAAAAGAAACAGGCCTAAACGTGAAAGTTATAGAGGAAAAAAGTAGCACAAAAACAAACAGTAAAGAAACAAGAGAAAAAAAGACACTTTTACTATGAAGGTTAGGTAAACTATTTTTGAAAACAGTCTTCAAATTTAACGTGTGGTGGCGCATATTATCAACTCGTTAATATTCTACGATAAAATAAAGACAGACATATAAATCAGGTACGTTGCATCTTTAGTTTTAACACTTGAAAGTGTTAGTTATAAAGCATTTTTACAAAAACCAAAATAGGTACATGAAAAACAGTACAAGTTTATTAAGAGTGGCGGGTCGTGAGGGATTTGAACCCTCGACTTCCAGCTTAGAAGGCTGGCGCTCTATCCGTGCTGAGCTAACAACCCTTGTTTAGGTAGGATGGCTTTTGATGTTAAGCCTTACTATATTTAAAGGTTGATTAAGGTAGTGGTAGAGTTTTTCCAGTCTGGTTTGGTTTTTGCTTGTCAATGTTGTTTTTTGTTGTGGAATTTGGTGACAGGGTTAATTGGTTGAGAGATGAAATGTATGGGATGTTTAGATTGTTTTTATAGATACTTTATTATTTTTCTTTTTGGAGAGTGTTTGTAATGGTTCAGGTTAAGGCTATTTCGTTGTTTTCTGGCGGTTTGGATAGTATTCTTGCTACGCAGCTTATTGTAAATCAGGGTATTGAGGTTATTGCGTTTAATGTAAAGACGCCTTTTGGTATTTCTAAGAGGGACGGATTAAGTGAGGCGGAGGTTACTATTGGGCAGTTAAATGTGCCGTTAAAAATTGTTACTGTTGATAAAGATTATATTCGTATGTTAAGAAAGCCAAAGCATGGTTATGGTAAAAATATTAATCCGTGTATAGATTGTAAAATTTTTATTTTAAAGCAGGCTGTAAAGTATGCAAAAGAAGTGGGGGCGGATTTTCTTTTTACAGGGGAAGTGTTAGGTGAGCGTCCAATGTCTCAGCATGGTCCTGCGCTTAGACTTATTGAGAGAGAGGCGGGTTTAAAAAACAAGTTATTGCGGCCTCTTTCGGCGAAATTGTTGCCTGAAACTTTTGCAGAACAGAGAGGTCTTGTTGATAGAGACAGGCTTTGTGATATTTCGGGGCGTTCGCGTAAGCCTCAATTTCAACTAGCTAAAGAGTTTGGCATCACTAGTTATCCCTCGCCTGCGGGGGGTTGTTTGCTAACTTGTGAGGAGTATTCTAAAAAACTCTGTGATCTATTTGAACATAAAAAAACGGTTTCAAGTGCTGATGTAACACTTTTACGGTTTGGCAGGCATTTTCGGGTAGGTAAAAATAAAATTGTTGTAGGTCGCAATGAAACTGAAAACAAAACTTTAAGGACTCTTAAGGGTAGGAGTGATTATTATTTTGAGTTGCCCGATATTGTGGGTCCAATTACTTTATTGCAGGGTGCGAAAAAAAATAGGGAAGTAATTCAGGTAGCTGCACAGTTAACCGCGTTTTATTCAGATGCTAAAATAGAAAAAGTCAAAGTAAACTATGGTAAAGACATCCTTAATAAGTCAATAACAGTTATAAAACCTACGAGTCGGGAAGAAATAGATAAACTGCGCGTAGGAGAAAAAACAATAACAATAGCTATGTCTACTCAATAAATAAAGAATTACCCAAAATAGGAGGGTTATTTGATTTTTTTGAGGGTTTGGAGGAAGCCTTCAAAAACTTTTAGGCCTCCGTGCCAGAAATCGGGTGTTTTAGGGTTTAATTGTACGATTTGGGCGATTTCTAAGGGTGATAAACTGCTTCCTGCCGAGAGGACGGTTTTAAATTTTGGCACAAATAATTTGCCCTCCGCTAAGTATCGTTCATATAGGGCGTATACAAACATTTGTGCGTAAACGTAGGGGTAATTGTAGAATCGATAATTAGCCATATAATAATGGGGTTTCATGGTCCATTCTGCTTCCATTTCAGGGAACCATTCAACAGCGTCGCCAAAAATGCGATCACGCGCCCTAGTCCAATGGTTACATATGGTTTTGTAGTCTAAGAATTCTTCTTGTTCAACAGATCTATAGAGAGCTTGCTCAAACCAGACGCGGGCAGTAACTTGAAAAGCTGTCATGCCGGCTTCATCTAAAACTAGACACAATACTGCTCTACGTTCAGCATCCGATTTAGCTTCTGCTAAAAGTAAATCTGTTAAGAGCAACTCGCTAAAAATTGAGGCGGTTTCAGCTACAATTGAGGGCACACTAACATTTAGAGGTGTTTGACTGCGTTCCATGTACCAATCATGGGTTGCATGTCCTAATTCATGTGCTAAAGTAAACACGTCACTTAAAGTGCCGTTGAAACTTTGCAGAATGTAAGCTGATTTGCCATTGTAAAAACTTGCACAAAAAGCGCCATTACGCTTCCCAAACCGGGGTGTAGCGTCAATGTGACGTTTTGCAAACATTTCCTCAACAGCCTCTGCATAGTCGGGGTCAAAACGGTTGTATGCACGCACGATAAGGTCTTGAGCTTGACTGAAGGTAAATTTAAGCTCAGATACACCGGGTAGAGGCGCAACAAGGTCATGGTTTCCCAAAACAGGCAAATCCAAAAATTGTGCTTTAATTTTCAGATATTGACGATATGTTTTTGCACCTTCAGCAATACTTGCAAGCAGGTTATCAATTATTGCTTGTTCGGTATCATTATTAATTAAGCTAGCTTCCATGGGGGTTTGATATTTTCTACGTTTAGAAATGCTTACCCAGTCATTGCAGATATTTCGAAGGGCAGACGAAAAAATTTCACCGTCTTTTCCCAGTAGGCCATAAATGGAACGATTTGCAGACTCACGTGTAGCACGATCAGGATGATGTATAAGACCATTAGCTTCGCCATAGCTTAAGAGTTTTTTCTCACCTACAGCAGTAACCTCAAAAGTTCGGGTGTTTAACCATTTACTTTGCAGATCTTCCCAGGCATTAACACCAAACTGGTCTTTCTCAATAACAAGCTGCTCTTCAACCTCAGATAACTGATGCTCAACACGTCTATAAACACGTTCCAGTAAATGACGATAATTAGCTAAAACAGGCTCACAGATAAACTGGGGTTTACTTTTTAATAAGGCACTTAATTCTAAACGGTAAAAAGCAAGTTGTTTACCAATTTTTGCTTCAAGCTTACAAACTTTATCATTTAACACCTGAACATCAGACAAAGTCATATCAGCTGCAAACACTAAACTAGAATAAAGACCAACATTGCTAAAGGCTTGATTAAAAACCTCAACTTCCTGCAAACAACATAGTAACTCTTTAGGGGGTAAATGTAAAATTTTGCCGCGGTACTTTTTTTCAAAGCTATTAGCCATCGCAATAGCATTGGATATTGTTTGACTGATTTTAGGATCGTCTATGTTAGAAAAAAGTTCAGATAAATCCCAAACTATTTGCTGCATACTCAAGTGTATATTCCTCATAGATTACATATGCATAGTACTTATACAGTTTGTCCTTTTCAATTTTTTAACTATTTCACGGCTATTTAAACCATAAAGTTTAAGGGCAGAGTCTTTGTTTAGAGTTTGAGTATTCTAACTTGAGGTTCACGGTTTGAGCACTAATGTCCTAACAATTGAAGAAAGAAAAGCAGAAGTTCTCATTAAACTAAGAAAATACAAACTCGTAGATAAACAACCCTACGAAGGTGCATACGCGTATATTGTAGATATTCCACAAGACAAAGAACAAGCAATTGTCTGGTGTATTCTTGGCGAAGCCACTGTTGGCATAGCCGCTATGAATACGCTCTACAAAATTATGAAAGAAAAAGAGCTTGAACGCGCCATCGTTATAACGGAGGGTCGCTATACTCACGCAGTTAAACTAGGGGCAAAAAAGAAAAACGTTGAACTTTTACCTAAATCTTTTCCAGTGTTTAACATTTTCGAACATGGCATAGTACCATTCCACGAAATACTAAACGAAAAAGAAAAAACTCAACTCCTCACACAGTACAAAGTACAACCATTTCAAATGCCACAAATAAAATCAGGCGACCCCGCAGTCAAAGTAATCGGCGCAAAACCAGGCGACATACTTAAAATTACAAGAGCAAGCACAACCGCAGGCGAACACATAACATACCGCTACGTAGTCGAATAAAAAACAAACACACTCTTTCTTCTTCTTTACCTACATCATTGTTTTCTATAAACATAGTATTGCTTTGACCAGATTATATTTTAGGGTCAATATTTTGAGGTGTTTTTTATAGGTTTGATTGAACGTGTTTAGTGTTTTTTTGGGTTAATTTAACGAGTTTTGCCCTATTTGACAATCCTCTTATCATCTGATTGAATACTGCCCTTAATTATAATGTGGCCAAAGCAGTATGTGTACGTTAAAAAATACTACTTAAAATGAAAAGCGTGCTATGGCACAGTTTTTTGTTGGTTAACTAATTCGTCTAAAAGAACTAATGCAGCTCCAATGGACATGTTAAGACGTTGAGAAAGTTCGTTAGGTGTTATCTCAGGTGTTTCTTTAAGTACAGTGTCTCTTGTGTAAGCTTTATGCGATGGATACATTACAGAGGTATGAACAGTATCTACAAGTAATCGCCAAAGAGTTTCTTTACTATAATCATCCAAATTCAACAGGCATCACCTTACATATAAAATAGACCACAAACTTATAGTTTATCACACGATAATATAGAACACAGGTTAATTAATTGAAACAAGTTTTAGCTAACATGTAACAAGCTATTTCTGTTTCAAAACACAGATGTTTTACAAACGAGGCTAATAAATGACAAAAGAGTTAACCAGTGAAGTAGCAAAAAAATATGGCATAGCTGCAGGAGCAAATATAGTTGGTATAGCGGCTTCCAAAGATTTCAGTTTAGCACCAGACGGTTTTAAACCCACTGATGTACTCCCAGAATGCCTGTCTGTTATCGTTTTAGGAGCTACATTTTCACCGAACGTTTTAGACGACATAGATGAATATACTGCAAACCGAAATACAATGCTTACAACAATGACTAACATAGCAAATGAAGTAGCAAAACAAGTAAAAAAAGAGGGGTATAAAACAAAAGTCATAAGCGCTACAGGTGGTAAATGGATAAATAACGATGGAAAAAAAGAGCAAAAAGGATACATTTCTTTAAAACACGCCGCAGAAATCGCAGGTCTTGGCGTTATTGGCAAAAATTATTTACTTACAAATCCGCAGTATGGCAATCTGCTTTGGTTCAGCGCCGTTCTTACAGATGTAGAACTGGTACCAGATAAAAGAACACCGTTTACTATGTGTAATAACTGTAACAAATGCATTGAAGCTTGTCCTGTGAGAGCATTAAACAATCTTGCCTCATTTGGAAGAAAAGAATGCTCAAAATTTTTTACAATAGAAGATAAGAAATTAAAGATAAAGTGTTTTTTGTGCCGTACAATATGCCCTCACTGTTTGGGCAATAGCTAATAATAATACTAGTTTTATCGACAATTCGCAGTAAAAAGATACCTTAACTATGAGGCATAAAAAGGGAGAGAAGAAAAAAATTAGGCTATAGTTATAGAGCCGTTTTTATCGACTATTTTTCTTTCCTGTATGAGGCGCTTCAAGATTTCGCTAAAGTATTCTTTGGATTTAATTGTTGAATGATTAAAACCAAAAATTTTAGCGGTTTCAGCCATTAATGATTCGTCACTTATACCTGTGGCGTATTGTGCGACAAGCAGCATAGCGGCTTCGATTTCTTGAGGGGGAATATATTCTATGTTACGTCTAGTTTCAGAAACGCCTTCAATGGGTACACGTATGGGTATTTCTTTTAATTGACAGGGCCAAAGAAAACTACCCTTCATTGTAACTTTTTTGTCACAAAGCAAGATGTCAAGAGCAGCTTTTACGGCATGACTAATTTTAGGTGTTACACGTTTTATACCCCACACATCTGCAAGACGCTCAACAGCGTAGTCAAAATGGATTGGCCCTTCCTTTTCCACTAGTTCACCAAGTAGGCGCGTTTGAATTTCGCGGTTTGCAGGATAGTGAAACTCGTTTTTCTGATTTGAAATATGCATAGATTTTTCTGTTTGAACTTTAATAAAGGGGTTAAAAGTTGCTTTAAGGGAACAAATTTTGTAGGGCACACCAATTTTTTCTATACCTGCAAATTTAACTTTACGCATTTCAGGCTCTACTACGTGTTGGTCATCTTTTAAGTCAACAGAGGGTTCAAGAACTTCTTGGTCTAAACGTAATTTTTGAGCCTGTTCAAGAGCGTCTTTTAAGCGTTTAATTTCAGAGTCACGACGAGCAACCCAAGATGGAGCCCAAACACGGTGAATTCGCCAGCCTAAACCTTTTAAGACTTGTTCACGGAGACGATCACGATCTCGAGCGCTGTTACTTGAATGATATGTTGCTCCGTCACATTCAACCCCTAAAAGATAGCAACCCGAATTAACAGGATCAATAACGCCTATGTCAATTTTGTAGCCGCTACAACCTACTTGAGGTGTAACATCGTAACCTAATTTTTGAATTTCTAGGGCAATGTCTTCATTAAGTGTAGACTCGTATGTGCCGGTTTGTTTATGGATCGTAACAAGACTACTAGGACCTTTTTCAGCGTATTCAAGATAGTTGCGCAGAGTTTGAACGCCTTCAGCTTTAGTTTCAGCATCAATATCAGCGGCTTTAATTGAGGCAATTATTACAACTTTTTCACGGGCACGCGTCACAGCAACATTTAAACGGCGTTCACCACCGGGTTTGTTTAGAGGCCCAAAATTCATGGTTATCTGCCCGTTTTGATCACGTCCATAGCCAACACTGAAAAATATGACATCACGTTCATCGCCTTGCACGTTTTCAAGATTTTTAACAAAGAACCCCTCCAATCGATCCTCTTTGAAGAAAATTTCGAACTCAGGTTGTTCTTTTAGTCGACGGTCAATAGCTTCAGCTATTGTTTCCATTTGAGGTACACTAAAAGTTACTACACCCAAAGTTTTTTTAGGATACTTTGTGAAATGATCAAACACTAGATTTACAACTTTTTCGGCTTCAACTTGATTATCGCGCTTTCCACCTCTATCATAGAGCCCGTTTGTAACATATACCATTTTTACGCCTAAACTATCATGCTGAGCTTTTGCAGCTGGAAAAGTAATAAGGTGATCATCGTAAAACTTGTTATTGGAGAAGGCTATTAGGTCTTCATGTTTACTACGATAGTGCCATCTTAGTGTTTTTACAGGCAAACCAATACCTAGACATTCGTCAAGTATGCTGTCAAAGACTTCAAAGTCCTCATCATTTATTTGACTCCAGTCGAGATTATCAATTAAGGATTTTTGGAAAAAGCTAGTTGGAGGTAACTGTTTGTTATCGCCTGCGACAACAAGGGTTTTACCACGGTAAATTGAGCCTATGGCGTCTTCGGGTACAATTTGAGAGGCTTCATCAAATAAGACAATATCAAAGTGGGCTGTTTCAGGCGAAAGAAACTGACTTACACTAATAGGACTCATAAGTAAACATGGCTTTAGTTTAACTAACAAGTTGGGAATTTTCTGCATTAACGTCCGTATGGGCATTATACGCCGTTTTTTAGCCGCTTCTCTCATAAGAATAGCTGCCTCAGAGTCATTGGCTTGAATTAGTATGTCTTGGGGTTTTCGGCTGTTTGCAGCTTCAATAACCATGCTTGAGGTTAAATAGATAAGCTCTGTGTCAAGTTGCTTAAAGTCACTAATTAGCTGCTCATGATTTTCACGACGGAATCTACCTAAACGGGAATCTTTTTCGTAGAGGTTATTTATCCACTCCTGATAGGCCCCTCTCCGAAAAGAGTCAATGAGTTGACTTGAAGGCGTTTTTTGCTCAACTAATCTTTCAAAGAAACCACCTAAACCTCTTAGGGCAAAACGGTTTCTTAGATCTTTAAAGTCAATCCAAATCTGCAATTCATCAACTTGTTCACGGAGAATTTTCATCCGTTCATAAATAACATGAAGAGGTAAATTACAAAGTTTCTGATTTTGATATGTAAGTTCAGTTTCAAAACGAGCCTCAAAAACAGCAAGCGTCTCTAGAGCAGTCTCGTTATACCTGTTTAATTTTGCATCTGAGGGAGCACTAGAGGGCCCAGCAGCTGCGAGACATGCAAAAGCCTCTGGAATTATGACATCCCCGAAAACTGCCTGCGTCTTTTTTACCCAGTCAAGCACATAGATAATGTCCAACCAATTTGTTTCAAGCCCATTGAAACGTGAACCATATTTAATTTGAAGCTGAGATTTCTCACCTGTTACCATAGCCTCTTTTCTGCGCACTTCTTCAGCATTTGCTAGATCTTCAAAAAGTTGTTTAAAAGTTTTAGGTAAAGAAACTGCCGTAGCAAGAGTTTCCTTTGTTAGTATACTCAAAGGCGCAAGCTGTTTTTCAACATCAAGAACCCATTCTTCAAGTCGCTGCAGAGCAGTCTGGTTTAACACCACATTTGAGTAAGGTAAACTTTCAGGAAGCAATTCAGAAACATCTTTGGCTTGCTGTTCCCATTTAATTATTGACTCTTCAAGTTCACTGCCTAAATGTTTAATCATAGGCGTAGGACAAGTCGTACTGGTAACTAGTTTAATCACGTTTTCAGAAAGCACATTAGACCATGGAACCGCTTTAAGCTCCCTTATGATGTTTAGAGCTTTTTCTATCCGAAGAAAATCAGTGTCATATCCTTGATAGAAACGACCTAGAAGGTTTCTAATGTTTTCAGCTTGAACATCAATTTCTGCATTAAGAGCTTTTACTTTACGCGCATCAATTAAGTCTGCTAAAACAGTTTCAGGAACTTTACCGTCTATACTAACACGTGCTATTTGTTTTTGGTCATTGCGAAAACTTGAACTGAACATTTTTGTTAAACCCGAATAACCACTATTATAACGAACTACCAATTCGTCAAGATCCAAGTTATAAAGACCTGCAGTGTAAATTTTGCTTAACCGTTCCTTTAACAAATTGTGCTGCTGATAAGTGTCTTTTGCCTTAGAAACAGCAACGGTTACTTGCTGAAAAATCAGAGGGTCAAACCATTGAGCCTCAGGCTTATCTTCAGTAAAGCAGAACAAAGCCAATTTGGAAATATGTTTAACGTTTTTTAGGTTTAAAGTGTCAATAGACAAGCCCAAAAGATCTGCAAGAGCTTGCGTGTTCTCACACCATTTCTTAACATTCTGCTGTGTACTTCGAATGTATGTTAAGAGTTTCTCTTGCTTCTCTAAAAAGGCAGATTCTTGCAAGTTTACGCCTGGAAACAGTTTCTCAAGAATAAACAAATTTTTCTTTAATTCACTAGACCTATCAAAAGATAAGTTAAAAAGAGAAATAGTGTAGCGTTCCATAAGATTTTTTCTTGTTAATTTAACCCATTGACAAATTTCATTGTAACCTTTAGCTTCAGTTAATAACACTTCAACATCTCTATTAAGTAGCCATTGAGTTTCAGGTTTTGGGCTTTCATATAATAATTTACCAAGATTAGTTAACCATTTTATACTGTCAAAACTTGCAGGAGAGTTTAACCCTAATTGCCCAGCATAATTTGCACTTTCTAAGAGCAGGTCTTCAATTGTGTGAGCAAGAACCTCAATGGAAGTTAACAATTCAGAACGTACTTCAAGATTGTAAATACTAGCACGATAACCTGCCCAGGGAAAATCGGGTTCATCGACTACTTGCCAAACTTTGCTTAACTCAGAAGTTAAACCTTCAAGCTCACTTATCTTTTGAGGGGTTAAAGTACCAAGATCAGTTAAACCTACTGCAACATAGGGAACACGTTCAAGACTTGCAAGTATGCTAAGAATATCGTAAGCACTTTCCTGCATATACGAACGTTTTTCATGTAACGCAGTAACATAGCCATTCAAATTATCACGATAAGTTTTCATTGTTTCAAATTCATGCGCTGAAGGCAATCTGTGCGGAGGTTTAACGTGTGCATCAAGACAGCGTTTAAGTTCAGCGATAACTTCTTGCTTGTTAGCTTTACTACTATGAAGCTCTAAACAAAAATTCTGCAAATTTACCGCAGTAAGTCTATTATAAACTACATCAAGAGCAGCCATTTTGTCGCTAACAAAAAGCACAGATTTACCATGAGAGATACATTCAGCAATAATGTTTGCAATTGTTTGACTTTTACCTGTACCTGGAGGACCTTGCATTACAAAACTTTGTCCTCGAAGAGCATACTCTATACTTATACGTTGACTACTGTCAGCGTCTAGAACCTGATAGGTTTTTTCAGGCAACTGTATTTTATCTACATCTTTTTCGTCTGGAAGCTGATCCAACACAAGCGGTTCATCTTTTAGACCAACAATAGCCCGTATGATAGGATGCTGAGTAACAAGCTCAACATTAGACTCAAGATCCTTATAGATGACAAGTTTATGAAAAGAAAATAACCCTAAATCTACAGTTGACTCAACAGTCCAACCTAACTCTGAAACCGCTTGGGCAACAGAGTCAAAATAGTTAGACAGCGTCTCAGTTTCCCAATCCTCCGGGGGCGCTGGCAAATCAATTTTAAAATCAGTTTTCAATTTCACTTGTAATGCAGGATTTACAACAACTTCATCTTCAACAGGCGGCACAAAAATTTCAAACGGTTTTCGCATAGTCTCTTTTACTAACTCTAAAGGCACCAAAAGCAAGGGAGAAAGCACTTTCTCTCTAGTTTCATTATCAACCCAAATTAAACGACCAAAGGCAGCATAAAGAATTCGAACACCCCGTTCTCTAAAATCAAGCAAAGAACGCCTTTGCAAACTTTTAAGAGTACGTTCAAGATCTACACGTGCTACATTTTTGCTAACAAGCCGTTTTGAATTAGGCTTTTTAGACTCAACAACAGACAAATCATCATCAGGTGATATGTCAATTTCAGTTTCACCCTCAAGAGGAGGCAACAAAAACTCAAGTCGCTTCTTTTTTATCACCAATTCTTTAAAAACCGTTTCTGCATCCGGTTCATTTATCGTCAAATTTCCACGTTTGGACGCATGGAAATAAAGCAAGTTATTTCTACGTGTTAAATCAATTAAACGCGACTTCCAGTCATCAACACGTCGCATCGAAGGAGAAGAGTTAATTTGTGCCAACGAGACCACCAGTTTAGATAAACATTAATTAAATTATAATACAATTACTTCTTTAATATTTATGGTTAATCGTGACTAAATACAACCCTCTAAAAACCGCTACAACAACAAAAAACGTGCCCTATCATGACTAAATACTTTACATTTGATCGCGTGCAAATATTTTACCTGATAATAGCAAAGATTCACACACCCCCATGTACAAAAATTTATCTTAAAGCAAACCATTTAACACTTATAGAGTTGTGTCTAAAATGAGCAGCACTATCAACTCAAGTAAATTATCGGTAATAGATTCAATATTAGACCTTAGGCGTAATTAGCGTTTGGTGGCAGGGCACATATTTTGTCAGTGTACAAGTGTGGTGTTTGTGTTTTAAGTATCGAAGAAATGCATCATTTATAATACACACTTAAGAATAGGGAATACTCAAATAATTACGCCTAAAGGTCTAATGTTGTTAATCCCGGCAGTGAACAATGTTGGCACAATTTTTGTTCTCATAGTTATAATTACGCACAATATAACAGCTTTTACAATTTAATTCGTTTAAAAACCTTAATTTCGCTAATCCACCCTTTTAACGAGATTTCACAGTTACACTTTCAGGATTTTAAGATAGGTACCTAACGACAGAGATACAAAAATTCAGAAAAAGAATGATCAACACAGATTTTGCACTATAGACGGGCAATTCACAAGGTTTGTTGACAAAAACAAGATCAACATTACCAAGTTTGCCATTTTGAACAAAGTATTGAAGTTCAGGTTCAAGAACACTGCAAGAGACAATGCAAGTTTTCTTGTTTTTGTTCAGTTTCCTCATGGTTTTAGGCAGTATTTGGGCCATTGCGGCCAAGTCTGCGGTTGTAGCGGTAGTTGTTGTTGTTGTGTTGCTGTGTTGCAGGTGTTAAAGTCTACTTGCAGAATCATACCGATTTTTAATTGTTCTTGAGCTACACCTTGTATTGTGCCGGGGATTTTTAGACCGTTTTCTAATTCGATGATGCCTATAATGTAGGGGGTTAAGTTTTGAAATTGAGTCGGTGCTATGTGAATTACAGTGTAAGTTAAAAGTACCCCTTTGTTTGGAATAGGTGTCCACTCAAATTGGTTACTATAGCAGTTGTCACATAAGGGTCGTGGGGGTAGATGAATTTTACCGCATTTTAAACATTTACCAGCCAACAATTTTCCTTGAGTAATGGATTTGTAGAATTGCTCTATACAAAAGAATTGTTCTTGGGTACTCATTTATTGTGCACTCCTGTAAATGTGAATTGCTGCCGTCGCTCCTGAGCCTCCAACGTTGTGGGTTAGACCTATTTTAGCGTTCTTAACTTGACGACGTTCTGCTTGACCAGAAAGTTGGAGATACATTTCATACGCTTGTGCGGTGCCTGTTGCGCCAACGGGGTGGCCTTTAGCTTTTAAGCCACCACTTGTATTAACGGGGATACACCCGCCAAGTGTTGTTTGGTTATTTTCTAATAGTTTACCACTTTCACCTGGTTTACAAAAACCTAGATCTTCATAGGCCATAAGTTCGGCACTGGTAAAGCAGTCGTGAACTTCGGCTAGATTTATATCCTTAGGGGAGAGCTGAGCCATTTCGTATGCAGTTTTTGCAGCAGTTTTTGTTGAGGTAAGGGAGGTAAAACTTTTACGTTCATATAAACCAATGGAGTCACTTGCTTGTCCGCTGCCAACAATATGTACAGGGTTGTCAGTGTATTTGGCTGCAAGTTCAGGTTTAGTTAAAATTATACAGCTTGCGCCGTCAGTAACTATGGAGCAGTCATAGAGTTTAAGAGGCCATGCGACATATCGGGATTGCATAACGGTTTCTAGGGTGATTTCTTTTTGCATATGTGCTTTAGGGTTAAGACTTGCATGATAATGATTCTTAACAGCTGCCATTGCAAAATGTTCCTCTTTTGTACCGTAATCATGCATATGGCGGGTCGCCATTAACGCAAATAAGCCCGGAAAAGTAATACCGTGATACTGTTCAAAGGGGTAATCGGAAGCCATGGCAAGATATTCCGTAACTTCAGCAGTTGTGCGATGAGTCATCTTTTCAACGCCACCTACCATTACAACGTCTGCAAGTCCGGACAGTATAGCATAAATTCCGGTACGCAAAGCCGCCCCTGATGAGCCACAGGCAGCTTCACATCGAGTGGCAGGGATTCCAAGTAAACCTGTCCAATCAGCAATAATTGCGCCCATGTGACCTTGATGTTCATAACCCTCACCCATATGCCCGATAAACATGGATTTAACATCACGTTTTGGCTCAAGTTTGGGACATCTTGTAAAGGTTTCTTGAACAGCTAAAGTAAAAATTTCTCTTGCAAGTAACCCTTCATGTTTTTGAAATTTAGACATGCCAGCACTAACTATACTAACAAGGGGTTTTCCATTCATCACGGTGTCTCACTAAGAATAGAAAATAAGATGACAAATAAAAACATACGGGAAACATCAAGAAATCAAAGCAACTAAACAGCAAATTATCGATCCATTGAGAGCTTAGTTATGTCATCTTCTTTTTCCAAGGTAATTACATGCTCAGCCTTATCTGCAAAAACCTCACTATGAGTAACAGCGATAATTTGCTCTATAGCTTTAAATCGACTTATCGCCTCAGCTAAATGTTCAATGCTACCATCTTCGCTTCCAAGATTTTCAGTAGGTTCATCGAGCATTAAAAGACTTAGGCCATGTCCACTTCTTGATTGCATAATTAATTGCCCCAAACCTAATCGGTAAGCAAACGCCAAGAGAGTCCGCTCTCCACCTGAAAGATTATCAACCTCACGCTCCACACCCAAAGTGCTTTTCACATAAGGCGTATAAGATTCGTCAATAAAAATATTTAACAGTGGAGTTTCACCGCCAACTAAGCTGTCAAAAACTTGCTGAATAAAGTTACGCAATGCTTTAACAAATTCCATACGAAGTTTAGGTTGAATACTACGGTATGCATCACGGATAACACATAGAATGTCTATTATATGTCCGAGATTTTCAATTTTTTTGGCTTTCGCTTGAGCAGCATCAATACGTAGCTTTATCTCATCTATACGGCATAGAAGATCTTTTTTACGGTTCTCTTTAATGCGAAGATCAGAGACTAAAACGTAGTATTGCTTAAACATTTGCTCCCGCCGTGCACGAATAGAGCCTATATTCGTGAGGTCTAAATGTGCAATTTCATCCTGTAGCAGGCCATATTGAACTTTCTGGTCAAGCTCTAACTTTTGATGACTTTCAAGCTCAACTATTAATTTTGCAAGATTAATTTCCTCTTCATTAACACGAGACTTTAAGTCAGTTTCACGGGTTAAACATGTTTGCAGACCTGTAGAGGCTTCTGAGGCGTTAGTTTTAGCTTTTTGCAAATCAGCAATTTCAAGACGAAGATGATTTATAATTCGCTGACGCTCAACATTCTCCTGTTCAATACGAACAAGAAGATCAGTTTTATATTGGCCCGACAACGCTTGAACACATAGAGGGCATTTATCTTCTTTAGATAATTGAGTAACTCTTTTTTGGTCTGTTAAAACACCTTTAGAGGCAGCTTCCTGTTCTCCACGCAGACTACTAATTTTATCATCAAAAGTTGCTAAAAAGAAATTTAAGTGATCATACGATTGATTAGGAGGCAAACCTGTTTGTGTTAACTTTGTTAAGTACTGTTGTTTTTGGGAATACGTAACTATCTGTCGTTGAGTTAGATTGTCAATAAGAGTTTTTTTGTCCGCAATTTTTTGGTTAAGAGACGTAATAGAGCTCTCTTCATTTTGCAGACTTGTACGTATTTGAACTTCTTTTCGCCCAAGTTCTTCCATTTTAAGCTTTTTTTCCTCAACAGCTTTAAGGCTCTGTTCAGCTTCGTCAAGAACACGTTTTGCAATAGTTAATTTTTGAGCAGCAGATTCAAGATCCATTTCTAAAAGTGTAAACTCTTCACTTACACGATTGTAATCATTACTTAAAGATTCAATGTTATTAACATCAGGATCTTTTGCATAGACACGTTTTTCTGTTTCATAATCACGTTGATACTGAGCTATGTTACTCCAGGCTACTTCATAATCAGAAATACCAAATAATTCATCAAGACGTTTTTGCCTATCACGAGGAGCTATGTCTAAAAGTTTTTTTAACTGTTCTTGCCGAAACCAAACAAGTTCACGATAAAGATCACGATCTAAACCCGTTATAGCTCTAAGCTGTTCAGCTACAGCATCATTTTTGATACTAGCAATTAAAGTATCTTCTTCGTATAAACAAAGCTGGGTAACATCTTGACTTATACTGCCGCCTTTACGAATTAGACCACGTGCAATTTTGTAGGTTTTCCCATTCTGAGAAAACTGGACAGTTACATTTCCAGAAGCAGCACCTTCGCGAAGTAAATATTCAAACCCTCTAGCAATAGAACCGCCAAATAATGCAAAATCAACCGCATACATGATGCTGGATTTTCCACAGCCTACTCCACCTACAACACAGTTAAACCCACGGGTGAAGGGCACAGTTGATTTAACGTGACTACGAATGTTTTCTAATTGAACAACATCTATTTTCATTACAACAACTCCCCCAAAACTTGTTTAACTTTTTCATCCTGTTTACGGACAAGGGGATCAATTAACGCTATAGCTAATGTGGCAATCTGATCTGCTTCTGCTTTGGAGTAGCGTTCACCAAAAATTTGCGCAAAATATTCATAAGACTTAGTTTTTAAATCTTTAAAATTGTCTTCAAAAATATTCTTGACAACCGTATCTAAAACCGCTGATTCTTTAAGCAATACCACGGGGTGGACCAGTAGAGCTTTCTTATTTGCCGCACAAATTTGTGCTATATCAATTTCAGCTCGACTAGCCTCCACGGGTAGAATGCCCCGCAGTACAGGAACCACAATGACACCATCTATGTCGACATCTTTAACCATTTGAGTTGCCAACTCAGTTATTTTAGCAGGAGACATACCAGAAAAATCTGTTTCATCTAAAACAATAAACTGACGCGGCACATTAAGAGTTATTTGCTCTATATGCATTTCACCATTTTCGTCTACTTGTACGTAATTGAAACCTTTTGCATACTTAGCTTCATCATACCCTGTTGTTTCAATGCTACCACTATAGACTAGGTGACCATCTTTGAATTTAGTAATGAACGGTTCATGTATGTGACCAGCGGCATAATAACAAAAACCAGAGGGTAACATGTCGGGAGTTAATTCTGCTTCAATATAAGAGGGCGTAACGTTAGGCAAATCCACGGCGCCATGCAAAACAAAAATGTTACAAACACCCTCCACAGGATTGGATGGTTTTTCCATCATAAACTTTGGCAGAGCCTCTTGAGTTTTATTTTTAGTATGATAATTAGGTATGCCGTAAACATAGCAACAATCAGACTTATACCAACAAGCACCTTCATGACGTGGAAGATAATAAATTAAACCAGCGCTATCAAGGGGATGAAGAATCGTTCCAGTTATAGTGTTAGGAGCAGAGTCATGAGAACCATCAACAGTAAGCACTGGAATTTGAGCATCATTTAACCGTTTAAAACTACGAATAGTATTCTCAAGAGTAACATTTGAAGGTCTAGGCTGATGAAACAAATCACCGGCTATTATCATAAAATCGGGTTTAAGCTCCAAAATTCTATCCACAAGTTCAGCAAAAGCATTATCAAAATCTTGACGCCTTACCTCAAGGCCATACTGTGAGTAACCCAAGTGTAAATCGGAAGCGTGAACAAAACTAAAAGGTCTCAAACTCTAACCTCACGATCAGTTAAAAAATAAATTTGCAATGTTTAAGCCTTTAGTACAACAATAACAGACTATAGCATCAAACTCTTGCATAGCAAAAAACAGAGATATAAAACTCAGATTGGGGGAAAAATATTAAACCATTAAATACGACAAAGTAGAGTAGAGAAACAATGAAATGCCAAATTTGTGGAATAGATACTGTAATGCCATATAGTTGTCCTTACTGCGGCGGACAATTCTGTAGCCAACACCGTTTACCAGAAAACCATACATGCCCACAAATTAGCAGAGCACGCACTCAAAGACAAAACACCGTTAAAGAAACAATGAATCAAACAGGTAGCAATGGCTATAATTACAGTTTTAACTTTAACCCACAACAAACCAAAACGCATCGACGTAGCATTTCCAGCTTTAAAGAATTAAAACACATGAGCATTGCAATCTTACTTGTAATAGGCATTGGCTTCTCAATAGGCTACTACAACAGTAGACTCTATGGCGACCCTAATTGGACTTTAGGTGCGATGTCTATTTTTGCAGTTTGCCTGATGACATCATTTTTAACGCATGAGCTTGCACACAAATTTACCGCCCAAAAAAAGGGGCTGTGGGCAGAATTCCGTTTGAACATGTGGGGAACACTAATGACATTTGCTTCAGTGTTTCTGCCTATGTTCAAAATGATAGCGCCTGGTGCAATGATGATTAGCGGCACTACAGACAGAAAAAGCATACTAAAAATTTCAGTCGCAGGACCAATCACAAACATAATCTTTGCTACAGGTTTCTTTGCAACATCACTGATTTTGCTCCCTTTCAGTTCACCGTATAGTTATACTTTTGCATTTGTTGGCTATATTAACTCGATTATGGCAGTTCTCAACTTGATACCCGTTAGCATTTTAGATGGCTATAAAATCTTTAGCGTAGACAAAAAAGTTTGGGCAACAGCATTTATTCCAAGTGTAATACTGGCAATCTATGGAATGCTAATAATATAACCGCACGTGTTTAGGCCGTCTCAGAGATTATGAACAATAACATACAATATTGCAACATTATTCATAAATTTCGCAACAGGATGAAAATATGAGAGCGCTACCTTACCGCAATGCTTTGGCAGGTTTGCGCAAACTCTTCCCAAAGTAGACGGGCTTATCTCTAAACATCCAACTTTCCACTGCTACCTCCAATAGGCTATCGCTAAAAACACAATAATTGGCTCAAATGAGGAAATCCGCCCTAACATCACACCTTTAGCCTATTCCACAACAGCTATACCCCTTCGCCACGCAGATGGCTTTCCCATCCTCAAACTACTACGAACACTCTGTCCACATAAAAACTCTAAAGAGTTTCCTTTAGCGGATCCCCAGTTAATCCAATATGTCGGTAAGTGGAGTTGTCGGTTCTGCTTTAGTTTCGTTACCACCAGATCTCTGGCAGATTACATAAACACTACTTGATAACCAAATAGAGTTTAGCGGTCATAGCTGTTTTCATGCCATAGGTTTTAGGCACTTTCCCCTGCCAGCATAAATGGAAATTGGAAACTCGCATTCAACACTTTATAGTTTAAACCTCGTACTCCTTAACATTACAATTCAGTCGCGTCCGATTGCCTTTAGACGACTTATCGCTTCTCGACCATACTGTTTTCCCGTCTAGTTTTCACTGTTTCAGTTAGGTCGATTGTTTCACGCGTTATCTTACGTGGCAGAACCTTATCCTACAGCATATCAGACCCTATCTGGGCGCACTTAAACACATACGGCTGTGTTTCGAGAACACATGATATAAAATAAAGCTCAACAGTTGCATAACTAAATAGAGCTTGTTAATGCCAAGTTGAACTATTGACACATAGAACAACAACAGAGATAATTACAAGCCTTAAAGGGCCACTTTCAACCATAGTGGTCGCTTGAACGTGTTTTTATGAAAGATTATGGGGGGATGACGCCCATACGGCTGCATTCTTCTTTTAGACTATCGCGTATTTGTTTGAGGGTTTGACGTTTACTGGTGTATTCATCGCCGTCTATTTTGTCTGTGCGGAAATCACTGTCTAGTTGTGTTAGTTGGGTATTAATTTCCATAATGCGGTCTTTGATTTGGTCTACATATGATACGGCTTTTTCTTGTCCAATAGCTTCAGAGGGGGCAATAGCAGTTCTTATGATGCCGTCTTCGATGCGTAGAATTCTGTTAGAGACCCGGGCAACGCTTGGATCATGGGTTACCATGATAATGGTTTTACCAAGCTCTTGATTAATTTTTAACAGATACTCAGCTATAATTCTGGCATTAGCAGTATCTAATTCACCGGTGGGTTCATCGGCTAAAAGAACTGGAGCATCATTAGCTAGAGCAGAGGCTATTGCTATGCGTTGTTGCTCACCTCCACTTAACTCTTCAGGTTTGTGGTGAGCACGAGCCTCTAAACCAACGATTTGTAAAAGTTCTTGTGTGCGTTGTTTGCGTTTGTCTCGTTTAACACCGGAGGCTATCATAGAGAATTCAATGTTTTCTTGCGCTGTAAGAGTTGGAATTAAATTAAGGTTTTGAAAGATGTGTCCTACCATTTTTCTGCGAAAGTCAACCAGTTGCCGTACAGATAATTGTGTAACAACTTTATCACCTACAGTAACGGTACCCGCAGTGGCTTTGTCAAGTCCGCCGATAATGTTTAGCAGGGTTGATTTACCGCTACCGCTGGGTCCTATGATGGAGACGAGTTCGCCTTCGGATATTTCAAGGTTTAAGCCTCTTAGGGCTTGCACTTCGATTTTTCCGGTGTGGTGAATTTTTATTAGATCTCTTATTTTTACATTCAGTCCGCTCATCTTGTTCTAACCATCTTTTCTAGTTTAGTAACATATTGACTAGTCATAACTAAAATTGCGCCTATGGTGGATGCATAAATGAGAGCGATGTAGGTTCCTATAACAGCTAAGGTGCCGGGGGGGAAAAATAGGCGTTGAGTTACAAGATTATATGTAGAAATGGACACGTTAGCTGTAGTTATGCTACCATATGCTATTACCATCCCTACTACTATGCCCAAGATTACTGCAAAAGTTATTATTGCTAAGGATTCCATGAGGAACATCCATACAAGCTGACGATATGATAAGCCACGTACACTCATCAAAGTTGCCTCGCGACTTCGTTCTTTTAAGCTAACGATAGCTACCAAGGCTGTTCCCACGGAGGCAGAGAGTACTGCAAATATGAGCCCAAAGTTTTGTAACTCTAGATTTTTAAGGTCACTGTACGTGTTGAGGTTGTCCATGTTAACAGAACGTTGCCATTGCGTATCGAAGGAGTCAATACCGTATACTTCTAAGCCAAGATCGTGGATTTGGGTTGCAACTTCAGTGCCGTTAACACCGGGTTCAAGGCTTAGGAGAATTCTGGTGCTCCAACTCCGCTCCATAGTAAAAATCTCGCTTCCCGCAGTCATGTTGAAGAGATTCTGGGGTATATAGGAACAGAAAGGCGAATAATAGTAGCGGCCGATGATATCAGTATTGTCTGTCTCTTGAGGTTCAGGACCAAAGAATCCTACTATTTTTAGTTGACGTGCACCTGAGTCGAAATCTACTATCATAGTGTCATACAAATGGAGATCGTATCTTTTGGCGACACCGCGCTCAAGAATTATAGTATTATTACTGATTTTTAACTCATTCATCATTTGATCTACTGTAAACTCACCAGTAAACCAGCTGTCTTCATAATAAGCAGAAGCAGCCCACTCTTCAGGATCTATTGCTTTTACTGACATACGAGAATAACGATCAGTTAACATAGCAGTCATAGTACCTTCTAAACTAGCGTTCCGTATGCCAGGCACATTTTTAGTAATGTTAGTAAGAATTTCTTGACCTCTGGAAGCATTAACAACGAGTATAGATACATCTGCGCCGACACTATTATGGACATTTCGAACAACAAAGTCTTCTTGACTCGCTGTTTGCACTGTAACTTGTACACTAAGACCTATAATTAGAGAAATCAAGAAGGCAATTGCTGCCAACCGTTCGGGGTTTCGTCTAACATTTTTTGCCGCTAAAGCACCCAACTCACCCATAGTGGAGGCAATCTTTGTTGCTGCCGCTTGGAATTTAGTTGAGTCCCGTATAATAAGGGCTGTAAAACCCCAAAAAAACAGTAATGGACCAATGTATGTCATAATAGTATCAAAGATAATCAACCCACTTGCGGCAACAGATAGAAACATGTTACCGTACGTATAGGTCCATTGATTAAGTAATTGTGAAACATTTACACCTAAGAGAAATATAACAATTTTGTAACCACCTAAGATGAGAGCAATTATAGGGAATCTTTTTCGGTTCTGTTTCGCAGGAGGCATATAATCACGAAGAGCATCAATAGCTGGCATCCGTGAGGCTCTACGGGAGGACCAATATACTGAGGTAACAGCCAAAATGACAGCAAAAACAATAGTGGCTACAGCAACTATTGGATTTAGCAGACCTGAACTAAAAAGACTGTTCAAGTTAACTGCACCGGCGTAATACTGGTTTAAAATTAAACCACCGATTATTCCAAATAAACCGCCTATTACACCTATCACTAATGCTTCGCCCAAAAATAGTCTCTGAATTTGTCCACTTGAGAGACCCTTTGTTGAGAGAAGCCCAATTTCACGTCGTCGTATGTTAAAGGACACAGCAGATACTGTGTAGCCCAAATACCAAGCCGCAAAAAATATTGGAAAAGAAACTAAAACAAAGCTAAGAAGCATGTTTTGGAAACTATAATTATAACTCGAGAGTTCATTAACAACATAATTATTAACACCAAAACGGGTGAGAGACAGGTCAAGAACACACTTTTGGATGTTATCACTTATCTGATTTAATTTATTGATTGAAGCTTGGACGTTATAGGGGCTGATGATTTCTTTTCGATTCACGTGTATAGAAAACACAAAATCAACAGTACTGCTATCCAACGTGGAATTCCACATCTTCATAAGCGTGCTATCATAACCAATAAACAGCAAATCCTGCTTATAATTGATATAATTCCCAGGAGAGAGCACATATATATCGCCAGTGCTGTAAGCATAACCTTCATCTGTTAACGCTGCAAAGCCAGCTATCGTCAAGTTAAGGTCAAAAGATGTAGCATTTCTATATTTTGGCTGATCAAAACTTATGGTTACAGTGACATTATCACCAATAGCGACTTTTTTTGATAGCTCAGTACCGGCAAGAACGTATGCAGTGTTTTCAGGTATGCCATCATCAGGCTTGTTTAACCATTCATCATAAATTCGTGAATTATTTGGAAAACTTATCATCTGCGTCCAATACCCAAACATATCGCCATTGGCATCTGTAAAAGTTATCGATTGATAAGTTCTAGTAATCATATCCACAGATTGGACACCCTCAACATTTGACATATTGCCTATGGCCATCGGTAAATTTGTTTTCTATGGAAAATCCGGTTTGCCCTGACCAAAATTAACGACACAAAACCAATAATTTACATAAAAACCACTCAACACCTACAATAAAACCTGCCC
>WQSY01000009.1 GCA_009787585.1 Candidatus Bathycorpusculum sp. | reverse complement strand
GATATACTAAGCAAATGAGCATTTTCTACATTGTACATAGTTGGATTACTTGCAGCGTTAGTACCACCCTGTAAAACATAAGAAATAGCATATTGAACAATAGACCATGTTGCAGTTAAAGTAACGTTACCTGTAGTGCCTGTAGGGATAACGCCGTTTTGTAAAACAGTAGATGATCCATTAGCAAAGGTTGCTTGCCAGTTCATAAAGGCATAACCGGATCTAGATGGGTTGGCAATACTGAGCGGTAGAACAGAGGCATTGTACGTTGTTGGATTAACAGCAGCATTGACACCGCCATTTAACACATAATTAATAGTGTATGAGACGTCAAGTATTGCAGAATTTACCCATAACGCTGGATAAACAAGTCCGTATTCGCTGGCGGATTGTGAATTGAGGTGGAATTGGAAAACTCTTCCGGTATAATCTAAAATGCCTCCAGTGTCACTAATGTCTCCGGGAGAACGAAGCCATGCACCGTAGCAGTATATATTAGGAATAGTGATTTTACCATAGTTCGAAATCGCATTGGCATTACTTGGCTGTATTTGAGG
This sequence comes from Candidatus Bathycorpusculum sp., assembly GCA_009787585.1. GTDB lineage: Archaea > Thermoproteota > Bathyarchaeia > Bathyarchaeales > Bathycorpusculaceae > Bathycorpusculum > Bathycorpusculum acidaminoxidans. The sequence goes on along the minus strand of WQSY01000009.1, from coordinate 26,045 downwards.
ATTCTTGGTTCTTACATCATGAGTTTTTGATATGAATTCTGCAGCTTCACTATAACTTAGTGCAAAAGCAACATCATTGCCAGTAGACATTTGGGTGTTGGTTGGTTGGCTAAAACCGTTAGTCAATGACGCAACAGCACTGCTGGTGCCAAGAACATTTACTGCATTGTTCTGCATTGTATAACTACGTAGTCTAGCGTTAGCAGCCAACTTATCTGCTGCACCATTGGAACGGCCGTTAAACCAATCGTTAATTTTATTTCGAACAGTAGAGCTGGTATAACTATTTGTTGCACCAAAACTAGTGTATTGCCATGTGGGATTACCGTAGTAAGATGCTTGTGGATACAAATTTATGTAATTTTTGCGCACAATCAGAGAATAGTCACCATTTCGAGCAATTTCTACCCAATCAGATGTATCACCGGCCATGCTTGCAGAAAGAATCCTACCATTCACACCTGTCGGTGTACCAGTAATAGGCGCAGCAAAGCTTTCCTGAACGGGCAAAAACAGCATTGACAGCAAAGCAAACGTTAAAACTAAGAACAAAGCCTTTTTCAGCTTTGAAGATTTAAGATCAAATAACACATTACTCATATTAATCACTTTTTTAACTTTTTTTCTAATAGAAAATAGACAATACCCAGTAGGTTATATATCTTTAGGCTCCCATTAAAAGCATTAGACGAGACACATAACCTTATTTAATTTAACATTTATGCAATAATAGTGACAAATAACACATTACACAAAACATAATCCAACAAAACAAGACATTAATACAACACACAACACACAGCATAGTTAACAACATCATATCAAAAAACACAAACCATCATAAAAACACATGTTACACCAAACAAACAGATAACCTCAAAAAACGGCCAACTAACCCCTCACGCATCTTGTCGTAAACAACACAGATAACATTTAAAACTATAAAAAAATAAGCTTACAAACACCGTAAAACAAAAAAGAAATCAGGTTTTATTAACCCTTTATGGCCTTGCGCAGAATTGCAGCTTTATCACATTGCTCCCATGGAAAATCTAGGTCATCTCTGCCGAAGTGTCCAAAAGCCGCAGTTTTCTTATAGATAGGTCTTAGCAAGTTAAGTTGTTTTATAATTGCACGGGGGCGCATATCAAAGTTATGCAATACTAAATCTAGAATATCAGAATCAGAAAGTTTTCCTGTTCCATATGTGTTAACTAGTACAGATATTGGCTGTGCTACACCTATAGCGTAACTTATTTGAACTTCGCATTGTTCAGCTAATCCGGCGGCAACAACATTTTTAGCTATGTAACGTGCCATATAACAACCACTTCGATCAACTTTAGATGGATCTTTTCCACTAAAACATCCGCCTCCGTGACTTCCAACACCGCCATAGGTGTCAACAATAATTTTACGACCAGTTAAACCTGAATCAGCTAATGTGCCACCTATAACAAATCGGCCGGTACCGTTTATAACGTACTTGATGTCTTCAGTTATTAAATTTGAGGGAATAACGTGTTTAATTACTTTCTCAATTATTTGCTGCTTTAAAACGGTATCCTCTACAGACCCATTGTTTTGGGCAGCAATAACAACGGTTTTCACACTTTTTGGCTTACCATTGTCATATTGTATGGTAACTTGAGCCTTACAGTCAGGACGCAGATAAGGCATTTCACCGTTTTTACGCACTTCAGCTAGACGTTTTACAAGTTTATGAGCAAGCAAAATCGGCAAAGGCATGAATTCTTTAGTTTCATTAGAAGCAAAACCAAAAACCATACCCTGATCGCCTGCACCCTGCTCATGCTCGTTTGATTCATCAACGCCCATAGCAATATCAGGTGATTGTTCAGTTAATGAAACAAAAATACCACAAGTCTCCCAGTCAAGACCGTCTTTTGCATTGTCAAAACCAATTTCTTTTAAGGTTTGACGAACAATTGCAGGAATGTTAACAGATGCACTAGTAGTAATTTGACCAGTGATCATTACAGTACCTTGCATAACAATTGTTTCACAGTCAACTCTTGCCTTAGGATCTTTTGCAAGTATTGCATCTACAACGCTGTCAGAGACTTGGTCAGCGACCTTGTCAGGATGACCTTCACCGACAGATTCAGAGGTAAACAAATATTTTCCATCTATTTTCATAGAGAATCCTTCTCACATGGGAATAAGAATAGTTAACTGAGCATTTTCTTAAAAGCCTTTCTGAAAACTAACTAAAAAACGCCTCAAAGTCTAATCACTAAACCTTCATGTTAAAAACCAAGAAACAAAAATGAAATGTTCACTTTAGATAGATTTGTAGTGTAATAACCTTGCAAAAGGGCAAGTGACATAAAATTGATAACGAAACACAAGACTTTCCCAATCAAAAAAAGTTAATATACCAAAAACCATGAAAAATGTCGTTATCTATCTATAAATAAACACTCACGAAAATCGTTAACAAAAATACACAAAAAACAAGTCTATAAAATAACAGACATAATCATTGTAGGAGCAGAAACACCTTTAAAGACAAAAGCGGAACATTTACAACGTATGAGTCTACTTGGCAATTAAATCTACAAGATCATGTTGTATACTTTTCACCACCCGTAAGTACGCGCTCAAGTACAGTGTTAACATTAATCATACCCTCATTTGTTTTTGAAGAAACAGGCATAAGTAAAAACTTCATACCTAACTGATTAATAGCCTTCATCATATTTCGACTAAAAATACGCTTTGTCCCCTCAAGCTTTTCCTCTATAGCATTCTCAAGCGCCATTGGACTAGCTGACCAATCCGTTATCGCTTTAACATCATTTTTAGGAACTAAATCACACTTTGACAAAACATGTAATTGTGGCTGAAAAAAACGATTGTACACCGCTGCAGACAAAAACATGTTTGAAACATAATTCAACGGATTAATAGAAAACACGGCATCAAAAAGATAAATCAACACTTTAGGGTCACGTGTTAACTCATTTACAATATATGGACCACTAGCTCGAAAAGCAAACAATTCCATCTGACCAGGCGTATCTACAAGCACTAAATCAGCATTTGTTGACTCAATATCACGAGTTAAATTCTCAACCTCATCAGCTATAAGATCCGCCGCCATAATTAACGCGCCATTTGGCCCTAAACAATACTTTTCCATCAAATCACCAACATCAACATAATTACGCACATCAACATCTGGCGAGTATGGCAACTTTAACGCTCCAGGATCAAGATTTACCACAGCAACATCCTGCTTTGACATTTTTAACCACTCACTTAAAGCCGCGGTGAAAAAACTTTTTCCTGAACCAGCTGTCCCAATAATAAAGGCAAGAGGCATAAACATTCACTACATAAACAAGCATCCATGAAAGTAATAATCTTTTGCTAACAACAACAGCAACTATAAACAATCAAAATACTAAGTAGGCAACAACAATAAAGGGTCTTTGCTAAGAGAAAGGTTACACGTCATGTTAAACGTGACAATTATTTTTTACTTAAGTACCATTTAAGATATTCTCGGCGGCTATTCTCTCTTATTTCATCCTCAGTTTCATCACTTGGCTTATTTCGGTCACGCAATTCATCTAGTTCTTGTCCAGTGACAGATAAGCCACAGCTTTTACAAACATATAGTCTAGTTACAGCAATGTAAGACATTTCGCCACCGCACTCAGGACAATACGTCATATTTCTTCACTGCAAAGCTTTAACAACTATCCAATATTTAGACTTCACTGCAAAAACCAAAAAATCTAAGGTTCTCAGGTAGAAAAACTAAATTGTAGGTTAAAAACTGCAAGTTCAAATTTAATGATTAAAAAAAGAATGGATACATGGAAAACCATGTTAACATGTTAGAGTTTATCTTGATGCCATGATTGTGCTTGCTAGAGGTATGCGTGATGGGCAGACGTATGAGCAGGTTCCGCAACCGATACAGTCTTTGTTCCAGAGTTTTTCTGCTTTTTCCATGTCGGGTTTCATGATTGCTTCGTAGATTAGAATTGGGTGTAGTTTAACTGGACAAGCGCTGATGCATTTTGAGCAGTGGATACATGTGGTTTGTTTTTGTTCTTTTTTATAGTTGCTTTCAGAGAAGGGAATGATACTTGAACTTCGTTTAGTTATAGGTGCTTCAGTTGTTGGAATTGCGTGTCCCATCATAACTCCGCCGACGACAACTTGTCTTACATCGTTCATGTCAATGTTGTTTTGGTTAAAGATGTCGCTTATTGGAGTGCCGATTTTTACCAGCAAGTTCTTGGGTTGTGCGATTTCACCGTTGAATGCGACTACTCTGCTTATGAGAGGTTCGCCTTCAAATACTGCATTTGCAATTGCGTTAATTGTAGCAACGTTTTGAACAATGCAGCCCATTTCGTATGAACGCTTTGTGGGAGGTGTTTCATAACCAAAGAGTGCTTTCTGTAAAACGCTTGCGTCACCTTGTTGATATTTGAAGTGCCCTGCGACTACTGTTGTGTCTGACTCATTGCCGAAGACTTCTTGTAGCTTTGGCACTGCGTCTGCTTTAGATACTTTAGTGGCTATGGTTACCTTAGGGTTTCCCAAGATTTTTTTTATCACGTTTACACCGCGTAACAAGTTTGTAGTCTTTTCAATTAGTAAACGTTCGTCAGCTGTGTCATATGGTTCGCCTTCAGTGGCATTTACAACCAAGTTTTTGATTGGAAAGTCTGCGGGGGGTGCTAGTTTTATATGTGTTGGAAAGCCTGCGCCGCCTAGACCAATTATGCCTGCTTCATGGATTATATTAAGTAGATCAGCGGGTTTGGTTTTCTGTAGTTCTGACTCAGAGATTGGAGAGAGAGTATTGGCTTTGGTTTTTTTGCCGTCATTTTCAATGAAAATGGCTTCAGTAAATGTTTCTAAGCAGTGATTGTATATATTGCCGATTTTGACAACTTTACCTGAAATTGGGCTGTGTACAGGTGAGCTTATGCGTTCTTTTGAGTCAGCAATCTTTTGTCCTATTGCTACAGAGTCATCAACCGCAACAAGGGGAGACAGAGGTTTCCCCGAGTGCTGATTTAAGATAACTATTGCAGTTTTAGGGTCTGGAAAGATTTCAATAGGAGTTACGCGTGCTTTATCTTTGACTTCTTTTATATGTTCATATGGCATTTTGTTCATCTCCCAAAGGGCTTATTGATTCCTATACGGTCTAAAAGTGGTACCGTCAAGTTCATTATTAGCAATGCAAGTAATGCGCCGCCAAAGAAATTCATATACATCTGGATAAGCACTGTTAGTACACCTAAGCCTATGCCGAAGATTATTTGTCCATTTCGTGTATACGGAGTCGTAGCAGGATCAGTTGCCATGAAGAATCCTAAGAAAATTGAGCTACCAATAAACAGCTCAAAGAGCAAACGAGTCATTGGATCTCCACCGTATATACCAGTCATTATAAGAGACATGACAGTGACGCTACCAAAGTATGTGGCAGTAATCTTCCATTTGAAATAATTGCGCAACAAGAAAATCAATGCAACACCGACAATTATTACAACAATGCTAGATGCTCCGCCAGGCCAGCCGTGGAATTTTGTTAGAAGCATTAGAGATTCAGTACTAGGATGAGAAGTTAATCCAGGATTACCGTAACAGCCTTGAAGATACACACCAAACGATTCTTTAGTGATAGCACTTGTAAGCTGAGGCATGCTTAAACCACCAGCGTCATATGGTGCCCAGTGTTCTTTTATAAGAAATGTTGAGAAGAGAAAGGGTAGTAGCACTATGAATTTTGCGGCAGCTGCAGGGTTTAGGTATTTGCGTCCAGCCATACCTTGTAGTTTCTTAAAAATAACAAGGCCTAGAAATGACGTTAAAGCTATGAAAATAAAGCAGCCAGGAGCGCTTAACACTTCCAAGGGCATTACTTCCACAGCTTTTGCCATACCGGGGAGACCAAGTGAGTAACAAAGAGTAACAATTAAACCGAAAACTGCAGCTGACATAGTATTTACTTCACTATCAGCAGCAGCTTTTCCAATTATAAAGTCACTCAGTACAGCTACTCCAACAGCAATCAGAGCATTTACCAGAAGAATAGCGCCAAGAGGCATTGCAAGAAAACCAGTCAGACCAGCTTCAGTAAACGTAGCCATCTGCATTTCAGTGGGGGTCATAACTGGCCACCATATAGCGGCAGTGGCAATTGTTATGATTAGCAATGCAATAAAAGTGTAGGTCATTACGCGAGTTTTTGACATTGTACCATTAATTTGTGGGGGTGGTGAAACAACCAAATCTTTAGGTTTTTCAACAGAGGATTGATTAGTCATATAGTAACCTCTTACAGTAAAGGACAAATTAACCCCACTAAATATTAAACTCTTTCGGAAAAACAAAAAAATATCTTGCACTAAGAATCAGCTAAAAAAAGACAAAACCCGCTTTCATAAAAACTGGTCGAAAGTAATCAAATGAAGTTTACGTCCGTTTACAGGAAATTTTATATCATAAAGGCTGATGTTAATACTTTGTGATTAAATTGGCTCAAAACAGACCACCTTTGTACATGGTAACTTGGCGATGTACAAGACGATGTGTAGGTAACTGTGTTTACTGTAGTTATGTACCTAAATTTGCCAAAGATGACGAGGTAAACACTGAAACTGGCAAAAAAATTGTTGATGAAATGTACAACTTTGGCGCTAAATGGTTTGGCATTAGCGGTGGAGAACCATTAGTACGCGAAGACATTTTTGAAATTATTGAATACGCCAAAAAAACGTACGGCATGGAAGTAAGTTTAATCACAAGCGGATTTGCCTTTGACCAAAAACGTTTAGACCTTCTAACAAAATATGAGGTTCACACTGCCGTAAGCATCGACGGTGACAAAGCTACAAATGACATTGTCAGAGGACAAGGCAGCTATGACAAAGCCACATATGCCATGCAAAAACTCGGAGAAAGAGGCCTGCTTGACTGCATAGTCACAACTATGAACAAATATAACATTAACGTGCTTGAACACACTTGCCAATTAGCAGCCGAATATGGCGGCAAAATGGTTGTTTACCACAACCTTGTACCAGTCGGGAGAGCAAGCGATAACATGATAGACCTAGCACCCACCGCAGATCAATATGAAATAGCACTTAATCAATTATATGACTATGAAGTAAAATATAACCGCAACAAGAAAAACAACAACTTCCGCGTTAACGTCTACTCGCCATTTTATGCAAGAATCGTAAAACAGAGAAATCCAGCAAAATTCTGGGACTGGTTCACAAATGAATTTTTAGGCAAATGCACAATCGGTGGAGACTACATCGGTGTAACAGAAAACGGCGACTATAGACCATGCGGCTTCCATGAAGGCTACAGATTAGCCAACGTCCAAAATAAAAACCTAAAAACAGCTTGGGAAGAATTACAAACAAACCCGCTACACCTTAAGCTGAGAGACAAAAGCCAAATTAAAGGTAAATGTGGAATTTGCGAGTATAGAGAAATCTGCGGTGGATGTAGAACACGAGCTGAATTTTACACAGGCGACTTGTTTGAAACAGACCCTGCATGCGCATACATACCACAAGTCATGCGCGAAAACCCAGAACTCTTCAAAAAGAAACCATAACCTTTTTTCTCTTCTTTTTTAAAAAGGCGCATTTTTCCAACCTTGTCTTTACTGGTTTACTTTAAAAATAGTATATCGATCATTTGAATAAACTAGATCTAAAATCTCGTTTCTGACAAGTTTAGTATCTAACTGGAATCTATCATAAACAAGGAAACTAACATTATTTTCTTTGATAAAATCTATGTAACTCCTGCTTACAACTGTGAAATACAATGGAGGTTGCGCAGTGAACATTTCATTAATTTGAGTGCGTTGTACAGTTTGATAATAACTCTCCTCAGAGAACGTTAAAATTTTGTAAGAAAAAGACGCATGCTTACCTGTGTTAATTTGTTCAAATTTGTAACTAAGCCGGATTGCGTCGATTTGTTTGTTGCCCAAAGCACCTATGTTGCCCCAGTCAGGTAAATTATTGAATTCCATAGCGTAATAAATTTGAGCCAGCTCATCATGTATCACTACATAATTATCAGTTAGAGTATTTTTAGAAAAGTCAGTTACGGCCCAACTATCACCAGAAGAATCAGAGGGGTTATCCCAAGGGTTTTCCCAATTCAAAGCACCGGGCAAGTAAGCTTTGTTAAAATTAAATTGTAAATCAAAGAAAGTAGATGTGTACAGCGTAACGTTACTTATTGAATTATCAACTGGAGAAATATCCCAAAGGGTTTCAATAGCATAAGAAGATGATTGAACCAACTGTGTTTGAGATACTAAAATATCGTCATTAGCATAAATAACTGTTAAAGTATTCACAGTCTGACTACTACTACCACCACCACTATTTAATGTGTAATAACGAGTCATTTGAGTTAAAGGAACCGTCTTATGTTCGCCACCAATATTGTAGGAGACATAATCACCAGATATTGAACAAAAAGTATCAAGCAACCAAAGATTATTGATAGAAATATAGTTTTCACTTATAGTGTCTCCTTTAGCCTCATAAACACGTAGAAGAGTTAAAGGAGTTTCTATTTCATAAGATAAACTTAAAACAGACTCTGTAATGGCATTTCTCTCAACAATCTGATCAGTAGCTGCTATCACGTTTTTTTCGCAAAAAGCTCTAAACCAAAAACCAGGAGAAGAAGTAACAATCACCGTTGCAGGTTCAGGATAATTAGCCTTAAGCCACAAACCGGCATCTAACGCCTTTGGGTCCGAAGCTGAATAAAATGTGATTGCAGCATTAACATGAGCACCCAAGGAAGAACCACGCATTACCAATGCAAAACAGGATAAAACAATTAGACCTACAACAACAACTTTAAGATAAAAACGTTTTACACCTGTCTTATGTAACTTATAGTAACTCAAGAATTTTGACACAATAAAAAGCAACATTACAGATGCAAAAATTGTTATAAACGGCATCAAATAATAAACAAACCATCGAAAAGGCAAGTATAAACCAAAAACAAAAGATTCTGCCAAAAACAAAAGAATAACAAAACTAAGAACTAACGTAATATTATTTACGTGTTTTTTTTCAAGCCATAACTTGTAAGCAGCTACAAATAAACCGGCAATGCCTAAAATAAATACAAAACCAAAATTTGACCAAAAAGCAGACAGAGATGTCCCTGGAATCTGATAAGCCATAGCTTTCTGTGCAAAAAATATGTGCTCTATTAAACCACCTAAATAGGGCAACATCGCTCGAACATAATAAAGAAAGAAAGCAAGACCACCACCAATTATTATAAAAAGCAAAGCTTTGATACCCTTACCTCTAGATTTAATGATTAAAAACAACATAATTGGCACCAAAATTAAGGCAGCAACAAACATGGTAAGTTGATGAGATAGCACCAATGCAAAAGCAGACACACCAGCAACCACCATGTAACTTTTATGTTCAATGGAGAGAGGTAAATACAAAAACAATAACATCATAAAGGCTATACCTAAAACACTTGTGTAACCACCCCACATATTAAGTTCAAACATTGGAAAACACAGTAACAACAAAACCGCAGCAACCATGCCTGTTTTCTTGTTAAAGAACCGTTTAGCAATAAGGTACACACTAAAAATAAGCAGCCAATTAACCACTACAGCAGACACTTTAACAAGTAAAAGTATCTGAGCAATATTTGTGGCACCCGTAAGGGAGATTAAAAACGCTAACAAAATTTGGTATAACGGCGGAGTCCAACCCAGATTAGCTAAAGAAATTTGACCCGTACTTAGAAAATCTTGTGCTCTAGCTAAGTGCACTGAGGGGTCATTTCCAAGAATAAGGCCATTTGCGGAGAGAAGGCTATAGAAGAGCAAAAAAAGGGCTGTGGAAAATCCTGTTAAAAACAATAGTTCTAACAGTTTATCTTTTGAGAGCTTTAGTATCAAACGTAAGGTTTCCTCTTATGGCGGTTATTTTTTTACTTCAAATATAGCAACTTCAGGGTTAATAAATACAAGGTTAAACAAGGGGTCATTTGCAAATTTGAGTCTAACATCAGCATTTGAATCTGCCATATATGAACGGGTTACAGCAATGTACTCTATGTTATTGATTTTTAGTTCAGCCTGATAATTAAATGGTGCCGGAAGGGGTAAATTGTCACGATTTTCTGGTTGCAAATTAAGGTCTATTTGTTTATCAAAGAAAGCATTAAGAAGAGTTTTATCTTCTCTATCATACAGAGCTTGATTATTTGTAGCAGAATAAGTGGTTAAGGACATCTGTAGCTCTGATTGCTTTTTACCTTCTAAATTATAGTCAAAACGAACCTCAGTATATGCCGAATTATACGATTTAGAGTTAATATAAGGAATATTTTTGTTAAAGACTACTTGCCCAAAAACTTTTACATTTTTAGCTAAAAACCCAAGCGAGTTAGATCTTTCAGTACCTACAGGCAACGCATTAACCTCTAAAGTGGACTGTAACCAAGATAAAGAAACATCTTTAGAGACAGCTTCAAGAGTGTATGTTATGTTAACAAATTTTGAACCAGCATAAACTACCGTAAACTGAGTACAAGTGAAATACTCATTACCCTTAACAACAGAAACCGCCGTATACTGAGAACTATTTTCCATACACATAGCCAAAACAGGCAATTTATCCAACGTTATCGACTGTGGAACACCATTTACTTCATACATGATTTTCGTTTGGTTATTGTTAAAGTTAAAGAAAGGATATGGAGAATAAGTCCAGTTTAAACAGGCAAAAATTTGAGGATTATGCCTTGCCATATACCCACCATCCTCCCTTACCTGAATGCCGTGAACTTCATCAGAAAGTTTAAACGAACTTTCAAACAGATAATCATTATCAAGCAAATTAGTTGCCGTTTGAGCAATTGGAACCTCACGAGAAAGTGAAAGAAAATAGGGAACAACAGCACTCCAAGTGGGTCTTTGTGCAAAACCTGCAAACCACCAACCATAATAAGCCTCAGTAACAACTACCGCATTATCAGACGTGTTAACTTTAGCCCAGTCCATACCCTGATACAAAGGGTCATTCATTATCTGATAAAATGTTTGCTGCTTTAAGCCTTCTTGCGGAGCTGCAAATAGAGGTATGAAGAAACAAATCACCAAAAACCCTATAAGAAAACCTGCATAAAGATTAGCTCGCGTTAAAGTTCGGTTTGCTTTCTTTGAAAAACTGGTTAAACGTTTAGGTGTTACCGGTTCAGTTTCTTTAATAGTAGCAGTAGTACTGTTTAATTGACTTGTTGATGACCGATAGGTGTCTATTACGCGAGCAAAAAAACTTGAGCCAAAATCGATAAAGAGACTTATCAACATTATAACAGGAAGCATTACAAAGTACAGAAACCGATGGAAATCAGTATATTGTCCGATGAGATAGCCTTGAGTAAATACTGCAGGAACAAGTATCCATAATACAAGCAGAAGCGTGGGAATTGTAAAGTAACGTTTATGATACTTTTTAGACAAGATAAAATAAAGACCTACAACTACAAAAAGGGGCAAAACTAGTTCTAAAGGCAATACACGCGCAGAAGCGGTTGCCAGATTAATTTCTGCATTTGTCGAGTTCGTTAGGAATGCCGGAACAACTTTGATCAAATAAGGTAAAGTAATTAAACCAGCAGAAATGACAGGTAGCAACCAACTTAACGCTTCAAACCGTGTGGTTCCAAGTTTTGAACCAAATATTAAGCTAAAAAAGATCATAGAAAACAGTATACTTACAAACACGATAATACTCAAGGAGTGAACTATGAATATGGAACTAATTAACAGTGAAGTTGAGATATAGAAAGGAAGTTTTGTAAAACGTTTTTTTTGTATGTAAAGGTAGAATGTTACAGGTATTAACATAAGGGTTATAACATTTGGGTAACCGCCCCAGCATAGCATTTCAATATCAAATCGTGAAATCGCCATGAGAAAAGCAACGATAATAGCAGCAGATTCCTTCCAAACAGCCCGCGTTATAAGATATGAAACAAGAACGGTTATAGATGAAAACAAAGAGACTACTATTGCGTGTACTAAATATTCAGGCACACCTGTCAGCATAATTATTTGCGCAGTAAAAAGGTGATAACCTGGAAAAGTAAGGGATAAACCACCGCCCATTTGGTAGTAGTTATAGAGAAAATCAACATTAGAACCTTGATTGATTATTGAGTGAATAATACTATTGTGTAAACCTATGTCAGCACCTGGAGGAAAAGTTGCGTGAGTCATCAAAAGGAAGCGGTACAGAAAAGCAAAAACAAAAATGGCAAAAATCAATATCAAATGCTTGTTTGTGTCTTTTACCATACGTTGTCCTCCAGCAAACATTGATTTTCGTTTAAGCATGTATTAACACACAGAGTTAAAGTTTAAATATCAATCGCGACTATAAAAACCCCAGTATAAAACTAAAATAGGTGTTTATATGTCCTGGCTTAAATCTATGATGGAAAAAGAACCCCCAGAACCAGAAAATCCATTAGGCATAGTAGTAATTGGAAACATTGAACCAGATATGCACGATACTGCAAAAGAGGCAGTACGTAAATCATTAAAACGTGCAGGGTTCAAAACAATTGACGTTGGAAAAAGCGTTGCACCACAAGTTTTCGTTGACAAAGCAAAAGAGAACAATGCAGACCTTATTGCACTCTCAATTAACACTGTACCAGCAAAGAACAATCTAGCAAAACTTGATGAAGCACTCAAAGCAGCAGGTCTCAAAGACAAAATTGGCATAATCATGGGTGGCGCAGCAGTCAAAAAAGAAGACGCAGACGCGTTTGGTGCACTCTTTGGTAAAAACAAAGAAGAAGCTCCAGAACTAGCCAAAAAAGCATTGAAAAAATAAACGTTAATTGATGAGATAACATGCGAAGATTCAGTACCCCCCAAAAAATCTATGAAATCGGAAAAGTAAAAGTTGGCGGTCAACCAGGCGAGCTACCAACATTTCTTATTGGCTCTATTTTCTGGCTTGGCCAAAAAATGGTTTCCGACGCAAACAAAGGCATTTTTGACCCAAAAGCTGCAGAAGACATCATTAACAGATGCCAAATACAGAGTGACATTTCAGGCGTACCTTTTGCTCTTGACATTGTCGGCACAACAGAGACAGCCTTCGAGAAATACTTTGACTTCGTTACCAAACATACAGAGGTCCCACTCATGCTTGACGCTATGAGCCCAAGAACCCGTATGGCAGCAGCAAAAATTGCAAAACAAATGGGTCTACAAGAAAGATGCTTCTATAACTCTGTCTACAAAGGAGTAAAAGATGACGAATTAGCAAATCTAAAAGAAAGCGGCATCAAAATGTCGATTGTTCTAGCAGACGACCCACATGACACAACTCTTGCAGGCAGAATGAATGTTGTTGAAGAAGCCTTAGCACTTGCAGAAAAAGGCGGAATTACAAAACCACTCGTTGATACATCAATGCCATCTTTCCAACCAGACATGGGAAGCTCAGTTGTAGCTTTTCCAATGATGAAAGAAAAGTATGGTCATCCTGTAGGCACAGGCAGCGGCAACGTTGTCACAACTATGGGTTGGGTAAAAGCAAACATTGCAAAAGAATACCGCAAAGGCACAGTTACAGCAACCAACGCAATCTTGCAAGTCATGGGTGCTAACTGGTTAATGTTTGGTCCAGCTGAACAAGCTGAATGGGTCTTCCCAGCAACCGCAGTCGTTGATACATACATCGCATCTGCAGCTGCAGACTTTGAAACACAACCAGTAGATGTTGAGAACCATCCAATATTCAAGATGTTTGCCTAACATCACCCTTTCTTTATTTTTATTTTTAATTTAGAGCACTTATTTTTATTTAAGTAAGTATTTATTAGTAGATATGAAACCTCTTCGATGGCTAGAAATAATCACATTAACCACAGGGTTAACTATCCTCGCCGTTTGTCTTATCCCAGCTGAGTCAATACTAGGGTATATACGTTCGGCACTTGTTATTGTTTTTATGTTCTTCGTACCGGGCAATTGCTTAGTCAACATGTTATTTAGAAATAAGGACAAAATAGACATTATAGAAAAAATTGTGTTAAGCGTTGCACTAAGCTTTGGCATAGCAGGACTTATAGGGTTATTTCTAGGGCTTACACCAATAGGATTAAACTTTATATCAATCACGGCCTCGCTAAGTTGCACCACACTAATTCTGGCAATAACCGCATACATTTTAAAAAACAAAGACATAAAACAAATACCAAACAACAAAACTGTAGACTAACAGTTTTTTGATAAAGAATTTTGAAGAATAGCAATTACTGCCTGTTTGGTAAAAGGCGGTAAATTAACTTCAGAAAAACGGTTCATCACAAGTTTTTGATTAAATCGTAAACAGCCAAACCGTTTGCTTAACAAAGATATATCACCAAGTTCATTTGGAATCAAACCCTTTTTAAAATCATCATCTAACCTAGCAGCAGCCAATAGAAACACGGCAGAAACTGGATCGGATGCTAAAATCTGCTCCAATAGTGAAATGATCGTTTTTTGGTCTCCAAAAACTTTGGCTTTTGAAAGCTCAACAGCTAAGCAGTCAAGAGATAGATGACGTTCTGAAAGACGTCTGTTCAATGTTCGACCTTGATGCTGTCCCTCCTGTTTGTCTGCAGCTTCCTTAACTACTTGTCGTACCGCACTAGCTACGAGTTGTCCAACATTTGAGGCGGGACCGCCAAATTCAACTTTTGCACCTTGGCCAGTTACGGCTATGGACAAACTGTCAGTTATAGTTCCAGTTGCAACATCACCACTGTATCGACTGCGTATATCATAATCATTCATTGCAGCAGTTTTAGCCTCCGTTGCAGTCAAAAATAAACTAGCAAGACAGCTATCAGTTGAATCTGCGTTTATAACAACTATTACGTTAATTGTTCCACGCACGTAATGACTGTTTTCTATAACTTCACCTGCAGATTCGCCGTGCCGCCATCCTGCAGTGGCTATTGCAAGTATGGTTATATCGTCTGTTTGTCGAGTTACTAAAGAGAGGTTTTTTATTTTTGCAGCTGTTAACATAGCAACACAGTTAGGGGTTATTTGTAGATTCTTTTGGGCAGCATAAATCAAATTTAGTGGATCATCATGCAGGTGGTTGTCGTTATAATCATCTGGAACAGAAACGTTTAGGATTGCATGAACTTTTTTGAAGCCTCCGTTATAGATACCTGAGCTGATAGTAGTTAGAGGTGTGTTACTAATTACGGCTACTACATTATCTTTGACCACTATTTTTGCAGATGACCCCGGCAGCAGATATTGTTCCATTTTGTCACGCTACATTTGAGTAGGTTAACTGGATTTAAAATGTTTTGCACCAACGTTAACTCTTACCTTACATCAACTTGTTAGGCTCATTTTTAAAATTTTTCTATATACGTTCACGCTTTTTGATTTTAACAATAATATGGATAAAATTAAATAAAGGTAAAAGAAGATGGGTGTGAGGAAAATTTATGGCACTCGATCCAAAGAAATACAGTCACCTCCTGTCAGAAACCAGAGACATAATCAATAAAGTTGTCAAAAATAATCTGGGCGATGGTGTTTTATTTTCTGCAGGAACAGATACCTCTATAATTGTTTATGAGGCTATAAAATACAGGCCAGACCTTCCCACATTGACCATAGCGTTTAAACAAGGTGACCCAAAAGACGCACA
Source organism: Candidatus Bathycorpusculum sp. (assembly GCA_009787585.1). Taxonomy (GTDB): domain Archaea; phylum Thermoproteota; class Bathyarchaeia; order Bathyarchaeales; family Bathycorpusculaceae; genus Bathycorpusculum; species Bathycorpusculum acidaminoxidans. The sequence goes on along the minus strand of WQSY01000009.1, from coordinate 10,269 downwards.
CTATGTTAAAATGATGACAGAGTTTCTAAAACTTGAAAATCAACAAACACACATTTTTGGTGTAGAAGAGGCCTTAGAAAATGTGCCAAAAGTTGTCAGAGCATTAAAAACTTTTGACCCAATGGACGTAAGAAACAGCATGCCCATATACATCGGTTTAACTTGTCTAAAAAATATGGGTCTATCTAAAATTTTTACGGGAGATGGGTTAGATGAGCTTTTTGGTTATCCATGGCAGTTTCATCTCTCAGAGGAGGAACTATACAAAAAGCAATTAGACATGTGGGCAGAAATGAGATTTAGTAGTGTTCCATTGTCAAAATCTTTAGGAATGGAAGTTAAACAGCCCTATCTTGACCCAGAATTTATGGATTGGGCAAAAAAACTGCCAATGAAAGTTAAAATTAACATGTATAATAATGAAAAATACAGTAAATGGTTACTGCGTAAAGCCTATGAAAACGTTATGCCTCAAAAAATCGTTTGGAGACCTAAAGCACCGCTTGAAACAGGCACAGGAACAGATGCATTAAACGCTATATTTGAAGAACAATACACCAACAACGAGTTTGTAGAAAAGAAAAAAAACATTTTTGAAGCTGACAGTGTACAAATTCGCGATAAAGAACATTTACTCTATTATGAAGCTTTTAGAAAAATTTTTGACAAACCCTCCAAAGTTTTCCCAGACCCAAACAGTGATGCAAAGATGTGCCCAAAATGCAAGGGTTATATTAAGACAAAAATTCAGTTCTGCAGAATCTGTGGAGCATACCCCATATAATTTGTTACACTTAAAATAATCTCAAGACTAACTAAAAAAAGAAAAAAGAGCAGAAACAGAAAAAACGCCTAAATATGCGACATTATTAGAGAATGTATAGATTTGTCTTGGGAAAGACTTAATTCTTTAAATGATGGTTTGTGAGTCATATTAGGAGAAAAATAAAGTGGCAAATCTGTCTCAGCTAAAGACCGCAATGGCAACGTCAGTCTTTCTTTCAGTTTTCATATTTGGACTTTTCATTTTTGCAGTTGTTTACGTACTAGGCCTTGATATGTGGACGGGTCTCTTTATCGCGTTTGGCTGTTCAACCTTGTTTATTTTAATACAGTTTGCGATTGGCCCATCAATAGTGGCTATGTCAACAAAGTTGAAGTATGTTAAGCCAGGTGAGTCTCCGTGGCTTGAAGAAACTGTTAAAGAGTTGGCAGAAAAAAGCGGGTTACCTATGCCTAAACTTGCAATTGTACCCAGCAATTCGCCTAACGCTTTTACTTTTGGCAGAACCACCAGTAGCGCCACTTTAGCTGTGCATGAGGGATTACTACGGCATCTTAATCAAGGTGAAATCCGCGGCGTAATAGCCCATGAACTTGGTCATATTAAACATAAAGACTATGCTATAATGACGATACTTTCAGCTTTACCATTAATTGCATACATGATTGCACGAAGCGCCTTATTTGCTAGCATGTTCTCAAATAGAGGCAGAAAAAACCAAAAAGACAACAGTGGAGTAATTCTAATAGCTATAGGAGTAATATCATTTCTAGTATACATTATAACCTTTGCAATTGTTATGCGCCTTAGCCGGTTACGAGAACATTTCGCAGATGCCTTTGCAGCATATGTTACCAATTCACCCCATGACTTAGGAAGCGCCTTAGCTAAAATCACCTATGGCTTATCAATTGCACCAAAACCAGATGAAGGCGCAAGAGCATTTTATATTGGAGATCCATCAACCGCAAAACAAGACGTTAAACGCATAATGGAAAACAAAAACAAATATGATCTAGATGGCGATGGCGTACTTGACGAACATGAACTTCAATTAGCAATGGAAAAAGAAGCACACGACACATGGACTCAATTAAACAACATGTTCGCAACGCACCCACCAACATTCAAACGCATACTTTTACTAAAAGAAATTGAAAAAGAAATGGACACGGGTAAATACACCAACGACCAAATGTACAGCCATGTTTAAAAAAAATTAACTTTGATTTTTAGGAAAAAAAATAACAAAAAATCAAATGTTTAACATGGAAAAATCGCGAAAGATAATATGTTTTTCTAATTTCAGTCGTTAAGAAATATAGAAAAACAGGTTTCATCATTTTAGTTTGTTAAAGAAGCAGCTGTATGATCCTGTGTGGCAGGCGTTGTCTTTTTGTTCGACAATGTAGAGCAGAGTATCGTAGTCGCAGTCTGTTGTGACTTCAACGATTTTTTGTGTGTGTCCGCTTGTTTCGCCTTTAACCCATATTTCGTTGCGAGAACGGCTCCAGTATGTTGCTTTACCAGTTTTCAGAGTTAAGTCTAAGGCTTCTTTATTTGCGTATGCTAGCATCAAAACGGTTTTAGTGGTTACGTCTTGAACTATAACTGGAATTAAACCGTTACCTTTAGTGAAGTCAAGTTTGGATAATAACATTATTATTAGATCATTTGAGGTCATTGTCTTATAGGTACTCCTGCGTTACATAGGTAATTTTTAACCAGAGATATGGGATATTTATTGTAGTGAAATACAGAGGCGGCTAATGCTGCATCGGCTTTGCCGGTAGTTAAAACGTCAACAAAATGTTGTGGCAATCCTGCTCCGCCGCTTGCAATTACAGGTACATGTACACGCTCAGATATGGCACAAGTGAGTTCAAGGTCAAAACCGTTTTCGGTGCCGTCTTTATCCATGGAAGTTACTAGAAATTCGCCGGCGCCCAATTTTTCGGTCTGCAGTGCCCATGCGACAGCGTCTATACCTGTAGATATTCTACCGCCACAAATTGTAACTTCGAACCATACAGGTCCATCAACTGTTTGAATAGTAACTTTGCCGGGGCTGGGGGATAAATTACGTTTAGCGTCTATAGCAACTACTATACACTGTCGTCCAAAAGCGTCTGCTAACTCTGTAATTATTTCAGGTTTCTCTACAGCAGCAGTGTTAACTGAAATTTTATCAGCTCCGCTACATAAAACGTTTCTAGCATCAACCACATTACGTATGCCACCGCCTACTGTGAAAGGAATGTTGATTTTTTTAGCTACATTTTCTACGTATTGCCGCAGTATATCACGTTTTTCATGAGAAGCTGTTATATCCAAAAAGACAAGCTCATCAGCTCCTTCATCGCTATACCGTTTCGCCAATTCCACGGGATCACCGGCGCTTTTAAGTTGAATAAAATTTATACCTTTAACCACTTTTCCATGGTCAACATCCAAACAGGGAATAATACGTTTTGTAAGAGGCATAACAAGTTAAACTCCTATTTTTTGTATCGCCTGTTTTAATGTAAACCGGCTCTCATAAAGAGCTTTGCCAATCACGGCACCGTCTACTCCAATTTCTTTAAGGTGAAAAAGATCATCTATACTGCCGATACCGCCGGCTGCCAAAATTTTGGCGCCCGAATATTTAACAGTTTTAGCAAGAGTCTCAAGATCGGGACCATCAAGTAGACCATCATGCATAATAGAGGTGATTAAAAAATGGTTTACACCAAGGGCAATAAATTTGTCAAGCGCATCTTGTAGAGTTAAATTAGTTGCTGTACGCCAACCATTGATCATTACTTGACCATTCTTATTATCAAGCGCTACAATAACGGATTCTTTACCAAATTTATCTTGTAACCGTGTTATAACTGAAAAATCCTTAAAGGCTAAGGAACCAAGCATCACCTGATGGATACCTGTACTAAAAAGTTTCTCAGCAACTTCAAAACTGTGTATACCTCCACCAACTTGAATAGGCAAATTAATGTTTTTAGCAATCTCTGCTATAACAAAATGATTATTACCCTGACCAAATGCGGCATCAAGGTCAATTATATGAAGTTTACTAGCTCCCTCATCATACCAACGTTTTGCAGCTTCCACAGGGCCACCAAAGTGTTCGTAAACTTTGGCAGTTTTAGCTTCCCCCTGAGATAAGCGCACAATTTTACTGCTCATTAAATCTATAGCTGGAATTAACTGCATAATTATTACCTCGTCACTATTTTAACAAAATTTTGTAAAATTTGTAAACCTACATCACCTGATTTCTCAGGGTGAAACTGAAGACCATACATATTTTTATCAACTACAGCAGAAGTAAAAGGCAAGCCATAAGTAGTTTTTGCACACACAACACATTCATCAAATGGCACAGGATAAAATGAATGTACAAAATACACATAAGCCTTTTCATTGTTTATACCGTTAAAAAGTTCACACGCTTTAACAGAATTAAAAGTGTTCCAACCCATATGGGGAATTTTCAAGTCACCCTGTAACTGTACAACTTTACCTTTAAATAAAGCTAAACCCTCACCAGGACCCTCAGCACTTTCTTCAAAAAACAATTGTAACCCAAGACATATACCTAACAATGGCACCCCTTCTGTAACTTTAGTTTGAATAATTTCTTTAAACCCCGCAAGTTTTTTAGCTACAGGTGTAAAACTACCCACACCGGGAAGAACAATTGCGTCAGCCTGTGCTAAATCTTGTGTGGAAGATCCTATGAAAACATCCAGCCCAGCTCGCTCTATAGCACATTTAAGACTTAGCAAGTTGCCCACGCCGTAGTCGAAAATTACGGCTTTTTGCATCAAATTACCCCTTTAGAGCTAGGCACACCTTTACGGCGAGAATCAACTGTAATTGCTTGCCGCAAAGAGAGGGCTAAAGCTTTGGTTGCAGCCTCTGCTTTATGATGATCATTACTACCATACATTACAAACATGTGTACATTAGCTTGTAATGAAGTTGTTAAAGATTCATAAAAATGGTTAATATCTTCGGTTTGCATTTCTTCTACTTTTCTGCCTCTAAATTTAAGATCAATTTTGAAGAAAGGTCGCATAGCTAAGTCAACAGCCACAGAGGCTATAGAGCAATCCATGGGAACAGTTGCGTTACCAAACCGTGTTATACCCACACGAGAGCCTAAGGCTTTGTTTAAAGCCTCACCTAACCCTATAGCTAAATCTTCTACACAATGATGTACTAGATCACCTTTTACGCTGGCTTCGATGTCAATTAGGCTATGCGTTGCAAAACTTGTTAACATATGATCAAGAAAGGGCACTCCAGAGTTAACAATTGCCTTACCTTCACCGTCAAGGTTAACTTTTACTTTCACTACAGTTTCCTTAGTTTTACGATAAACTTCTTCAACACGCACGATTAACCCTTCCATTATTATTTATCCGTTTTAAGGACTCAACAAGTTTAGCGTTAAATTCGGGTAAACCAACAGTTACACGGAAACAGTTCTCATACTGCAGGAGCTTACCCCATTTTTTGAGTATAACACCGTTATTGAGCAGTTCTTCATACACCGTATCCGCAGGCTGTTTTGTGTTCATGAGAACAAAATCAGCCTGTGAATTAAACGCTTGTATACCCTCTATTTGGTTTAATGCCTTTATGAGGTTTTCCCGTTCAACCTTAAGAGAAGCAACAGCTGTTTGCATAATATCAATGTTTTCAAGCATTTTAATACCCATTCTAATGGTAAACCCGCTTACAGGATAGGGTAAGGGCGCTTTTTTTGTTAAAATTTCTGCAAGTTCAGGATTAGCAATAACGTATCCAAGACGTAACATGGCAAGTCCAAAAGCTTTAGAAAAAGTTCGCAGAATAATCATGTTTGGAAACTCATGAATACGAGATACAAATGAGTAATCAGCAAATTCGCTGTATGCCTCATCTAAGATAACAATACCAGGAAAAGCTTTAGCTAAGGTCTCGATGTCTTCTGGTCTCATCTGATTGCTAGTTGGATTATTAGGGGAACATAAATAGAGTAAACGTGTTTTTTCTGAAAAAGCGTCAAGCATTAAAGGTACGTCAAGTTGAAAATTACTCTTCAAGGGTACGGTTACATATTCACCTTCTTGACGTTTTACACATAATTTGGGAATTACAAAAGAGGGGGCAAACGAGACGGCAACATCATCTTTTTCTATAAAGAGACGTATTATACGGTCAAGCAGTTCATCTCCGGCATTACCAATAACTATGCATTCGGGAAGAATTTGCAGGTATTCAGCTAATTTTTTAGTTAATTTAGGCATTTCGTCTTCAGGATATAAGCGTAAGTCAATCTCGTCAGCAATCTGTTTGAGCAAGAGTGTTTGGCGAGAACGATCGATAAACAGGTTCTCATTAAAGTTTAACTTTACAATTTTTGAGTTGTCAACACATAGTTGCTGAGCTAAACTTTCAGGTGTAACACCTGCTGAGTAGCAATCAAAAGTTTGAAGCTTCAATTTTTTCTGCTCTAACCATTTATGGTATGACGTGTTCATTATCATATCAGAACCTTGCATCTATTGCTTTGTAATGATTTGGCAGGTTTTCTATGTAAGCAAGCACTTTAACGTTGGATCTAACTTTCTCTAATCCTGCCTTGGAACATTCTACAATACTAACGCGACGTGAAAAGTCAAACACTCCAAGTGCTGAGAAGGATTGCGCAAATGTTCCAGTTGGCAAAACATGATTAGTTCCACTTGCGTAATCACTAAGGGGTACGGGACTATATGGACCAAGAAGAATTAAACCTGCAACTAAATCCTTTGTTAGGTCCTGAGCATTTTTTGTTATAACTTCCAAATGTTCAGGTGCAAACTGATTAGACAACTCTACCATTTCTTTAAAGTTATCACAAGTGATTATAAATCCATATTTTTTCAGTGATTCAGAAATTTTTTCGCTACGCTCTGTTGAAGAAGCAAGTTCTGTCAAAATTTTCTGAACATTTTCGGCTAATCTATTGGAGGTGGTAATTAGTCCTGCAACACTGTCTGTTCCATGCTCAGCCTGCGAAATCATATCAAACGCAATTAACCGTGGATCAGCAGTTTCATCAGCTAAAATTAACACTTCACTTGGACCAGCAGGCATATCAATAGCAACATCTGTTGAGACCAAAACCTTTGCCATAGTAACATATTTACTGCCAGGTCCAACTATTTTACGAACAGGTCTTATGGTTTGTGTACCATACGCTAAAGCGGCAATAGCTTGGGCACCCCCTATCTTGTAAACTTCATCTACACCACAGATATCGGAAGCAACAATAACTAGATCATTTATTTTACCTGTGGCATCTGTAGGCGAACATACAACTATACGTTTAACACCAGCAACTTTAGCGGGAACAACGGTCATAATAACTGTGCTTGGATAAGCAGCCTGACCTCCCGGCACATAGCAACCTACACTATCCAGAGGATAAAGAACAGTTTTTATGGATATACCATCAAGGTTTATTTGATTTTCTGGTTGCACTTGCTGTTTTTGATAGGTTTCAACTCGTTGTTTCATAAACAGTAAAGCATCTAATTGTTGCGGTGTTATCTTGCAATAAGCTGCTCTAATTTCCTCAGCAGATACTCTTAGGGCTTGAATTGATAATTTTGTTTTATCAAATTTTTCTACAAACTCTATAATAGCTTTATCGCCATCTTTACGCACTTGACTTATTATAGTTTTAACAGTGTCTTCCAAACTTTTAGAATTTTTTTGAATTTCCTGTTGAGGCTTAAACCAGTCAGGAGGCAACGTTTTTGCTGTCCACTGTTTAACTATCAGAGTTTGCATTGGCATCATTTCTCCGCGCTATTTCGTCTAGCGCTAACACCTGCCGTGGCTCATACACGACTAAGCCTTGTGCAATTTTACGGATTTTTGGCAATAGCTCAATTAGACTATCTTTCTCAATAACAGTATTTACACTAACCCAAGTATCATCTGCAAGAGGAGAAATCGTAGGGTTTTTCAGCGCCGGGAGTTCAGTTAGCAAAGTCTGCAAGTTTTCTTTTTTTACATTGACAAAAATATGTATACGTTTTTGTCCATCTACAACTCCTTTAAGTAAGGCAACAACGTCATAAATTTTTTCACGTTTCTCAGGGTCTGCAAGAGCTGCTTTGTTAGCAATTAGAGTAGCTGAAGATTTTAGAACTGTGTCTATTATCTTGAGGTTATTTGCTTCAATTGTTGTCCCTGTTTCAGTCACATCCATGATACAATCCGAGTTTTCAGGAGGCTTAGCCTCAGTTGCACCAAAGGAGAGAAAAATTTTTGCCTTAGAGTTATCACCCTTTTTCCACCAAGGGGTAACCAGTAAGGGATCTTGGTTGCCAAATCGTTTTTTATAGTTTGGCTGTGCTTTGAGGTATTCTGAGGCAATGTTTAGGTATTCCGTGCTAATACGAAAATTTTTGCCTTGGCTCCAAATGTATTCCATATACTCATTCATGTCTTTCTGAGAAACATCCTTTGGAACGGCTATAACAAGACGGATTTTTCCATATTCTAGATTTTGAAGAATTTCAACATCTGCACGATTTTCTTTCACCCAATCTTCACCGGTGATACCTATATCCTGCAGACCTTCACTTACAAATACAGGAATTTCTTGAGGTCTTAGAACTTTAATTTCTATTTGAGGATCATTAAATGTCGGGCGGTATGTACGTTCCATTGCACCAAGTTTGTAACCTGATTTTGCAAAAAAGTCAGAGGTTGCTTTTTGTAGAGAACCTTTGGGGATAGCAAATTTTATTTTATCCATGAATTTTTCACCTAAAGTTTAGAGAGTACCCTGAGCTTTTTGAATTATTTATTATCAAAGCATCAAAGAGAGAAAATGCACCTAAAAACAAATAACAAAACGTCAACAGTCTTACACTATAATTTACACTATTAGACTGAATGAAAGCAATCGCCTTGGATGAACACAATCCCTCATCAAGTACCACTAAAGTTATCAACAGATTTCTGTAATATAAACCTGCTTCTGAAATATTCAACTATTTACCTATTTTTCAGCGTTTTTCACACACTATATTTTACATACTTATCAACTGTAATTACCCAAACTATGTTGGTTAAACTTTTGTCACAGGCTTTAATTTGCAGGTTACAGGAGACACCTTCAGCAGGATCACATATCCGAAGCTGACACGATCGCACAAAAGTTTCTAAAGATTCGATAATCGACCCAGCGAAGAGTCCGTCCGTCAAATATTTAATCAAAAACGTAAAAACAGCACGGAAAAGATCCCCACTTCAGCAAAACAAAATAAGCTCAAAACAACCTCCAAATGGCAAAATAACTGGGCAAACCACCTCAAAATAGGCCGCCCCCCCATTTTTTTAAAAAGCACAATCACAACTCACTTTTTCAACAATTAACAAAATCAAACACAACACCAACAAACAACACAACTCATCTATTACACACCTCCAACAACATGCACACACATCCTAAAAAAAGCTGTCACCACTCTTCCTCCAAACAACAAGTCATCAACATCAACACACATACAAACAAAAAACGCGCCATAAAAAGAAATGAAAACCCCACCACTACAAAGACACACAAACAACAGGGAAAAACCAATCAGAAACAAACACCTTCAACGCAAAATAACTAATTATCAACCCACTCGACCCATTCATCATAAACCAACCCTCACATTACAGTTATTTTGGGGTTCTAACCTAAAATCTGCATGGTTTTTTGCGCATACAGATTGTATGGCGAAATTGATGGACTTACCTGGTTGTTTTTCTTTGTATGTGCACATTTTTGCACATACAATAAAAATTAACATATAAAAAACCGCTTTTTTACCATGTAAACATGCATGTACACAAACCTAATAAGAATTAGGTTCTAAACGGCAAATTACATTAGGTCAGAATTAGTTAAAAAATAACTTGAACAAAGTTTCTGATAGAATGGGATATTTTCCAAAGATATTGCACTATTCTGCTCTTAACGTGATCAAATTATTTTTGAACTAATCCATACGCATTAGGCAAATAATCATCTCACTTCAATGATAACATCTTCAAGTTCACTATAAAGACGAACACACCTATTAACCTCGATACAATAATGTAAATACAAAACGTATGTACCTGCTTCATCAACTTCTTGACTAAAAACAGTTGTAATTTTATCACCTGCCTTTAAAACCGTAAAATGTATGTTATCTATATCAGCATGATAGTTGTCAGTGGTTGCATAATGTAAATATGCACATGGCGTATATCCATTGGAACTGATCTCAACAGTTCTTCCACTCTTATTTGTTATTGTAGCAGTACCAGTTACTTTATCTCCAACATTAAAAACAGTGTTAAGTAAGTCTATCTCTAAAGGAAAATCTGCTTCACTAAAATTTGTATCACTAAAATCATCTTTAGACATAACATTTAAAACCATTATAGCAAAAATAAAAGAC
>WQSY01000008.1 GCA_009787585.1 Candidatus Bathycorpusculum sp. | reverse complement strand
ATTGAGCGTAAGCATCTAACGTTTCGTACTAGGCTTAAGTGTTTGGCTCGTAGGACGATTTGTTATTCTAAATCGTTGGATATGCATAAGATTGTTTTTGGATTACTCATAAACGTGTTAGAATTCGGAAATAAACTAGTTTGAGGCATGACCTTTGTTTGTGTTGAATTTTATGTTTTAACGGTGGTATGCAATAATAATATGCAAAAGCTCAAAAATACATATTACCTAGAGACTAAAAGTTACGGATTAACATACAAAAAGAGAGTTTCTTTACCATGAAATATGTAATGTACCCAAACCTAATAAAAATGTAGGATGAAAACACTACATGCAATGGACTTCTTGTTGAATAGTACCTGAAAAAGAAGTTTTAGCGCGGTACCACCCATCTTCTACAACAAGGTCGACGTAACATGCAACGTTTGAGATCTATGATTATGCCAGTAGCTGTTGCAAAACGGTTGCCTATTATTTGTAAATGGTCTCTGTTGTGCAGTATCAGAGCAGCAGCTTGGGTATCAATATTAATTAGTTTATCATATATTTCGTTGTGTTTTTTTATGGCTAATTCATATGCTTCTTCGTATGTTTTGCCTTCAAGTAATGCATAGTTAGCGGCGTTGGCGGCTTCAATGAAGTCATCTATGTACCATAGGTGAACCCAATGTAACTCATCATAGCCAATGTAGGCTTTTGCGCCGGTACTAACTGCCAGTGGACCTAAACCAAGTGCACTTTCACATGATACAGTGCTTGTTGCTTTCCCATTAAACAGCGAAACATTTGATGTGTCTAAAACAGGTTTGATTGTGTTGTTGTCTTGCCCATATAATGCATACGCGCTTCCATGATCATAGTGTACGATAAAATCAGGATCAGCACTACCTATTTTTGTTTCTACATTGGTTCTATTTGCATCGTTGCCGTCTAAGTCGGTTACTGACCAACCTGCACTTATCGCTTTAGCTAAAACTTTTGTCGCGGCTGCATGAGAGAATTGGTTAGTATATGCGTCATTGGGAACGTTTGATCTAATCACTACAACTTTTTTCGAGATTATAAGCCGTGGCCACAATGGTTTCAATTTTTCCAATGGCAGATGTTCCAATACCAGTTTCTTTTCAATTTCCAGTTTCTCCAATTCTACCTTTTGTTTAAGAAGTGTGTCTTCTTTTATTGTCTGCATCTCAACGACTTTTGTAACGGGTTTTGACACTTCACTCTGCATTTTTTCGCTCATTGAATGTTCCTCCGTGTTAACTCGATACGGGATTTAGCCAGCATCTGTGAATATTCTTGCCCATATTCTGTGTCATTCTCTATTTCTTTCTTGAGTTCTTCAGGTGTAAAGGTTTTAGATCCTACAACTATCGCAGGTTCGTTTGCTCTTCCTCTAGGTAGTTTTGTTATCCATTCACTGATATCTGCAAGTGCTAATTCTTTTGTCAACTGTTTTCCTTTTTGTCTCTCTTTCTCAAATTCACTCATAACATTATCACGCTCATAATATCGTCAGTTATGTGTAAAGAAACGTGACATATATAAACATAACCTTCATTAGCAACTTATATGCAGTGGTGCATATATAGTAGTTTAGCTTTTCGTTAACTGTGTGGGAAGAGTATAATTGCAATGTTTAAACCAAGCAGCAACAAGCTCCGGCGACACACAATCAAGAGCTGCAGACGTAGCCTCCATCAACGCCTCCTCACTTCTAGCCTTAAGCTTACGCAAAACACCCTTCATATACGCCCACATAAACTCAATAGGATTAAAAACAGGAGAATCAGAGAAAAAGCACTTACTTTTAGGATAGGATTTTTTCAAGTATAGTAACATCAAGAGCCGCCATGAACATTTTACGCTTAACACTAGTTTTTTCTCCCACATCAACATTACATAAAAGGGGCAAAGCAGCTTTACAAAAAACATTCCAATTTAAAGGAGAACAATCCTTATACATTCTCGCACTGCCCTCACCAAAGGTAACATCAAACCGCCAATACAACTAATTCTTAATAGACCAATGCACAGCGCCACATCTGCAAACTTGTTTGCATCAACCAAAGAAGTCACAAAATAACGTATTTCCTCCCACAAAACATTCTTCTCCAAAACACTAGACTTAACCATCCCAACACCACGTAACCCAACCCAACCGCCCCTCATCGACAACCAATCAATATCGATCTCCAAAAAATACTCCCGCCACTCAATTCGATCATGACCCTACTCATTTACAACAACTCTTTGTTGCTGTTCTGTTTGAAAATTTTCAAAATACACCGCTCCCCCTCATACAAACTTTTTGGATTCCTCTTTAGAACCAAACAATAATCTGCTTCTTTTTCCACAATTTTTTCTGCAACATCTATTTGACAACCCATGGCATCAATTGCAACAGTTGCCCCTGACACATCAATTAGGCAAGTAGTTTTGGACTCTCTGTGATTTCATTGTTCTTTTCATCAACGGTTATTTCTCCAAGAGTTATTTGATTTTCACTAACCCATGCTAATACAACATGGTATGCTTTATGTTTGGTGTTTTTGCTGCCAGCGATGGTTTTTCTATCAATGTTAACAGTTTTTCCCTTACAATCTCGATTGTCAAGCCAGCTATATAGGCAATGGGCAACCTCGGAGGGGTTTAGGCGTTCAAATACTCGTCTAAAGGTGTCTTTGTCAGGTATTCCTTTTTGTAGTTCTAAGAATTTTTCGAGCCAGGGTTTTCGTGTTTTGCCAAAGGTTTCTATGTCTTCATAGTCTTTTGCGCCGCAGATTATTGCACAAACGCTATCACAACTAGATTGACTAGTTTGTGTTGTAAATACCTGTATTGCCTTGTGTGTCAGTTATTTTTTCAGTTTGTTCAATTAATTTTTGGGTCTTCATACACTCAATATACTGCGTTTCTCAAAATAAAGTAAGTGCTTTTTCCCTGGACACACTCCTCGTCTATTTGCACTATATGTTAAATTCGCACTAAACCACCATGGCGACATCGCCATCAACAAATTTTTTCGCTCAACCCCTTTTTCTCTTTTTTTAAGTAAACATGTAAAAACCTTTATAATGAGTAAATAGTAAAACATATTGAGTAAAATGTTGTGTATGCTGAAATACATTTATCAGTCAGTCAGGAAATTTCTATGTTCAAAAGAAAACTAGTTACGCAACTCGTGGACAGATTAAATGAACCTCTCCGGTTCATTCAAATCGTAGTTGGACCAAGACAAACAGGTAAAACAACCGCCGTACTACAAGCGCTCAAAGAAATAAATAAATCAACACATTTTGTCAGCGCAGACGATCCAACACTTACTTCAACAGAATGGCTCCGCAATGAATGGGAACAAGCCCGTACCCTTGCAAAAACAGGAGAAACTATTCTTGTAATTGATGAAATACAAAAAATCAGCAAATGGTCTTCTATAGTAAAACTTCTCTGGGATCAAGACAATAGATTGTTTACACCTCTAAAAGTGGTTCTCACAGGTTCCTCTTCTCTGCTTTTGCAGAAGGGTCTTTGTGAATCTCTTATGGGAAGGTTTGAAATACTTTACTCACCTCACTGGAACTATTTAGAATGTAGAGAGGCTTTTGGATATAGCCTTGAGGATTTTTTATTTTTTGGAGGTTACCCCGGGGCCGCTGCACTCATTAAAGACGAAGAACGTTGGGCCCGATATATGGGGGCATCCATTGTGGAGCCAACTATTTCTCAAGATATTGTTATGATGGAGGAGGTTCGCAAACCTGCGTTGCTTCGTTCGCTTTTTATGCTTGGTTCAATTTACAGTGCGCAGGAATTGTCTTTTACAAAAATGCTTGGCCAACTTTCAGATGCAGGAAATACTGTGACTTTGGCACATTATCTTAGTCTTCTCAGTAAGGCAAATGTGCTTACAGGTTTACAGAATTATTCGGGTAGCAAAATTCGTACCCGTAAGAGTTCTCCAAAATTTATGGTGTATGACACATCGCTTATGACCTATACAGATGGAACTAATAGGCGACGTTTACTTGATAATGCAACAGATAAGGGGCGTCTTGTTGAAAGCGCGGTAGGTGCTTACCTGCTTGCAAGAGGACAAGAAGAAGGGTTTGAGGTTTACTGGTGGAGAGAACGCAACCACGAGGTTGATTTTGTTATAAAGAAAGGTAATCAACTTACGGCTATAGAGGTGAAGAGTGGTAGGGTGAAAGGTGTTGGGGGTAGTCTTATTTTTAAGCAGCGTTATCCAAATGCGTTATCTCTCATTGTTGGTAGTGTAAATTGTGGTTTAGAGGATTTTTTGTTGGGTAAAAAATCATTATTCTTATAACAATTTGCCTTCTCAAAAACTAGCTCTTTTTTGCAACATCGATAATGAGTTAGAAAGTCTTGATGCTCCTGGGAGTATGGTGTATGGTTGGTTAATTGGGTAATAGTCATGGTTGCGTTTGGTGCCAGACACATTCCCCGTCTATTTGCACTATATTGCTTTGACCAGATTATATTTTAGGGTCAATATTTTGAGGTGCTTTTTGTAGGTTTGATTGAACGTGTTTAGTGTTTTTTTGGGTTAATTTAACGAGTTTTGCCCTATTTGACAATCCTCTTATCATCTGATTGAATGCTGCCCTTAATTATAATGTGATCAAAACAACATGTTGAATTCGCACTAAACACCCTGGCGACGTTGTCATCAGCATATTTTTTCGCTCAACCCTTTTTCTTTTTTATTTGGGTTGTTTGTATGGGTGGATTGGGTTTTATTATCTGCTGTTTGGTGTGGTTGGGTTTTGTTTGTGGTTGAAAAATTCTAGTGACGAGGCTTTTGATTGGTTTGTGGAGTTTACTTGTAAACGTTGTCATGGTGCTCGTATCTTCGAATGGTGACCGCCATCCGTGCCTCGTCAATGTCGTAGACCATAACAAATGGGCTACATGTACTCGGCGCATATGTTACAGGGGTTCTTTAAGGGTTTGAACTATGGGGATTTTCTAGAATTTCGCTAACCTTTCGGGTTAGTGCTTCAAATTGTGTGGTATCTTTCTTTTGTAGTTTCTTGAAAATTTTGTCTACTTTCTCAACTACTTCTAAGGAGTACACGTGATCACTGGGAGTATCTTTTTGTGAAGTCGTTGACTTTTATGGTTTTTTCGGTTTTAGATGCTTTTAGGCTTTCGATAAATTCTGGTTTTAGTTCTGGTTCTAAAATTATCTCTTCGAATTGTTGTGCCATTAGGTTTATTGCTTGGCTTTTGTCTTTGAGACTGTGTTTGGCTTTAATTATGTTGAGTACTCTATTGGTCCTTTCATCAAGTTCTACTATAGCCTTAACCATATTAACACCACATTAATGTGGTGTTAATCTGAAATATATGTGTCTCTGCTGTTTTGTGTTAACTCGCAGGCATTTTGTACTTTTTCCCAAAACTCTCAACATGCTACGAGTTTTTGTTGATAAGCAGAGGTGGTGTTCGACATTAGTCTATACTATTGTGATCGTTTGAAAATTTTCACGCTTATACATAACCCAACTACCGTTTTGTACATTTAAAAAGATTTTGAAAAACAAACAATTTTTCTTGCCAACCGCTTCACCCAAATACACAAAAACAAATACTACACTCAATTTTCTACACACTTCACATACCAACCCTGATTTTATCGACCCAAAAATCTTTTCATACACATAATACCATCAAAATACACTTTAACAATACTAACGCTTCAGCAACAAAAACAGCTCCTCCAAAACATGATACTCACACAAACCAAACGTGTAGGGAGTGCCCGAAAATAAATTTTACATTCAAAAACAATGATGATTATCACGCATGGACATTTTCCATTCACACTTTTACGCATAAATTTATGTGTAAGTTTATTCCCAAGCAGTTCCTACACAAAAACCTCACCCATTTGATAATCTAACCATACAAAGCCAACACGATACGACTTATCGCAAACAAACGACCCCGTCTCATCTATCTCCCTCTAAAACACAAACCGTTCAACAACAATTTCTGACACATCACTATGGTTTAGGAGGTAACTCAGATTCACTTGCCAGGTCCAGTTTTCTTTTTCTTAACGTATCAATACCACGTCTGCACTAATGTGCAGTACACGAGAAATATCGCGTACCCCTGAGCCATTTATGGCCATTTCAAGGATGCGAAACTTTACCCCCGGCTCACAAGCATGATATTTATAGTCCAGTTGAAACACTGATCGGGAGCATTTTTCATTACGACAAGCATAACGCTGTACTCCATCAGGACGTTTACCGAATTTTACAACATTGGTGCTTCCACAAGAAGGACACTTTACAGACACTAACACCATCACACACACTACCAACCCTACACCAACAATCTATTTCAACATATCCATCAGCTAATATCAAACACTACCGAATATCCCTTAAAAGTGTAGTGCAGTTTTAGTATCAGACAAAAACTTGAGTTTACAAGAAATAATTTGCTCTCCGTATAAATTATTTTTGTTTCTAGCTACAAAAACCGTACATGTTTACTTGTGACGTCTCTTCTTTGTTTGATATGGTGTTAGTTTATAACTTTTGTAATTATACTTAATAGTAAATCATAAAAAGTTAAAGAGGCACATGTTACATTTTATTTTTCAAAGGCAACAAGTGTCACATTAGAAAAAGGGCATTAAACAAAAAAAGAAAAGAAGGAACTGTTTAGCATTAAGGGTTTAATGAGGCGGTAGCTCACGGGTTACTGCTTTTTTGTCGTTTATCTGTCGCCTCTTTTGCATCAGATTTGTAGTAGAAGACAATTGTGTTTTTTGTTTCATCCTTGTCAAGAGTCAGAGATACCACAATGTCGCTCATTACTGTATAGGCATCAATGGTTGGGGCTTGTTCAGTTATGTTATAGCCAACGGTGCCAAATTTTGTTCTACTTGGAGCGATAGGTGTAACTGTTCCCTGTAAATAGTAATGTACTGCATATGGAACAGTTTCTGTTTTATTAGTGTGTCTGAAAGTAAGAGCTATGGCGATCAATTCTGCTAGGAGTATAATAGCGTTGACGATGGTCCATTTGTCTACTAGTACCATGGGTAGAGTCACGTCTTCTGTTAGTATGAACACTATGATGCCTGCGATGCTTAATATAGCACTTATGAGGAGCCAGAAAAGTCTATGTTTGCTCTGTTTTTTCTCTGTTTTTTCTGTATTGTTGGTGTTTTTGGTGTCTTTTTGGTTTTGTTTTGCAGCATACTGGCCTTTACTGTCTTTTTTCTGTTCTTGTTCTGGCAGTGTTTTCTGTTTTTGTTTGCGTTGTAATAACACAGCTATAGTTACTATAACGGCGGATATTATGCCAATTATGCTAAGTATTAGGTTTACAAGAGCCCATGCAGATACAGGGTTCGTGGGAATGCTACCAGGTGTTGTTTCTATTGGGGGAGGGGTAGTTCCTGAGGGAGGAGGCGTAGTTCCTATTGGGGGAGGGGTAGTTCCTGAGGGAGGAGGCGTAGATGGGGAGGGTTTATTAGGAGAACCGCCGTTGCCACCACCGCCGTTATTGCCGCCGTTGCCGCCTGAGTTTGTTGTATAGTAAAAGATGAAGACATTGTTTGTTGCGTTAAGGGTGGCAGTGATAGTTGTAGGTGTAATGGCTGTATAGCCTGATATGGTTATAGCATGTTCAGTTATAGAGGTGCCCATGGTTTGGCCGGTAACGATTTTTGCGTTAGCAACAGAGTTCGTAGTGCCCTGCAAATAATAATATACTGTGTACTCAATATCCGTGTTTGCACGGTAGTAAAAGATAATTACATTATCTGAGGCCTCAAGAGTAATAGTAACAGTTGTTGGAGCTAACATTGTATAACCCGGTATAGTTACTGCGTTTTCAGTTGCGGAAGCACCCAAAGTTTGACCTAACACATTTTTATCATTAATAACCAGAGTTGTTGTGTCCTCTAGATAGTAGTGCACTATGTATGAGACAGTTAGTGGTTCATTTTCTGGTTGCCAAACAGCGTATAATTCTGTATCAGCTAATATAGTAAAAGTTGAATCTGGCACATACGTTGGAGTATTAGCAGCAGGATCTGTAGCCCAACCAAGGAAGACATAACCATTCATACTCAACGTTCCCTGATATAGAACAGTTACAGCACTCCCACTATCATATGGACTGAAACTATCCATAGGCGCAACGCCAACACCCGTTTTACCATCGGGCCAATTAGCAAAATACGTCACACTATACTTAACATGAGGTCTAATATCTAAAAGCCAAAGAGCAGTTAAACGTACATCGCCAAATGTGTCTTCAGGAATAACATAGGATCGTATTGGAGAAAGTATGCTTGTGCCGTTGTCATATCTTATGGTCCAGCCTAAGAAGACATAGCCTGTTCTAGCGGGGTCACTTATAGGTATTGGACAGTTAGCTGTACTATATGCCGGAGGGTTAGTAGCTGCGTTAGTGCCGCCGTTTAAATCGTAGTAAATATTGTATACAGAGCCAAAGTTATCATCTAAGGTTAAGAATCTAAACGCTACATCAGTAATACCTGAGACAGGTACTGTCTGTGAGCTGTTGCTCATATGATAACCCTCAGGATACTTTACTAGAGCCTCATTGTTGAAAATTTTCCCGGTTCCGGACCAGTAACGCCCAGAGCCCATAGCAGCCGTTAACCCCGGCTCAAGTTCCAATGGGTATGCTAAGCGTATGGCATAGCTGTTCTTTCCCCAGAAAACTCCGTTAGAGATCACATCTAAGCGTCCTTTATTCACACCGTCACAGTTAATTGCGGAATACGCGCCTATGATTGTTCCATTAGAAATCAATTTTATATATCCTGCGTTTGCAATGCCGTAGTCTGTGTTAGAGATTATTTGGCCGCCGGTTATTTTATCGATAGTGCCAACCGCTGTGCTACCACCGTAATAATTGAAAATGCCGTAGGATGATTTTCCAAGTATATACGCTGAGCCGCCGATTTCGCTGATTCTACCCACATTTAGCATGCCTTGGTTTCCTATGATTTGTCCACCGGTGATTTTGAAGATATCGCAATTTACGTCGTTTTGTACAGCGACTGTGCCCATGAATGTTCCGCCAGATATTTCGCCGACGTATGCGCCCTCAGAGTGGAAATAGTTGATTACCAGCAAACCAAAGTGTGCGCCTTGGAAAGTTCCACCGGAAATTAGATCAATACCTGTGGTGTCTTTTAAAAAGTCATCATTGTCAAAGGGCCATTCACCCTCAATTATAATTACAGAGTTTCTGCTGTCCTTGGCGGGGTCGGAGCTAAATGTACCAACGCGGGTTGCCACAAAACTGCCGCCACTGATTTCTCGCACATGTGCACCGCGAACCAGAGACATAGCGCTGTTACGGGTCGCCTCAAAATAGCCACCAGAGATCAAACCAATATCGGCATTGTTTTGCACGAAAACTGCTTGACCGTGAAGCGTTGCGTCGGGATCGGTCTGATAAAAGGCGCCGCCGGAAATTACATCAATTCCTGTGCCAACATCTGTTAAATGAACAGCTTGAACCATGCCAGAGAATGCCCCTCCGCTGATTTCTCGCATTCTTGCACCTTTTTCCATATCTAGGGCTCCATCGCCGCCTCCAAAGTGTCCACCGGTTATTTCGCCGTTGGCATTAGAACCGCTCATAAGGATCACACCGGTTATTATAATTCCATCGTGTATTGTTATATCCCCGTTTGTGACTTTTATGTCATAGTTAATTGTAAGGGGGCTGTCTAGTTTGCCATCGCCCAGTGTTAATTTGCCGCCGCCTTCCAAAGAGAACTTCCATCCTGAAGCGGGAGAGGGCTTATTGAAGTCAAAGTCACAGGGGAAACCGCCGCTGCTGTAAATTTTTACTTCCTCATCGTTTATAATAACATGGTCTGTTTCGAGTATATTGCCGTCAATTTCTAGGTCGAATTTTTTAATAGAGTCAACGCGGGCATCTGCGATTGCGGCGCTTAATGTTTCGTAACGTTTGCCGTCATTTGAGCCGACACCGAATGTGTGTAATATCACATTTCCATATAGGTGAGGCTCATTATGTGCCTCTGGTTCTTTCCAGGGGAGCATGGAAGGATAGCCATTGTGTTCAAAGTGGAGCCAAGGGGTAGTAGGGTCGGAATTGGTGTCCCACCATGCCTCACTTATGCTACCGCCTGATTTTTGTGTTAACCCTGTGGTGGTTCCATGATATGCGGGTAAAATGTTGAGTGTGTCTACTTCAACGATAAGACCGTAAAGGGGGTATCCAAAAACATCAAGGTTACCTATACAGGTGCCTGATAAGTAAGCGGCTAATCCGTAGCCGTCAAAGTTGATTGCACAATAATCGCCACCGCTAACAGTGCCCTGTGCTATGACTTGGCCGCCGGTTATAGCCACAGTTCCGTAAGTATAAATACGAATAGTATAGCAAAAATCCATGGCAAAGCCATATTGAGAAACATCAACATCAGTAACCGAAAGCTCACCACCTGACATAAATAGATTACCTCTGTCAATTTCAACGGCTGCGGCATTGCTAAAAGCGGAAACTTTGCCGCCGGTTATGGTTACATTGCCATCTTTGACATAGATTGCGCTGCGCCATTCACCGTAATCAGCATAGGTTCTATGGGCTATGACCTCGCCGCCGGATATTATTACATTGCCAGTTTTGACAGTGATGCAGTCCTTTCCGCTTGTTTGGATTGAACCGAATTGGACGACCTCAAAGGTGCCGCCGCCGTCAGTACTAAAGGATAAATCGTCGGATTTGGCGCTCCATACCACTTTTATGTTGTGTGGGATGTTTAGATTAATCTTTGCGTTTTCGCCGTTTTTGACGCCTTTAATGGTTATTGTATCACCTGATGATACACTATTTATAGCATTTTGAATGCTGTCCTGAATGCTTGATGCAGGCATAGAGTTTGTAATGGTAACATCTGTATTGCTTGCAGATGTCGGGATTGATAACATCGGGATAATGGTTAACAACATGCTAACTATTATCAATAAAGTTAATGCTTTTCTTAAAAAAATTGGTTTCAAACTATTTCACCATTTTATTTTTTAATAATGTATGCTCTCCATATTTTCTATAAAAATAAAGTTGGGCCACATATACAAACGTTGTATTCACATCACTTAACACATCAGAAATAAATAATATCATAAAAAAATCATATATACATATCAAACATAAACATTATATAACGCATTTTACCACTCAACACAACAACCCAACTAAACACACACCACATACCACAAAAACAAACCACACCTCCAAACCGCCCAAAAAACAGCTTAAATTTTTAAAGCATTAACAAAAACAGCCCATAATCACTCAAAAATAGACATGCTCCAACACAACTTTTACACACCAAAAAACAAACCACACACAACAATCCAACACAAAAAAATTTACATAAAAATTACTTTGATGCAAGCAAAAAACTCTCATCAATACGACGATACACCTCATCAATTGGAACAAAACCGTCAAGACAAATCGTAATCCAATACCGTTTATTCATATGAAACCCCGCAAAATAACGTCGCCCATCAACCAAAGAAGATATATCCTCAGGTTTAACACGCAAATCAATAATATCAACCACACCCGCCGCATCCAAACCCAATTTTCTCTTCTGCACAACAAGTAAGGCAGCATACCATTTTGCATTATCTTGACGTCTGAAAACTGCGTTCTCAGGAAAACGCTCCCACAAAAACTCAAGCTCGCCACAATATTTTTCTTTAATATAACAAATAACCTGTCGTGCACTTTCACTTTTAAACACGTCTGGTTCAAAACAGGCAGTAACAATCAGGTCAAGCACTCGCTCGTACTCCGCGCGAACCCTTCTGACAAATGTACCGTCCACAACAGGAACACGATGCAATATATAACGTTCTTTTGAAGAGCGATCAATCACCTCTGCAGACAGTTTTCCCTCTTTTGTGATAAAAACTAGCATTTCAAATTTGCCAGCTATTAAATCAGTAGAATAAACATAACCATTTTCCGTCTCTAAAAAACCAAACAAAATAAGCTGATCAGGTTTCATTCTTCGTTTTTCTAGCAAACCATCCACATCTATCATAACGTTCATCCATTATTATTTGCAGATAACATGTATATATTTAGTTCTTTGCCAACAATTATACAACTTTTTCTGTCAACTATTATTAATGGAAAAAAATTAGTTTAACATGAACATAGAGAAAAAATTACAGATAAAACAGATACGCTAATAGTAATTTATTTACGAAAAAATGTTGATGACACCAAATGAATGTGAAAACAAGAAAAACAGTTATTTGAGCATGTGATTGATAATTAAAGCCATTACTTTAATGAACCGGAAGATTATGTAATTAATTCAGCTCTTGTACTAATAGTAAAAAGGGAATGTAAAATGGAAATTATAGGATTTATCGCAAGTCCACGAAAAGAAGGCAATACTGCATGGATTATAAACAGAATACTAGAAGGTGCAAAAGAACAAGGTGCTAAAGTTCAAGCAGTATACTCCAGCGATCTTGACATAAGGCCATGTAAAGGTTGTCTTGGCTGTGTACAGAGCGACAAATGCGGAATCAACGATGATATGCAGTGGATTTATAATGCACTTAAGCAGGCCGATGCACTGGTGCTTGGCTCGCCAGTCTATATGGGACAAATGAGTGGTCAGGCGAAAATATTTACTGATAGACTATTTGCACATATCGTTCCACGTTTTTCGCCACGATTCAAAGAAGCGTATGCAGGAAAAAAGTTGGTTCTTGTATTCACACAGGGTAATCCTAATCCAGACATATTCAAAGAGTATTTTGATTATACGAAAAAAATGTTTCAGATGCTTGAATTTGACGTTAAGGATATGCAGGTCATTGCAGGTATGCGAAATGAACCGGCGTATGAAAGAAGAGATCTGGATATGACTCTGAGGCGTATTGGAGCATCATTGGTTTCAGAATTGTTCATGGAATAGTTCCACATAAAAATGTACCATAGTTTTGTCATGTAAAAATTAGAATTACTATAGGTGTATTCATTTAATAAAATAATAGAGAAAAGAAAAAGTTGTTTAAGTAGGGGTTTTATGAGGCAGAAGCTTAGTTACTTCGTTTTTGTTTCTCACCTGTTTCTTTTTTTTGGTCAAGTTTGTAGTGGAAAATAACTGTGTTCTTTGCTGCATCTTTATCAAGTGTTAAGGTCACTGCGGTATCACTCATTATTGTATAGCCGTCAATAGTTGGTGCTTGTTCAGTCACGTCATACGCAATGGGGCCGAACTTTGTTTTGCTTGGAGCAATAGCAGTCATAGATCCTTGTAAATAGCAATGCACAACATATGAGACCGTCTTTGTTTTATTTTTGCGTTTGAAAGTAAGAGCTATGGCAATCAATTCTACTATAAATATAATAGCATTGACAATAGTCCACTTGTCAACTAACACCATAGGACGAGACATATCCTCTGTTAATATGAACACTATAATACCCACAATACCCATAACAACATTTAACAAGAACCAGAAGAGTCTACGTTGTCTCTGCCGCTCCATCTCATAGGTCTCATTATCTTCTTTGCTATTATTATCATTAATTTGGGTTTTATCGCGTTTATCTTTAACATTATATGAGTTACCTTGCGTCTGCTGTCGATACTTTTGTTTTTGCTTATGCTGCAATAACACAGCAACAGTTACTATGACGGCTAATATAACGCCAACTAGGCTAAGAATTAGGTTTACAAGAGCCCAGACGGGCAAGTTTCCCTCACCATCATCACCACCGTCTCCAGGTGTCTTAGTAGGCAAAGGGGGAGTAACCGTTGGAGATACAGTAATAGTAGGAGGTGTAGGAGTTGATGTGGGTGGCTTTGTAGATGTTGGAGGAGAAGTTGATGTAGGCGGTTTTGTCTGACCTCCACCACCGGAATTTGACGTGTAATAGAAGACAAATACATTGCCCGTCGCATTAAGAGTAGCTGTTAAAGTTGTAGGTGCAACTGCTGTGTAACCCGCTATAGTAATTGCATTCTCCGTTACAGAGGCACCTAAAACTTGACCAGTAACGATTTTTGCGTTAGCAACAGAGTTCGTAGTGCCCTGCAAATAATAATATACTGTGTACTTAATATCTGTGTTTGCACGGTAGTAAAAGATAATTACATTATCTGAGGCCTCAAGAGTAATAGTAACAGTTGTTGGAGGCAACATTGTATAACTAGGCACAATTATAGCGTGCTCAGTAATAGAAGCGCCTAAAACTTGACCCGACACCGTTTTACTATCAAACACTGAAAGAGTTGTGCCCTCCAAATAGTAGTGGACTGTATATGAAACATGGTTATCTTTTTCTTGCCAAACAGCGTACAGCTCTGTGTCGCTAAATATGGTAAAAGTTGAATCTGACACATACATGGGAGCAACGCTATTAGGATTTGTAGACCAACCGAGAAAAACATAACCCGGCATGCTTAATGTATCTTGATCTAATACAGTTACAATACTACCACCAATATATGGATTATAATTATCTACGGGCACATTACCAGTACCAGCCATACCAAGAGGCCAATTAGCAAAATACTTTACAGTGTACTTTATAGGAGGTTTAACAGCATCTAAACCCCAGAAAGCATTCAAATATACATCGCCAAATGAGTCCTCAGGAATAACATAGGAGCGTATTGGAGAAAGTATCTTTGTACCATTATCATAGGTTATAATCCAACCTGTGAAAGTATAGACAGATCTAGTTGGATCGCTTATTGATATTGGACATTTTGTTGTATTGTATGTAGTAGGGTTAGTAGCTGCGTTAGTGCCGCCGTTTAAATCGTAGTAAATGTTGTATACAGAGCCAAAGTCAGCATTCAAAGTTAAAAATCTAAACGTAACGTCATTAATGCCTGTCACAGGCACTGTTTGTAAGACGGTACTCATAGTATAACCTTTGGGATAATTTACCAGACCCTCATTGTTGAAAATATCCCCGGTTCCGGACCAGTAACGCCCAGAACCCATAGTAGCCATTAACCCCGGTTCTATCGCCAATGGATGCGCCAGAGCAAACGTCACGTCATTTTTTCCCCAAAAAACACCGTCGATGATAACATTTAGATACCCAGTACCAGTATTAAATATGGAGTTATTATCGCCAATAATCGTTCCTCCAGAAATCATGTTAATAATTCCAGAATTAGTGATACCATTAGAAGCCTTTCCTGAGCTTACGGTTGCTGAAATTGTTCCACCAGTTATCATGTCAATAATTCCAGAATTAGCAATACCATTTCCTAATTCTGCAGACGCAGTAATCGTTCCACCTGAAATCTCACTAATTGTATAGTGATTCTGTATGGCATCAGAAAATATACCAACTGAAGAAATCGTTCCTCCAGAAATCAGTGTTATAACTCCATTATTAGTAATGCCGCTTCCAAACACTGACGACATTGCAGATATTGTTCCACCATATATTTCATCTATCGAGGCATGGGCATTATAATTCCATAAAGCAACATTTGCGGCTGTTGTTATGATTTTAACGTCTCCACCGATTTTTCCAATTTTACTTACACTTAAAATTCCAGTACTACTACCTGAAATTTTTCCGCCGTTAATCTCACCGATATAACTGCCCACATCAGGCTGCAGGGCAACAACTCCCTGTATATCACCGCCACAAATAAGGTCAATTTGTGGACCGTTGGTGTAATAGTCCCAATTTATCAAAAGTATACCAAAGTATGCCCCGCCAGAGAAAATTCCATCAGAAATTGTTCCAACACCTGTTTTTATGTTACCATCAGCCTCAATACGTATTACAGAGTTCCAGTAATCTGGACCCAGACTAGGTTCTCTATATAAACCCCTTCGTGTAGCAACAAAGGTACCTCCACTTATTTCATCAACCCATCCGCCACGAATAATATACATAGCACAGTCGCGTACAGCTTCAAAGTAACCACCGGAAATCTCACCAACAGACGCGTTATCACGCAATAAAAAACACTGGCCGTTATAATTCAAATCGGCATTTGTCTGATAGAAGGCTCCACCGGAGATTTTTTCAATCCTTGTTCCGGTGTCAGTCAAAACGACTGCGTATTGTTTACTTATAAACACACCACCGCTGATTTCGCTAATCTGAGCACCTTTGGACATATATAAGGCATAATTTCCGTTAATGATACCACCATGTATAGCGCCTTTCGCGTCTGGTCCTTCCAAAACCAGAGCATTACCACCGTTTTGCAGTTCAATACCGTCATAGACAGTAACCATTCCGTTTGTGACGCTAACTGAACCCTTAATAGTTAAAAGATCTGTGTTCACATTGTCGCCTAAAGTAAGACTGCCGTCCTGCTGAACTTTAATAACGCAATTGTCGATAACATGTTTACCCTCAGCACCAATAATAGTTACGTGCTCTAAGTTAATAATCACATTGTCTATCTCGAACACGTCATCTATAACTTCAAGCTCAAAAGTATCATACCCAGAGACTCTAGCGGCTGCAATCGCTTCGTTTAGAGTGTTAAACACATCACCTGTTTGAGACAGTCTCACTGAAAACCCTGTAGACGGCGGCTCCGGGGGTAATTCAGACATAGCCCATTCAATTTTATATTTTCCGTTATTAAAATCGATAATAGGATGCGCACCTGAAAGATCCCACTTTACATTACTAAGAGAGCTACCGGCTTTTTGGATCAATCCGTTGTTTGTTCCGGCATATCCCGGAGGAACTATTAACGAGTCTACTTCAACAACTATGCGATTAAAACTGACAGTAGTAGTTTCAAAATATCCGGTACATGTACCTGCTAAATACGCCACTATACCGTTACCATAGAGATTGACCACGTATTCATCGACAAAACTTTCTGCTAAAACCTCACCGCCCATTATAGCTACGGTCGCGCTAGTCCAGACAATGATAGCATTACTTTCGATCGCGCCTATTGCTGAAACCTTTCCACCTGTTACAGTTACGACCCCCTCATCGATAGAGATAGCCTCACACTCATAACCGTAATTTGCCATAGTACCGTTAGCTGAAACTGTGCCACCAGACACTGTTACGTTGCCAATGGTTACAGCAATAGTCTGGCAGTAATTCCCTTTAGCTGAAACTGTGCCACCAGACACTATTACATTGCCTGGATTGGCAAATATTGCATTTTTGTAGGGTCCTGTTACGGCGAGTTTACCGCCGGTGGTTACTTCAAATGTTCCGCCGCCAGAAAATTTAACATAGATGTCCTGCGTGTCGGCCTTCCATATCACTGTTATGTCTGTTGGGATATTCAAAAAGATTTCTGCGTCTTCACCTACCTTGTTTCCAGTGACAGTTATTGTATCTCCGGGTGATGTAGCAGTTATTGCGTTCTGGATGCTGGTCTGAATGCTTGAGGCAGTCATATTTGTAATTGTGACATCTATATTGCTTGCAAATGTTGGAATTGATAAAGCCGAGATAAGAGTTAGCAACATGCTAATAGTTATCAATAGAGAAAAAACTTTTTTTAAAAAAATCGATTTCAAACCATTTCACCATTCTATTTTTTTAATAAGACGTATTGATCTTCCGCAAGAATAAAGTTCAAACACACATATAAACATATACCGTAATACTTAATAAATCAAACACTAGTCTTCCAAAAACAAACAACAAATTTCAACCATAAACCCTTAGGATAACTACAAAATAACTTTTACAACCGTGAAGCGGCCATTAAAAATAGTTACAAAATAACTAATAAAAACAACCCATAACAACACATACGTAGGCTTTCATAGCTAATAAACTAAATATCACTCCGAACAATATCCAACTGTAAAAGTTATTTAATCACACTCCCTTACTTTTTAACCATTTTCACAATTAAAATAACATTTAACACTTTCAAAACCACACACATACCTTACCATAAGTAACACAACTTTCACAAAAACGCCACAAAAAAGAAAAAGAAAAGAAAGAAAACAAGTGTTTATTCTATAATAATTCTTGCATCAACTGTGCTTGCGCCTTTAGCGTATGCGAGCACAGGATTTAAGTCGAGCTCTTTAATCTCTGGATGAGCAATTAAAAGTTTGGATACGTTTACTATAATTTGTGCTAGAGCATCAACATCAGCAGCTGGACTGTTACGGTAACCTTTTAGTAACGCAGAGGCTTTAAGACCAGTTATCATTTCTTTAGCTTCCTCTAGATTTACGGGAGCAATTTTGAATGTAACATCTTTTAGAACCTCTACAAATATACCACCTAAACCAAACATAATAGTTGCACCAAATTGTGGATCTTTAATAGCACCTACAATAACCTCTGTACCTTGGGGAGCCATTTCCATAACTAGAACACCTAAAAGACGGGCGTTTGGATTATATTTTTTGGCGTTTTCCATTATTGTTTTATAAGCTACTTCAACATCAGCGGCAGTTTTTAAACCAACTTTAACGCCTCCAGCATCGGATTTATGAATAATTTCAGGGGAAACAATTTTTGCTACGACAGGAAAACCGATGTTTTGAGCTATTTGAGCAGCTTCTTTCTCATTAGTAGCTAATTGAAATTTTGGGACAGACACGCCATATTCTGTCATAATAGTTTTAGCTTCGGACTCTAGAAGTGCGGTGCGGTTTTCACTGCGCGCTTGAGCTATAATTTTATCAGTTGAACTCACGTTTAAGGTCTCCATTAATTGCAGGATGACATACAGCTTACCTTTAAAATTCTTTTCATTACAATACCATTTAGCCCATGGCTAAGAGGGCAAAAACTTTTACATCTGCAATTAAAGTAGAGACACGCGCGTACTCATTTGGTTGATAAGCCATCCACTATGGAACTCCAAACAACTACTTAAATGCCCTGTTGACGAAAAACACGCCACAAGTCCCCGCCAACACCGCCAATAGAGCGTTAACCCCACGCGCCTCTGCAATAGCAGACTTTAAACGCTGAACACCAGCTGTATTAGTCGCCAAGAGAGACAAGTCTTGTCGATGCATAAATTTAGACTCAATTTTAGCCCCTGTCTTTTCCTTATAGAAATGTAGCACTACTTGAATGTCTGCTAAAACTCATCAAGACTATACTTATATCTTACGAGAAAAATTCTGTGTAAAATGTAGATTTTTGTTCGCTTTGGTTTCGGTTCAACCGAGTTAGAAAGAATACGACTTTAAATGGAAACAATGGATCTAACAACAACGAAACATATAGTGCAAGAGTTATAGCTTAAAAGACTAGTAAGTGCTTGTGTGATCACTGCAGTTATAGTGTTGTGTATTGTTCTATTTATCTACCACATTTCAGCCCAAAAAGAATAGAAATAGAAGAACAAAAAACAAAATAAGAGTGTTCTATAGATATCGTTGTAGTGTAAGAGTCTCACGAAAGAACAAGCAAATTAAAAATGCTACGGAAATGCAAGAATGGGCCATCTCCAAAAAAAGGTTAAGCATAGTAAAACTATGAAAAATGACGTTAGCTATCTGCTGCTATGTAAATACTTTCAATAGTGTTAGGTTTTTTCTATCCAAAAAAGGCATCCACCCCATTCTTTGCCTTCAAATAGTTCTCCTTTGCCCCAAAGTGTGTCACAGGCTTTAGTTACCTCTTTTTTGTTGCTTAAGAAAGCTGTAGGACACTTAATCGTATCCCCCCCCCCGACCTGCGCCACCAAGCAGGTAGGCACAAAGAAGATATTGTTCATTATACCATCTTTTTTCTTTAACAGACCATTCCTCAGGATAATCATTGGGCAGAACAATGTCATGTATGGCATAGAGTAGTCCTGGAGGCAAAGTTGGCAAAATTTCCGTGAAAAATACCGTTACATCTGAGTTGGGAAAACATCTATGAGAATCATCTATCAATAGCAGGTCCTCATTAGATAAGGTGTTAAAGAAAGTGTTATCCATGTTTTCTAGGGGTACGCGATAAATTTTATGACATAATTTATCTATTCCTCTGCGAGGTTGTGGGTCTATGGATATTATTTTTGTACGTAAATTGTTATCACGTATAGATTGTGCAGCGATTAGTGTTGTGTTTCCAGAGCCAACTTCAACATAGTATCGGGGGTTGCGTGTAGCTATAAAGCCATATAGGCTAATTGCGTCTAATGGTGAGAGGAATCTGTTAACCCATTTAGGGGTTTCATTTGATGTTGACTCGAAGGGTATTTTTTCATAATTCTGTTTAAATGAGCAAAACTTTGTGAATAAATCAACAGTTTTTTCTGTATTGTCTGTGTACCATTTGTTGAAAATTTCGCCTATTCGAGATTTTTCCAAACTATTACGAGATTTCGGCGTATACTCATACTCATCCACATATACATATTGACCATTATTGCCTAGTGAACTAATTTTAAGCAACATTCTTCGAAAGAGACTATTAACTCTCATCACATTTTCCTTCTACTTCTTTGTTACCCTAACGTGAAAGACTCTACAAACCAAAGCCGGAACTAGGTACATTCAACTGTTTAAAGACACAACGCTTAAACATAAAGATTGCATCACAACATAACTTTTTGATTGTAAAAACACAATAAAGTCTTAACCCACAATATATACAACCACATAAAAGCTACCCCACAATAGCAATTCCAAAATTTTGAACCGTTAACTCTAAAATAAAAACCGGCTTACCACCGAAAAATTTCCCAAACATAATTCTCAAAAACACAACCACACACCCTTTCACTACACACATAAAACATGAAGAAAAAAAGATGGACGTATAGTTTTTGTTTATACGTATTAGCTACATGTTTTGTCACTGTTAAGAGGCAGATTAGTTTGTGTGTTTAACTTAAGGTGGCATAGCAGTGTTTTTTGCAATATGTTTTTTAGTCTTTTGAGTTCTGTTGTTAGGTTTGGATATTTATGGTAGTTGAAAATTGGGTTCCAATGGATGGAGATACTTTTGTTACTAGTGATGGCTTTATAATGAACACTTTTGGTTATGAGCATCCAGAGGCGCATGTGTTTGCGTTTCTTAAGTATATTCCTGCTAAATATAAGGACATGTTTAATGTTGAAATGCTGGAACGTACTTGGCGGTATGGTCAAACGGAGTTGTTTCGTGCAGAAAAACTCTATACTGCAAAAAATTATCAAGTTTTTATTGAAGCGTTTCGTAAAAACTTTCCAGACTATCTAGTTTATGATAAAAATCGTGGTAAAGAGATAATTAGTGCTCCTTTAGATCGTATAGAAAATGTTTTTGTACCAAGAGAACGGTTAGTTTGGCTGCAAAACTTGTCTCAACGTGACGAGTTGCAGAGTAAAGCGTTGGATCTTATCAAGTTAATTAGTGAGGAGGCTAAAGTGGCTCTGTCTGATATGGGTTTGCATGGTTCTTTAGCGCTTAATATGCATGCTCCACATTCTGATATTGATTTTGTAGTGTATGGTGCAGATAATTTTCGTTTAGTAGAGGCAGCTGTGGAGCGGTTAGTAAACGGGGCAAAATTGTCATATATTGTAGGTAACCGGTTAGATGCTGCACGTAAATTTCAAGGCCGATATCAGGGTAAAATATACATGTATAACGCTACGCGTCAATTCAATGAGGTTCAAACCAAATTTGGTCAATACAAATATACGCCACTTGTGCAAGTACAATTTCAAGCCACTATATGCAGTGATAGAGAAACTATGTATCGACCGGCAACATATAAAATTTCAAACTATAAACCTTTAAACATAGAATCGGAATTACCCGTGGATAAAATTCCAACACAAATTGTGTCAAACATTGGATGCTACCGCAATGTAGCTAAACAGGGAAGCGAAATTAAAGTTTCGGGCAAACTTGAAAAAGTAGAAGCCACAAGCGCTAATGAGGATAGTAAAGTGTTTTATCAAGTTGTTGTAGGAACTGCAACATCAGAGGAGGAGTACATTTGGCCGATAACCATTTAAACCTTCGCGATCGAGACAGCGTCCTTACTAAAGAGGGTCTACTTTTTCGCGTTTTTGGTTACAATCATCCTCCAAACGCATATCTATGTGATGCAGAATACGCGTCTAGTAAAATTTTTCAATCCACAGATCTTAGAGCACCAAGAGATGGCAAACAGGAGCGGTTCTACAAGTTTTACAATGATGAGGGTATGAAATTTACCGCTAAAAATTATCCTAAGTACATGTTATATCATGAAATGTTAGGTTTAGAATTTGTTGGTATAACTGAAAAAGATCTTTATGAAATACATAGACCTCAAGAACGTCTTAGAGAATTGTTAAAACAGGGCTCTACAGATGAGTTGCTTGCAGCTATGGAACGCACTCTAAAAATTGCCACAGACAACGCGGGACTTTCAACAGATGATTTTGGAGTTTTTGGCTCCATGCTTCACGCGTTTTATCATCCAAAATATTCAGACATAGACTTTACAATTTACGGCAAAGAACAAAACGCTAAAATGCGTCAAACTCTTCAAGAACTCTATGAAGACCAAACATCAGATTTAAGTAACGAGTTTGCCTCAAACAAAATTATGGACGGCAAAAACTGGTTATTTACCAATTTTGATGTTAAAGACTACATTTGGCATCAACGTCGAAAACAAATTTACGGACTCTATGATGACCGAAAAAATAGTGGCAGAATTATTAAAGCAGAGTTTGAGCCTGTTAAAAATTGGGAAGAAATAGTAAACGAGTACAATGCTAGACATTGTATTACTAAGCGGGGATGGGCTAGAATTAAAGCGCGAGTTATCGCAGATGATAACGGACCATTTATTCCCTCAGTTTACGAAATTGAACCCTTAGAGGTTTTAGACGGCCCAAGAGCTGCTATGGAGGTTACACGGGTGTTCTCATATATGGAAGAATTCCGGCAACAAGTGTATAGGGATGAAATCATTATTGTTGAGGGTACACTAGAAGAAGTGCAGACACCAGAACCAGACGCGGAGGGCTGTTTTTATCAGATTACCTTAACGTATTGCCCACGGTACTATGATCAGGTGTTAAAAACGCTACATTAACGGTTAAGGATCATGTAATCGTCAGGTTTACTGCCTAAAATTAGGCGGTAATACTTTGCGCCACTTTTTTTGTTAACTACTAATTCTGTTTTGCCTTGAGCTTCAATAACCTCTCCGTTTTCAGCTTGTTCACAAAATCGACCGCGAAAAGAAGAAATTTCACATATAGGAAACAGTTTGGGACCCTCGATAACGGCTACATTTTCCAGTTTATAAGTACAGGGGGTAAAGAGGGCGCCGGTTTTATTGGTAACTGTGGCAACTATTTTTGTGTAACCCACGTTGCTATAGGATATATCACCGTATTGTTCAGTTAGCTCAGACCAGTTTTTTACGAAACGCACAAAAAAATCTGTACCTTTATACATACCCTGAAAGGCTTTTCGGTTTTCCACCCGATAAAAGTCTTCAAAGCTCATATGAGTATCTTTTGAACGAAAATCATACAAAGCCTTAAGCTCAGCAGGAGTGTAAGCTTTAACACGTGGATGCCCCTCTTTGAACATACACTGTAGAGCAGTGTAAACTTTACGACTAGAGGCATCACCGTAGATTAACAGGTCAATATCAGAGGATGCAGTGGTTAACTCTGCAAGAATAGAACCAGAAACCCCAAAAACATCCAAAGAAAAATCCGTCTTTTGCTGCAAATCCAAAACAAAACACAAAGCCTTGTCTTCTAAAACATTATTAGCACCATTAGAATACAGAGAAAAAAGTTTCTCCTGAGGTTTAAACCACTCAACTATTTCATCAACAGAAACTTCACAAAGAGTTTCACCAAAAACATTATCAAACACTAACAAAGAAGGCAAATGTTTCCGCAAAAAAGCAAAACGCTCCTCAAGACTATAAACTTTACCATAACTTAAACCGTCAAGACCATGTCTAGAATCGTCAAAATTAGGGATATAACGAGGAAAAGCAACCACTTTACCTTTGGGATGAATTAAACCCTTTACGTCAAAAATAACATTACTTTTATGCCGTATAAAATCGCCTTCACGAGCCATTTGATTTAATTCTCTAGCGACCATGTTTAGCACCTATTTAAGTGCAAACACAAACCGGAAGGACAACCTGTTGAAATCTAAAACTGCCATAGCCTGCACTCATGTCCACATAAAAGACTTACACGTTAAAAAGTTTTCTTAACATTAAAACACACAAATACATGATAACTATAAATAACCTACAGACCCTCCAAAAAAGGGTAGACTCAATGACACATACATAAAACAAGTACATGAAAAATTAAAAGTTTACAACAAAACCAGTATTTGCAAAAACACCACGATTTTAACAGTTAGAGTGTTACTGCCCAGCAGGTAGTTTTTGTGTACGAGATTAGTTCATAGTTATTTGTTAGAGTTAAACACCTATCGACAGGCGAATGTGGGTGTGGAGATGAAAGATTAGGATATGTGAGAAACCACACCCACGCAACTATGTGGAAAAACATATGAAAACCACACAGTCACTATACAATAAACATTAAGACATATTTATGTCTACTTAATCAACAAGAACATGAGATACAAATCACGTAACAAAAAACTGCACCACACATGACTTGAGTATAAAACAGCATAGAACAGACATAATTAACTTTTAAACACCTCAAGACACACAACTAAAAGACCAAAAACTAAAAAGACACCCATCTGCCGAATAGAAAACCTTCCAACAGGCGTATCAAACATCGGCTCATTAAAAAAACTTGTAGCCTCAAACCACAAGCCTGCACCAACTCAGACAAACAACAAGATCCTCCACACATTTAGAAAAACACAACAACATAACGCCTCACTGAAACCATTACCATTAAGAGCTTCCACATAACATTCGCCAACCCCCTTACATCCAAAAATTTAAAAATCCAAGCAACAGCCTCCACACACAACAAAATTACCCTACATCAGCAAACATACAAAAGACAAAAAAATAATAACAACAAAAACCTGGGTCATGTATCAAAATAGTTTACACCCAAATTCTAACACATTTATAAGCAAACCAAAAACAATCTTATGCATACCCAACGATTTAGAATAACAAAACGTCCTACGAGCCAAACACTTAAGCCTAGTACGAAAAGTCAAATGCTTACGCTCAATTCTCTGCGTATTACGTTTCCCCGTAAACAAAACATTCGCCGATATAGCCTCACGATAAGCAAAACTATCATCAGAAAACACGGCCTCTATCTCCACCTTTAACTTTGAGAGTAAATCTAACAGTTTTTGCAGCACTTCATGCTTGCGTGTGCCAAAAACGTATGCAATAATTTCACCCGTATTACGATTTATTGCATGCCATAGCCAGCAGGGTGTTTTTTTACAGTAGACTTGGTCCCACATTTCAGCTGTTTCTAAGTGGGTTTTGAGTGGTGAGGTGAGGTTTGTGTATTTTGGGTTTAGATTTACGAGGAGATTTTTTGTTTTTTTTTAAAACTGTTGTGGTTGTGGTTGTGTTTGTGTTTAGGGTGTGTGTGGTGTCTTGTGTGTCGTTGTTGTTGGTGGTTGTTTTTAGTGTTTGTTGTTTAGTTTGGGGTTTGGTTTTGTTGTTTTTGTGTTGGGTTTGGAAGGTTTTGCCGCACGTTTTGCATTTGCATCGTGGTTTTCCATTTGTTTGTTTGTCCATTTTTACAATATTTGAGCTATTGTAATGAATGCATTTTATACTAATTTCTACCATGTTATTTGCCTGCACAGACGTTCAATATGTACCACACACTTAATAAACTATTTTGCGACATGACCAGAATTTATTAGTAGAACGCAAAAATCTGTATTTTTGGCAATGGCGGCGCAAAAAAGAAATCGACAGGAAGCTTGAACTTGTTGAGGCAAAAATCAACGTCGCGCAACACTCTTTTAATTCAAAATATCACGTTGCTCTTGATGACGCTTCTTTTGAAATTGAGCGTATTCGCAAGGAAATTGCCTTTAAACGGTCAGAGTTGGATAAGCAAACCGCCCGCGTGGCAGATATTAAAAAAGAACTTGACGCAATCGAAATAGAGTATCGCAATCAAAAGCAAATCGCAGATAATCACCCCGACCGTGTGTTGATATATGATTTGTTGGAGCAGGTTCGGGAATCCCCTGCGTCAGCCCGCCAAAGTTTATATCAAATACAGCTCAAAAGCCGTCTTGACACAATCACGGAAGGGAAAATCAAATAAAATGCGGGGCTAAAGCTCCGCTTTGCGTTGCCGCGCTCCAAACCTCAGCAAGACGGCTTTGAGGATAGCCCCGAAAATCAGGCTCTATTGGTTTATCGGCTGATTTTCGCCGTCATGATGAGGCTGTATCGGCAAACGCCGCCCCTGCACAAAAAAGTTTAGGAAGTGTCATATAAGAAAAAAGCATTATCTCAATCGCCGCAGGAGTATCAGTTGTCCGATTTTTTCGGACGGCTGACTATTTTCTTATCTGTCTCTTTATCGTCCTTATCAACTTTATAATCAACAACATCCGTTAAAAGCCGCGCAAAATCAACCGCTTTCTTTGAAGTTATAACAGGCTTTCCCGTTTGCGCCTCAACAGCTTGCCGCGCAACTCCTGCGGCACTTCCGCCCCTTTTTGCAACTTGCCTATTTTCCTCAAAAGACTGCGGCTTCTCATCCCTTGAAATTTCCGTCGTGGTCGCCTCCGCAAGCTGATTAAGCGTCAACTCCAACATTGACATATTATCGCGCAAGCCTTCCTTCCGCAAACCCTTCAAATTCTTATACTGCCTTGTCGTCATACCCGTCCAGCCTTTAGTTATTTCATCGGTTAAAATCGCAAATTCAGCCCCCTGCTTTACACCTCTGTTTTCCCATTCGTCGGTGAGGTCTTTTCTAACCTGAATGGCTTGAAGTCTTTGGTTAATCCATTCGCGCGAGTAACCCTTTCTCAAATATGTAGCAAGAGCGCGGTCAATCGACAGCTCGGGGTCGGCGGTTTCATTTATTCGGTCATTTCCTACTTCCGCAAGCCAAACTTTGAAAGGTTCTGCTTTAGATGAAGGTATAGACTGAATCAAACGCAGAACTTGTTTTGTATCTGCAACATCTGTAAGGCGCATTTTCCCATCAGGCGCGGGCATTTTCAACTGGTTAGTATTACTAACCAGTTCACTTCCCTCATCTTTTAATTTGTTTTTAAGCCATTTCCAATAATTACGAGCCGTTTGATAATCACTATCTGTCAATATAGCACAAATATCAATAATGGAAAAAAGCCATTCCTCTTTTTCCTCATCCCAAGCAGTACGAACACGTTTATTCTCAAAGAGTTTGATATTTTTATCAGCCATACGCCCAACTCCTAAGATATTAATTATTGTACATCAACACATTTAACATTATACGACAATATTTGAGAAAAATCAAGACAAAAAACAGATTTTTCATGAATGGTTTATAAATCAAAATGAAGCAAATATTTTGATACGTCATGGGCTACGGATGGGATTTCGGAGCAGAAATTACAAGTTATGAAAAAATCCGTAGCTCCCATTCACAAAACTATGGCTTGTGTACCGTAATCGACTAGCTTTTGTTTGTCTATGTTATCTTTACAGTGATTATAGTGTTGTTGTTGTTGGGTTTTAAGTATTTTTCTTTCATCTCT
>WQSY01000007.1 GCA_009787585.1 Candidatus Bathycorpusculum sp. | reverse complement strand
TGCAAAACATACATATACACCTAGCCTATTTTAAGAATCAATCAACAAATAACGCCATAATCTAACGACTGCTTACTCAACATTCATGCAATCGGCGTGGGATTACATGAATGTTATTTTTTGACCAAAAAGACGGTTTTAGCCAAGTAGGCACTATATCGGCTTTGGGACAAAATTATTGGTTTTCTTTGTTTAGAATTTTTTCATCTTCATACGTTAGTATGATGTCTCTTGTATAGACTTCTGCGTTGTATTCTTTTAAAAAAGCCAGTACTTTTTCTAAATCAGACTCTAGTATAATTATGACTCCGCGTATGAGTTTAATGTGTGCAATGTCTTCCATTAAGCCATGTCGGTGATGTTTGTACTTGCCTTTATGATTAGCCGTATCTTGGCCGTAGAATTTCTGCACAAAACGGTTGATAAAGGTAGGACTGGTTTTCTCCCCATTTTCTGCATTTTTGTAAACACGAAAAACCACCAGTTTACCTTGCATAACTATACCCTTGCCTATCTTACATATTAACTTTGTATGCGTTATTAACACGCATAACCTTATAAACCTGACGCCACATAAATACAACAGGCGAACAACAAACGGCAACAACAACCAAAAAACAGCAACAACTAAACACTGTTATAAGGCAACTAAAAGTCAAAGAATACAAATACCAAGAGCAAACCCAAAACCCATGGACTGGACAAACTATGATTTAGCGTAGACAAGTGAAATAAACGACATACTCTTACTCATACGCGACATTGCAAACCAAGCCGTCATCAACCTTGACCTACCACCCAACGACGACTCAACAGAGCGTAGTAAAGGTCCCGGTCGACCAAAATACAGTCCTGTAGATGGAGCCAAAATAGTAAGGATGGCACAATATTTTGGTTTATCCAACCGCGTTGCGCAGGGCTACATGCTACTCTTTAAAGAAAAACTAGGCTTCACCACCGTTTATAGCTATAAAACAATAGAGCGCGCCTACAGCGACATAGAGGTAAGACAGGTTTTAGAAAAAGTTTTTGAGTTAACAAATGTTCCTGTTGCGGATTTGGAGCACGAATTTGGGCCAGACGCTACAGGCCATGCTACGTCTTGTAAGCAGAACTATGAAACCGATCGTGCTAAAGACCAAACAAGCAAGGCTACGAGAAAGCCCTCTATATGACGGCCTCAAATACAAGGTTATTGCGTCTTTTATATTTGCAAG
Organism: Candidatus Bathycorpusculum sp.; assembly: GCA_009787585.1. GTDB lineage: Archaea > Thermoproteota > Bathyarchaeia > Bathyarchaeales > Bathycorpusculaceae > Bathycorpusculum > Bathycorpusculum acidaminoxidans. Next base: position 27,417 of record WQSY01000007.1, on the reverse strand, counting down.
TAGGGCTACGGATCATGAGTCGCCTTATTTTGAGAGGTTACTACGGGAGACGGCTTGTCGGTATGGTCGGTTGGATTTGGTGGGTGGGGATGTGGCGTATTTGTCGCGTCGTAATTGTGATTTGGTAACTGCGTTTGGTGCGGTGCCTAGGTTTTATCCCAAGAAGGGTACTACGCTTCGTCAAAAGGGCAGTGCTGCTTGACGTAAGATGCTACAGGATTTGGTTTCTGATCCGCAAAAGTGGCTAGAAGATTATCATAAGCGCTCTAATGTTGAGGGTTGTTTTTCAACTTTAAAACGGGATAATCCTTTACCGTTACGCAAAAAGCTTGTTGCTCGTAAAGAACAAGAAGCCTTCACCCGTGCTTGTAACCTAAACATCAAACGGTTATGCTACCTGTACTACTTGGAAGACATAAATGCAAGAGAAAGCTGGCACAAATAATATTGTCCCAAAGCCCACTATATCAGAAGTTTCACATACATGATGAATTATTGGTACAATTGACTGCAAAATTCACATTGTAGGGACGCATCATATCATTTATTGTACATGTTTGTTGGTGTGTTGTCGGAAATTATGCACCCTATCATGTTGGTTTTACCATACGAATTGTATATGCCTCCGTATGTAATTTAACGAACAGGTTTATGTTTTTTGTTAAAATAATACATGTATTTGTATTCACCATTATATGGGCATAGTTAAATGGAAAGATAGATTTATATGCACAGTTATAATTTAATGTAATGTAGCAAAAAATATGTTGGAGAAACATTTATGAAAAAAAATGATCTACAAAAAATCATAATAACCATGGTATCATTATTACTTGTTGTTAGTTATTTTACAACACCTATAAACACCGCTACAGCACAATCTCAAAACGGAGACCAAACAAACCCCACCACTCGAATTCCCCTAAATGAAGGAGCAACTATTCGCGGACGCCCTGATCCAAGGGACTGGGATAATATCTTAATAGGAGTTATATGCCTTTCATGTAAAGAGAACAATTGTACATGTGAAGAGACTCCATCCTACTGGCATTTGCAATACTCAGGTTCCATTGCACAAGTACAGGGCATACATATAACATTCATCAATAAAACCAGCGCCACCACATTTGACTGGAATCAAACTATGGGTTACTCCAGAAATAGGACAACCGGTGACGAATGCTGGATAATAACAGCGCCAGCTCAGTACACGATTAACTTTGACGACGTAGAGAACAACTATGCACTAGTGCGAATGGGCAATAATACCGGCGGAATCTTCACGGCCGAATATGAGGCGGGCATCATCTCTTGTTTTTGTGTTCCTGAGTATACGTGGGGTGGACTTGTTGCAATAGTTGCTTGTTTTGCAGCCTTAGGAATGTTTTACATGGTCAAAAATAGAGGGAACATAAGACAATTAAAAACTTAAAACTCTAAAAGTATAACTATACTGTGTAATAGTGTGTAAATATCCGTTGAGGTCACAATTGTGTGGCGCAACGCGTTTTACACTATCTATCACATAGTTTAACTAAAAAAGAGTGGTGGAATTGTTATTTGAGTTTTGACTCAGATTATGTGGATGTCTTGTTGTTGGTGTTATTGTTCTATCTGTTGTGAGCTGACGTTTTTTGTGTATAGTTTAAGTCGGTGTTGAATTGGCTTGTCGATTGTGTGTTTGATTTATTCAGTTAGTTCTAAGGCTTTTCCGCAGCAAGTGATTTTACATGATGAATCACAGGTGCAGGGGCTTTCAACTAGAATTTTTAATCCACATTTTTTACACTCGAGTTTGTCGCCTTTTTTACTTGTCACAATAGCACTCTCCAAATGTTACTTATTTTAATGAAAAACTGTCTAATAAAAATAGCTTTTTTGTTTTTGAGGTAAAAAGAAAAATATTGAGCTTTGTCTATGTTTACAGTTGATATGTATGTTGGAGACTTTTTATGTTCATTTGGTGTTTCAAAATAGGGTGGGTAGTTGGTCGGTTAATTTGCCTTTTTTGTGTGATATGTGTGGAGTTTGTTGTAGCCTTGAGGATTTTTTGACTGCTGGAAAAATTCACGGGTCTTCTGATGTGGATTGTGATGTTTATGCTAAATTTGATGCTTTAAAGGAGGAGTTGGGTGTGTTGTTTGAGCGGGGTGAGGAGGAGTATGAGCGTTATGTTGCTGGTGTTAAGTGTCCTTTTCAGCGGGGTAATGTTTGTTCTATTTATTCTATTAGGCCTGATGGGTGTCGGCAGTTTCCTAATACGCCGTTTGGTATGTTGTCTGAGGATTGTGCTGCTTTGGATCGTTTTAAAAAACAGCGTTTAGCTCTTAAGAGGGGGTTTGTAGTTAAAGAAACGGGGCATTTTACAGTGGATTCTTTGTTATCTGTCAAGTTTTCAGATGTTCAGTATACGCGTTGTGTTGAAAAGCTTTGCAAAGTTGGTGTTACTGAGCAAGAGTTGCGTCTTTTTAACATGTTAAACAAGCTGTAGTGTGTTTCAAAAAGTGGAGACTAGAAAAGCATGTGTTACTCTTTTCTTTTCTATGCGTGGTTGAGGTTTTGTGGTTGCTTGTTTTGTGTTGTGTTAGAGTGTTTATTTGCTGTTTGAACAGTTGATGCACTATACGTTGTAAACGTTTTTGTGTGTTGTAAGAGTAGGCGTTTTAATCATGTGTTAATTCAATGTTTGGTTACCTTTTTTTTGTGTATAAGTGTTTGTTGCCAAGTTTGTGTGTAATTATGGGAATAGTGTTGTTAAGTTTGTGATAAATTTAGTGTAAAATGTTGTTTGTTTGTTTTAAGTGGTGTATAGGTGTTGTTTCAAAATCATGAATGTTTACCGTATTTCTGTTGTGACAGGCTGTTTTGTTGTTTTTTTACAAATAGCCTTAAATGTCTCATTTATTCTCAATGCAGAAGCGATTTGTATATGTCTCCTGTCATAAATACTAGTCAATTAACAAAGGCATATAATGCCTTTAAGGCTGTAGATGACCTAAATATTAGTGTTGATAAGGGTGAAATTTTTGGTCTACTAGGTCCAAACGGTGCTGGAAAAACAACAACAGTTTCCATGCTCTGTACCATTCTCAAACCCACCTCAGGTTCAGCTACTGTAGACGGACATGATATAGTTAAAGAATCAAGCAAAGTTCGTAAATCTATAGGTATTGTTTTTCAAGATCCAAGTGTTGATGACCGCTTAACAGGCAGAGAAAATCTTTTAATGCACGCAAATCTGTATAGTGTGCCTGTGTCTATGCAAAGAGATCGTATAGCTAAAGTTCTTAAACTAGTTGAGCTTGAGGATCGTGCTGATGATCTTTTACGTACATACAGCGGTGGTATGCGTCGCAGACTTGAAATTGGTCGAGGATTAATTCATCAACCCAAAGTCTTGTTTTTAGATGAACCCACCGTTGGGTTAGATCCACAAACGCGTGATCACATTTGGCGTTACATAAAAGATCTAAAAGAGGCAAATGAGATAACAGTTGTTTTAACTACTCATTATATGGATGAAGCCGACCGTCTTTCTGACCGAATTGCTATTATGGATCACGGCAAAATTGATGTGCTTGACACGCCTCAGAGACTTAAGGAGACCTTAGAGGGGGATGTAGTTGACATTAAGTCAAATGACAATAAAGTGTTGCAAGAACTTTTAGCAACTTGGCTTGGTTTTGTTAATCAGCGTATTGAAAAAGATAGCTTAAAGGTTACTGTTCCAAATGGTAAAACAGTTATGCCTAGAATTGTAGAACTTGCAAATCAAAATAATCTTTATATTGAGTCTATAGTTTTGCGTGAACCTAACCTTGAAGACGTGTTCCTACACTATACAGGTGGCAGCATACGTGATGATACAACAAAAGAGTTGCATGGGTTATCTGCAATTCATAGGAGGGCTATACGTTGACTGAATTGAGGGGCATTTATACTCTATGGTTACGAGAAGTTAAACGTTTTATACGTGACCGTGTGCGAGTTATCATAAGTTTTGTGCAACCTTTGCTGTGGCTAGTAGTGTTTGCTGCAGGGTTTAGTGCACGTATTGCTATTCCAGGTATAGATTATCAGCAATTTCTTTTCCCAGGCATCATTGGTCAAACTTTGCTATTTACTGCAATGTTTATGGGTATAAGTGTAATTTGGGATAAAGAATTTGGTTTTATGAAAGAAATTTTAGTAGCTCCCGTGTCGCGCTTTAGCATTTTTATGGGCAAAATGTTAGGTGATAGTACAGCGGCTCTCCTTCAGGGCGTAATAGTCTTTGTCTTTGGATTCTTAATAGGCATACCCTTCAACCCTCTAACATTGCTTGCTGCCCTGCCTTTAATGTTGCTTATCACCGTTGGACTAGTTAGCATAGGGTTAATAATTGCTAGTTTCATAGGTAGCCTAGAAAACTTTGGTGCCATACAGACCTTTATCAATTTACCTTTATTCTTTTTAAGTGGTGCGCTATTTCCAACAACAGGAGATAGCATACCGGGTTGGATGCAGTTTGCCTCAAAACTAGATCCCCTAGCATATGGTGTTGACGCTCTACGCACAGTTATTTTAGGTCCTGCATGGACTCCTAATAATCCATTGTATGTAAACTTGGCAATTATTGCTATATTTGATCTAGTAATGATAGGTATAGGAACTTGGGCGTTTAGTCGAATGAAGAAATAGCTTATACGGCATGTTACTTGATGTTGTTAGAAAGCATGTCTTATATGTTCATTGGATATCCTTAAAATGCGAGGGGAAAAATTTCATACCTATCATCATTTTTAATCCACACCTCTTCCCTCTCATATAACCTGTGTTTGATTGGTTCCTCGTCAAATATGTAAGTAGACCCATAAGTTTCTTTGTAATAATGATATGGAACCAACGTTTTATGTAAATCTTGATAAATATGTTCTAACGGTAGGATTTGTTGTTTAGAGTCTGTTGAATTATAACTTGAAAAAACGTTAGGGTCTCATACATTTCTGGTCTTTAATGGGGGTTTCGTTTTTTCGTCTTTTTCAGAGGCTATATCAGATGCAGTTTTTCGCGAGTTATTACTTACCGCTCCTTAGCGTGTTAGGTTGAGTATTAAGTTGAGAATAAATGAGGGTAACAGAAATAACTTTCTAAATTCCCGAAAAATAGGAACTAACTGCAAAAAATACCTGTTAATCCATAAATTTAAGTGTTAATTATAAAACAGGCTGTATTTTTCGCTTTTTGCAATACATCAAAATATCTAATTTAGGCACATGACCGCATATAACAGCGTTATAAAAAACGTTAATTGCACGCTTGTTTAAGATTAGAAGCCTCTTACAGAATTTAAAAAAGTGGTCAGCACAGACTTAAAAACGCGAAAAATAGGAACGTGTAGTTAAGTTATGTTTAAATTTTAAAAATCGCAAACCGAGTTGAACCTGCTTTTGTAAAAGTAACGTTATAAAGTTCAGGGATAAAGCACTCTGCAAATGCCTCAGAAAAATAGGTCTATAGTTAGTGAAAAAAAGTTGGATGTTGATTAGGTAAATGTTGGTTTTGGTTTGTCTATTTTTTTGTCTTTACAGGCTTGTATGAATCCTTTGAAGGCAGGTGAGGGATTGCCGAGGCGACTTTTGAATTCACCGTGAAATTGTGTTGCTAAATAAAAATATTTGTCAGGCAACTCTATAGCCTCTATTCTTGTACTAGAGGCGCTTTTGCCTGAGAATACAAGACCATTTTTACTCAAGATTTCTATATAGTCGGGGTTAATTTCAAATCTGTGCCTATGGCGTTCCATAATTTCTTCTTGCTGGTACAAATTGTATATAATAGTGTTTGACTGTAGCTGAATTTTATGTGTACCAATACACGTTTTAACGTCTTTGTGTTCTTTGTCTTTTTGTTGGGGTATTATATCTACAACAGGATACGGCGTTTTAGGGTTAATTTCTGTGCTATTTGCATCTTTTAGATTACAGACATTACGAGCAAATTCTATAGTGGCTAATTGTAAACCATAACAAATACCTAAAAAGGGCTTGTTATTTTCTCGAGCGTACTTTATAGCTGTAATTTTTCCCTCTGTTCCTCTTGAACCAAAACCGTATGGAATAAATATTCCATCAAAATTTGCAAGTTCATTAACGCTTGCAGGGTTTTTTTCAAATTTTTCAGCCTCTATATAAGTTATATTAACTTTAGTTCTACACGCGGCACCACCATGCTTTAAGGACTCACTCATACTTACATAGCAGTCTGTTAAACCAGAGTATTTGCCTACTAAAGCAATTTTTACCTCATACAAGGGGTTTATAGTTGCATCTACAAAGCTTTGCCATTCCCGATAATCTCTATTTGGGCAGTTAAAGCCTAAACGTTGACAAACAAAATCGCCCATGCCCTGTTTATCTAAAATTAACGGCACTTGGTAAACTGACTCGACATTGTAGGCGCAGAACACAGCGTTTTCTGGTATGGTACCAAATAAGGCAATTTTTTGTAGCGTTTCAGTGTCAATCATGTTAGTGCTTCGGGCAACAATAATATCTGGCTGAATACCAATACGCCTTAGCTCATTTACACTGTGCTGTAACGGTTTAGTTTTCATTTCCTGTGTTACATCAAGAATTGGAACCAGAGCAACATGTATGTAAAGAGTATTTTCATAACCCTCCTCCATACGCATCTGACGAATAGCCTCTAAAAAAGGTAAACCCTCAATATCACCTACAGTTCCACCTACTTCTATTAGAACTACATCAGCGTTTACTGCTGTACCTGCATTTTTAATACGATTTTTTATCTCATTAGTAATATGAGGAACTATTTGGACACAACGACCCGCATAGTCGCCATTGCGTTCTTTTTCAATTACTGACTTATAAATGGCTCCAGTTGTTACACTATTGTCACGTTTAAGACTTAAATCAAGAAAACGCTCATACCAACCTAAATCTAAATCCGTTTCCCCTCCATCGTCTGTGACAAAAGTTTCCCCATGCATGTAAGGATTCATAGTTCCAGCGTCAACATTAACGTATGGATCATTTTTCACTACCGTAGGCTTTAAACCTCTAACCTGAAGCATTTTACCAAGCGAAGACGTTAAAATGCCCTTACCAACAGAGCTTAACACGCCACCCGTAACGAAAATATACTTAGTCATATTTTGTAACTTCCCCAATACCCCTCACTACAAAGCAGCGTATTATAACCTTTTTCATACAGACTACCCCATACACCATATCCCAACAAACAAATACCTGCAACAGAAAAAAACTGTTTTCTTATAACAATAACTAACAATTAACCTGCTGCACCTGTTTTCTTATTTAACTGAGACATTACTTTTACTATCTCTGCTCTACAACGCCTCTATAATATAATAATATAATAATATACCTACATGCCTGTTTGCTACTGTCGAACCTAAAGAGGATCGTACGACGTTTCGAAATTAACTCCGATATCACCAAGCATAGTAAGGCGATTTAACCTCTATAAAAATGTGAGAATAGAAATTTTCATAGGGATACAGCTGTTAGTGATTTACTATTTTGACGGCAAGATAGCAAAAATCCAAAAGTTTTACTATACGGCGTTTTGTTGAGTTATGTTTGAGTTGTTGGATAGTTTCGTAGGCATGATGTGTAGAATTATTTATTAAAAAAGAGACCGCCGTGTTAAATAATATTGCAAACAAATCTTAACACAAATAGCACATAGTAAAACTCTATTTACATTACTATATTAAATAGTTGTGTGCTTCCAAATCGTTTGATTACAACTTTAACCTAATCTATTTGTAATCAGCAGAACTTTTTGTGCTACACACAGGTTTACATAAAAACAAGGGCAATTGTATACAACCCACTTTTTCAGGAAAAAGAAACTTGATATTTCTTTTTCAGCAGCCAACCTATAATAGACGAAACAGTCCCTATAGACCCAAAAATTAACCCCAATTTCCACGTTGACTCCACAGAATAAAGAAAAACAGGAAATATAACACTAATAGCAACTATCGCTAATCCTCCGAGCAAAAAAACACATACAATCAATTTCTGTTCAAATTTACGTATTATAATTTTTTCATCCATGTTAATCAACTCGATTTTGTGATTACGTGATTAAATACATAAAAAATGTGAAGAGTAAAATTTATACTATACCTACGGAATCAATGTATATGTATGATAGGTAGCCATTGTATTCGTGGTAAACAACTATTGAAACTTTTACAACATTGTATACGGAACCGCAATTGACATTCATTAGCAAACCCGGCAGGTAGAGATTAGTATTTTTGACTTGAGTCCAAGTGCCAGCAGTGTTACAAACATATATTTTCAAATTAGCATCATTAGACGATGGCGTGTAGCAACGAACATAAAGGTGACCACTTACTGGTGTACTGCCATAATTACATGTAAATCTGCTTTATTACCAAAACTGCCTAAATTAAGATTCGCATATGGTAAATCAGCTTCCCCGACTACGTTATTTCCATTATTGATGTATCGTTTACAGTCCATAACGCAGTTAGCATCTTACGCGTGAAATTCTTTATAAACCGCTATAATTTTTGTCTGTTTTTGTTTCGGTTCAACCGAGTTAGGGTGCTAGCGGGTAAACGTTTTGAGAGAAACTATGGGCGATTGCTTGTGTATCAGAGTTGCCAACAATGAGGTATTCACCATTTTTCAACTCTACAATAAGGCAGGTAGAGTTAGTTGTTGCCATATACGCCGTAGCTCCATTACCCAAAGTGTATCTGCCAACATTTGTATCGCCAAAATTAAGCCCATAGTCTTTATGCAGACTAAAGTTGCCTGAGCCTACTTCGCCAACAAAAGCAGTTGTAATTTCTTCCGAAGTAGCATTTTTGTTACTTCTAGCGCCGAAAATAGCGCCATGATAAGTAAAGTGGCTGGCTTCCACATTTATGTATCCATCTCCAACAGTTACAACTGAAGCTGTTGATGGCGACGTTGCGCCATAGAGAATGCCGCCCGCAATTATTAGTATTATCCCGATGATTGCCAAACTGTGTTTGCCGCTAATTGAATGGTCTTTTAGGTATCTGTATAATAATAAATTTACTATTAATAGTACAATACCAACTATCAACAGTGTTACCGCAATAGTGTCCATACCACTAGGTGAAGATGTTGATACGTTAAATTGTTCAACTACCATGACATTAACCTCGTAGGCTTAACATTTAGTAACGAATGTGGAACATATATATATTGCGAGTAAGTAAATAGTGTATTGTCTGAGTTGCACTCAAATATTTGAGCTATGACCTATTATTGCTGATATATATTTGAAGATGTTTTAGCGAGGGTAGGTTTTAGCTTATTGAGTAAGTGAGGATTTATTTCGCGATGGTTGATGAGAATGCAGAACATAAATATGCTCTATTTTCTAAGCCCTATCGTTATGATAGCATTCAGTATTGGTTTAATCGCCTACTGGAAAATCAAAAAAAGATTCACTATCTGGGCTCTACTCTTATCCCTTGTAGCATTTGCAGGTGCAATAGCGCTCAAATATGTTGTTCAATATTTCACAGCTCAACCCTTTGCTGAGGTGGTTGGTGGAAATCTTGTTGCGCTTGGTCTCTATTTTGGTTTGCAAACAGTGTTTTTTGAGGTGGGGGGTGCATATCTCGCTGCTAAAATTGCTTTCTCTTATGGCAAAATAAGAGCGGATGATGCTGAAGGTTACGGTTTAGGTCTTGCTTTCTGGGAAAACGCTGTTTTAATAGGCGGGAGTGCTTTGCTCAACTTTATTGTGATATATGCAACCTTAGCAGGTGGTGGGTCTGTTGCTCAGCAACTCTTTGATTCCCTATCTGTATCATCCCCTGAGCTTTTCAGTTCAACTTTTACTGCTCTACAACAGGTAGGTTTTTCAGTAATAGAGCGAGTCTCCTCACTGTTTCTTCATTTTTCATGGGGTCTTCTATGTGTATTTGCTGTGGCATTTAAAAAGAACCGCTTTTTACTCTTAGCTCTGCCTATGGGGCTTGCTGATTTTATAGTGGTATACACAGGAGTTCTAGGTATTTTAAACTTTGAATTGCTCTTATTTGCACTAAGTCTACTCTGTATTATAGTGACTTTATGGTTTACAAAAGCGGAAAGGAAAAATGCTTCTTCAATGTCTTTATCTATAAGTGAAGGTTCTATGAGGCTTACATCACTTGTTAAAACAAATTTCAAACGGGCCCTTAGTTTTGGTAGTGTTTATCTTATTATTTGTATTGCGCTGTCTCTTTTACTGGGCGGTATTCTTAACGGTGTTGCTTCTATGGTTACCGATGCTGAATCACCAGCAATTATATCACAAAGTTTTCCACTTATATTGCCCCTGCTTACTGTTATGGGTAGTTTTGGTGGGTTGATGGTTTTTGTTAGTGATCGAACTAAAGGTGTTTATGAATACTTGATTGCCTATGGTGTTAATGTCTCTGAGATTTTTTGGTCAACTTTACTAACTACTCTTGGTTTAGTTACGATAACTTTAGGTATTTCTATAATAGGAAACATTGTGTTATTGCTTCTAATGGGTGGAACTATGCAGCTTGCAATGTTTGAGTTGTTGTTACTTTATACAATACCTATTAGTTATGCTTCTATAGCATTCATGACTATGGCGGGGATGATTTGGTCATCTATTACACGCAGAATTCCAGGTGTTAATAGTCCAATTGGTATAGCAACTCTTTTAGGGATTGGTCCATGTCTAGTTGTTCTTATTCTTAGCTCATTCTTTACAGGTTCAAGTTTTCTGTTACTTGTGGGTGGTGTGACTTTAATTTTAGCAGTGTTAGTTGTCGCAATGTTGGTGGTGGCAAATAAGAGTATGAATAGAGAGAGGTTACTGTCAGAGGCTTAAATACAGGAGCGCATGAGTAAATGGTTGAAAATTATCCTTATACATCTGGAACATCTTTGTCACCTGTGGTATTGTTTGATTCTGTAAGTTCGGGTTATTCTGGACGAAAAGTGTTGGAAAATGTTTCCTTTCAAATAGATGAGCCTGCTATTTATGTTGTTTTAGGACCCAATGGTGCAGGTAAAACAACTTTATTTAGAACTTTAGCGGGTATATTGAAGCCTTATTCAGGCAGAGCTGAAATAGGGGGGTACTCAAGTGAGTCTCAACAAGCTAGAAAGCAGCTTGATTATCTAACGCATATAGATGGCATGCCTGAGGGTATGAGTGTAATTAACGCTTTACGATTTTACGCAAATATAGCAGGTGCAACAGAGACAGATGTGCAAAGAGTAATTAACATACTTGATTTAGGAGATCTAAGTTTTAAACGGTTTGGTCAGCTTAGTCAGGGTCAAAAAAAACGTGTGTCAGTTGGCAGAATTTTTCTTAAAGAGAAAAAAGTGTACTTACTAGATGAGCCTACAAGTAACATGGATCCTAAAATGGCAGGTGATATTCGCGATTTGGTTCTTAGGTTAAGTAAAGATAAAGTGGTTTTGTACTCGTCTCATAACTTGTTTGAGGCTAGAGAAATTGGTTCTAAAGTGCTGGTAATTAAAAATGGAAAACTGGCCCTGTTTGGTAACATTTCAGATATTAAAACTGAGAAATACACTATTGGGGTACGCACGTTAGGTGCAGAAGAGGTGCCTAACGCATTTGGAAAAGAAGGCGATTATTACCTCTTTGAATTATCCGGTCCTCAAGAAGTCCCCCGTTTGATTTCCAAATTGTTAGCAAAAAATGTACAAATTCGAGAAGTTAAAGAAATGCAAAACCCATTAGAAGAGTTATTTAAATAATAACTCATTTAATTCTAAAGGTTACTTAGAAACTGACATAATTAACATGTAAACAACTTTGAATAAACAGAGCAATTAAACATGTTGCATGCTAAAGGTTACAAGCTATTTTTACACTGTTTCTTAGTTATGTGTTTTTTCGTTTTGCTATTCTATTTTGTTGTAGTCACGTCGTGAGCGTTTGTTGCCGCATTTGGGACATTTTATTACCCCCATGTATGGCAAAGTTAAACCAAGTCCTGACCATTTTTCTTCCATTGCAGGAGCTTTAAATACGTGTTCACAGTCGGGACACCTAAGTTGTTTACCCCGACCTAATAATGCGCTCACAGCAAAAGTTACTACAATTGCAAAGATAACTATTAAACTTACAAGTATGCCGATATTCATTAAATCACTTCTACTAAATACTTATAATATCGGTAATTATAAACGTGTGTCTTTACATTTTTGGTGCTAAAATAATATTCTTGTGTTGACATGTTGTTTAACGTTTGTTAAAGCATCAATAGATTTTAGTTCTTATTATTTTTGCATTCTTAAACTGAACATATGCGATACTAAATCATCAAATCAGACGTATAAAAACACAAAAATCATACAACTACGCCGATAAAACTGTCAAGGAAATAATTAAGACTAATATCTAATAGGTGTAACTGTGTTTTTATTAGAACAGTTGTTGAATTGTCTGACGATATGCATTTAGGTTACATGTGTAAAGTTTAACAAAATAATTGTTGTTGATTGAGATGGCTTTAAAGAAGATACGTGAAATCTTGGATGGATGCTGTTTAGCAGATCAAACAATTCAGATTAGAGGTTGGGTTTATCGTAAACGGGAAGGTAAAGAGTTAATTTTTCTTGTGTTACGAGATTCCACAGGCGTTATCCAATGCACTGTAAAGAAGAATAGTTCTGCCTGGAGTGATGCGCAGAAAGTAACTATTGAATCTAGTTTAACTCTTGAAGGCGTTGCTCATGAAGATAAACGTGCTCCCGGAGGATATGAAGTTAGTACTGAGAGCATTAACATAACGGGGTTAGCAGAAACTTTTCCTATAGGGAAAGATAAAAGTGAAGAATTCATACGAGATATGCGCCATCTTTGGCTACGTAGTCGAAAAATGAATCTAGTTATGAAAGTTCGTAACCAAGTTTTCGAGTCCGCACGAGAATACTTTAACAGCCAAAAATATACCGAAGTCTCCCCGCCCATGTTTATCTCCGCTGCAGTAGAGGGCGGCTCAACACTGTTTGGCCTAAAATATTTTGACCAACAACTATACCTAACACAGAGCAGCCAACTCTACCTTGAAATTCTAATGTTCTCTCTGGAAAAAGTTTTCTGCATTGCCCCCTCCTTTAGAGCGGAAAAAAGCCGCACTATACGCCATTTAACTGAGTACTGGCACATGGAAGGCGAGTGGCCCTTTGCAGACATGAATGACCTTATGGCTTTTGAAGAGGGCTTAATGACTCACATATGCCAAAGTGTCAGCGAAAAATGCGAAAAAGAATTCGCCGAACTAGGTGCTGACATAAACAAGCTAAAGGCTGTTAAGGCACCCTTTCCAAAAATCACCTACAAAGAAGCTATAGAACGTCTAAAACCTAAAAACCCCGCCTTAGACTGGGGCGCAGACTTGGGATATGAAGACGAAAAAGTGCTCGCCGAAGAATTTGGACAGCCCTTCTTTGTATATGACTATCCAACAGAAATCAAAGCTTTTTACTGCAAAACATACCAAGACCACCCCGAAATTGCCATGAGCGTAGACATGATGGTGCCAAGAATCGGCGAAATCAGCACGGGCGGCGCAAGAGAAGACAACAAAGAAATTCTTATAGAACGTATGAAAGCTCAAGGCTTAAACCCGCAAGACTATGAATGGTACTTAGACCTAAGACGATACGGAACTGTCCCACACGCCGGCTTTGGCATGGGCGTAGAACGACTAATAGTCTGGATGCTAGACTTAGATAACATCATAGACGCCATACCTTTCCCGAGAACCACACGACGTTTCTACCCCTAACACCACCTTTTTTAACAGGTTAGTTTTTTGAGACATTAAGAAACAGTAAGGAAAACGCGACTAAAAGGCACTGAACCGACATGTTTTACGGTCAGTTAAAAATGGAAACGTATACGACAAAATAGAATTAACAGGTGTTCTTTATTTTGCATGTTAAATAACTGTTTTTTTATAGTTTATTATATTATTTGTTGTTAGACCTAACAATTGATGCATTGTTATCTAGGGTTTTGTTTACTAGAGCATCGGCTTTTTGTATAAAACTGTTGCTTCTAGCGACATTGTAGAATTCGGCTTTTTTGAAGCGTATTCGTATGGCGTGAGCTTTAAGGTATAGTTTACGTAGTTCTAAATTTTTTACGCTGTACTCACCTTTCATTTGTCGGCCGACTAGTTCACTGTCTAAGTAGCAGATTACTTCTTCTGCTCCAGTGTTTAGAGCGTATTCTAAACCCATGGTTAATGCTTCATATTCTGCTTGATTATTTGTGCGGATGCCTAAAAATTGTGTATCTGTTTTTATGATTTCAGAGTTTTCCATTGCTAAAAATGCTGCTGCAGCGGGTCCGGGGTTTCCTCTGGCACCGCCATCTGAATAAATAACTAACCGTTTAACCATGTTCACTCTATAAGGGTTGAATGAACTTTTATCATTTAAATATATCCGCAACCTTTTTGCTTATTTTGTGTTTGCATTCAACCGTAGGTGTTGTTGCGTGAAAATTGTGTTATCTTTATTTGTTGTAAACAGATTTGTAGTTTGTAAAAAAGCCTAATTGCATGTCGAAACTGTTTGATTTTAGGGTGTAACTTTTTATCATACATAAATTAGTTAAATTATTGGTATACACGTGGGCTAGGTTTAGTAAAATTTATAGCTATTAGGTGATTGATGTGAAAAAAATTGTTAAGGGCTTAATAGAGCGAAATATTGCCTGTGGGGTTATTACATCTAAAGCTGAAAAATCTAATGTAGCTCTTGTATCTGATTATGACGCTAAAATATTAGATGCCAAGCTTGCACGGGTTAAAATAGCGCAGGAGGCATTTGCACAGTTTTCTCAGAGAAAAGTTAATAAAATTTTTTCAGCCTCTGCAAAGGCGGCCTCTGAGCAAAGTTTTCATCTTGCTGATCTAGCGGTTAAAGAAACAGGTATGGGTGTAGTGGAAGACAAATTTATCAAAAACCTTTTTGCCTCTGAAGAAATTTATCGATGCTATAAAAATACTAAAACATGCGGTGTGGTAAAAGAAGATAAAGATGGTAACGCAGAGTTTGCCGCGCCTATAGGTGTTATTGCCGCTATAATCCCTGTTACTAACCCTACTTCTACAGCGATATTTAAGGGCTTACTAGCACTTAAAACGCGCAATGGTATGATATTTAGTCCTCATCCACGTGCAAAAAAATGTACTCTTGAAGCAGTAAAAATTGTTCTTGACGCTGCAGTTAAAGCAGGTGCGCCTGAGGGCATTTTTGACTGGATTGAAGAACCCAGTTTACCTCTTATTAACGCTCTTATGGAACGTGCTAGTGTTACTCTTGCAACAGGTGGTCCGGGGATGGTAAAAGCTGCCTACTCCAGCGGCAAACCCGCTATTGGTGTAGGTTCAGGAAACACGCCTGCCGTTATAGATGACAGCGCTGACACTGCATTAGCTGTTAGGTCTATTATAGAGTCTAAAATTTTTGATAACGGCATGATTTGTGCCTCTGAGCAAGCCGTTATAGTTCTAGATAGCGTTTATGATAAAGTTAAAGAGGAGTTCAAGGAAAATGACTGCTATTTTTTAAACTTGACAGAGATGAATTTTGTTAGAGAGAAAATTGTGGTAAATGGTGTATTAAACCCAAATATCGTTGGACAGTCCGCTGAGTTCATAGCAAAAATGGCCGGAGTAACCGTTAAAGAGGGCACAAAAATTTTAATAGCAGAAGTAGACAGTACCGACCTTTCTTTGGAGCCCTTTGCCTGTGAAAAACTTTCACCTGTACTTGCAATGTATAAAGCAAAAACCTTCAAACAAGCAATAGATATTGCTGAAAAATTAATTGAAGCAGGTGGTCTGGGACATACTTCTTCAATATATACAACTGATGCCTCAAAAATAAAAGAATTCGCAGACAAAATGAAAACCTGCCGAGTTCTAGTAAATACACCTGCTTCCCAAGGCGCTATAGGTGGCATTTATAATAAACTCACTGCTTCTCTAACACTTGGCTGCGGTTTTTTTGGCGGAAATTCTGTAGCAGGAAACATTGGGCCCAAACATTTGCTAAATATAAAACAACTCTCCCTACCTGACATAAGTGTGAGCAAAAAGCAATTTGACCCTGAGATAACAAGAAAAACATCGTAACATAGCAATAATACAATGTTGATTGTTTAAGTATTTTTATAGTATGCGTTACCTCTGCTAAATATAGGTGCAAAAAACTGGTGTTTGTCGTAAGAGTAAGAGGGGGATAACGTAATATTTAATAAATTTACTGCTGCTATAATATTAATGTAAAAAGGCGGGCGTTGTAGCATGGGTACATCTGTTCAGTCTTCAGTTAACTCTCATCGGTTTTTTAGTAGACGGACTTTATTGTTTGTTTTTTTGGGGCTTATGATAGTCTTGGCTGTTTTTTTTGTTTTTATGTCCAGTGATGTATTTCGTAATGATAAAATTGGAGATGAGGGTAAACTTCGAGCTGCTATTGATACTGCTGTGGGGCCTACAGTTATTACATTAAACAAAGATCTTACCCTTAAAGATCCGCTTGTTATTAATAATGGTAAAAATATAACCTTGACAAGCAATAGTGATAATGCTTTTTTTAAACTATTTTTCGTAACTAATCCTCGGGCTATTACTGTTAATACAGGTGGCGTGTTGATTCTTGATGGGGTTATTATAACGCGTGATTCAAATTCTATTGGTAGTGGAGTAACAGTTAGTCTTGGCGGTACATTTATCATGATTGACGGGGAAATTTCAGGTCATACAGCCCCTACTGCGGGGGGTGGCGTATTTAACGCCGGTACGTTTAGCATGTTAGGTGGTGTGATTACTAAAAACACGGCTGGAATGCATGGTGGCGGGGTGGCAAATAGTGGTACATTTACGATGTCAGGGGGTGTAATTTCTGATAATTTTGCTCCTGAACGTGGAGGCGGTGTAGATAACTATGGAGGGGCGGGTATTGTTTTTGAAATGAGTGGAGGCGTGATTACTAACAATGAGGCCTACAAAGGGGGTGGCGTATATCATCATTCGCAGGGTAGTTTTAATTTATCAGCTAAGGGTGTAATTTCTAATAACATAGCAGATATCGGTGGCGGCGTATGTATGGATGGCAACTTTGATATGAACGGGGGAGAAATTTCGGGTAATGTTGCTCGAAATCAAGGCGGGGGGTTGTATAACGGGTATGGCATTTTTCTGTTGACAGACGGTAAAATTTTTGATAATACTGCGGCACAGGAGGGTGGTGGGCTATATACTGAAAATGGTGAGTTTAGATTGTCGGGTGGTAAAATTTTAGGTAACGCCGCTGGAACTGATGGAGGTGGCGTGTGGATTGCCACTAAAAATTTTGGCAAACTCTACGTTTATAATGGTGTAGAGTTTAAAAATAATCGTGCATCCGTAGCGTACAATAGATTAGATGGTCATGCAGCGTTATATCATAGACAAATAGGTAACAGAGTTACTTGGACTGATCCATTTACTCAAGGATATAATAATTATGACATCAGCTATACAAGAGGCCAAAAAATATCATAACACTATTTTATTTAGCGGTCAGCAGGGATATGATGTTAACTGACTATTTTTTTTAGATAATGATTATATGTATGGTTACCTAATTATGGTTTTATTGTTTGTCGTAAATTTGGAGTGTGAATTGGATAGTGCTTGTTACAAATAAAGAGTTAATGGTTGCTGCAAGAAAAGGCGGTTATGCTATTGGTGCTTTTAATGTTCAAAATCTTGAAAGTGTAAAAGCTATTGTTGAGGCGGCAGTTGAGGAGTGTTCTCCGGCTATTCTTCAAATTACCCCAAGTGTTGTAAAATACGCGGGTATGGGCTACATTACTAGTCTTGTTAAAACGGCGGGTAAAGAAGTACAGGTGCCTTTAGCTATGCATCTTGATCATGGTGAAGACTATGAGACTGCTATTAAATGTGTAGACGCAGGTTTTACCTCGGTTATGATTGATGGTTCTTTTCTAAGTTTTGAAGAAAACATTGCTGTAACTAAACGTGTTGTTAACTATGCTCACGCTAAAGGTGTTTCTGTTGAGGCGGAGCTGGGCAAGCTTGCAGGTGTGGAAGAGCGAAGTGTAGAAGAAAAAGACGCTATACTTACAGATCCAAATAACGCTGTTGAATTCGTAGAAAAAACCGGTATTGACACTTTAGCAGTGGCTATTGGTACTTCTCATGGTGCTTACAAATTTAAAAGTGCCGCAAAGCTTGATCTTGAACGTTTAAAGCTTATAAATGAAAAAGTAGGCATCCCTCTTGTTTTACACGGTGCTTCTAGTGTTCCCTCTTGGATATGTGAGAAAGCAACAAAGTATGGTGCTATTCTTGACGGAGCTAAAGGTGTAGCAGAAGATCAATTACAACAAGCTATAAAATTAGGTATCGCAAAAATAAACATTGACACTGATTTACGTTTAGCCTTTACAGCAACGGTTCGTGAAGTTTTAACTAACTCGCCCAAAGAGTTTGATCCGCGTAAAATTTTAGGTCCTGCTAAAGACGCTATGAAAGAGGTAGCAAAAGGCAAAATGCGCCTATTTGCCAGTTCAGGCAAAGCCTAGCATTAAACATTTTTTTTGTTGAAAATTTTTCTTTTTATTCTTATTTTGTTACTACTCAGCAGGCTATGTAGTGTTAAGCGTTATCTGTGAGCCACTATGTGCAGGGGCTCGTCTGCAAAAATACGATGTTAAAACATGAAAAAGAAAAACAAACACCATCCACACAGTCATTACATCATGAAAACACTACACGCAATGGAATCCCTGCTAAGTAGTAACCTTATTTTATTCTTTATTCTATTTTTGGTGTGCTGTTAGTTATAAGAAGGTTAGGGGGAACTATTTTTTGCGTAGTTCCATGAGTTTAGGCATTAATGTGTAGGCGTGTTCCAATAGGCCTAAGCTGCCGCTTGCGCATTGGTGTTCACAAAACTTTACTTCTTCACTGTTGCCTAAGCTGTTTCCTGAAATTAATAAGGGTACGGGGGTGTCGCTGTGTACTTTCAAGTTGCATGGTGTAGCGTGGTCTGATGTAATGCAGATAAGGTTGTCTTTTAGGGAAATTTGTTTAAGTAGGGGGCCAAAAAAGTATTTGTCAACGGCTTCAATTATGCTAGTTTTTAGGGTATAGTTTCCATCGTGGCCGGGTTCATCTGGGCCTTTAAGGTGAATGTAGAAGCAGTCATACTTTGGCAACGCGTTTAGTAGGGCTTTTACGCGTAAGTCATAGTCATGTTCAAGATTTCCTGAGGGTGGGGGTAGAAGCGTAGCATGCATACCTGCAAGTTTAGCAATACCTAACTCTGTGTGCATGTCTGCTAAGGCTGCAAAGTTTACGCCATAATGCTCACTTATGTTGAAAAGGTTTGGAATTGAACTGGCGGCGTCTCGGGTTAAAAGTACATTAGCTTTTAGTTTACCCTCTGCAGCACGTTTAATGTTTGTTGGATGATTTTCCCAAAGTTCATGCGTTTTTATAATTAACTCGTTAACAAGAGCGGCAGAGTTTTCAGCTGCTTTAGTATCCTCTAGAGGGTTAACTGTTTTTAGTGTCATGTCTACTTTTTCTTGTGCTACACCTAAGCCATTTACAATAGCATATGCGGGGTCACTGTTGTAAATTTTGCCTGATAAGGGCTTGTCTTTGCTTCTAATAACTACAACGGCTCTATGGCCTAAAGTAGCTTTAAGTTCAAAAGTTGCAGGATAAGACGTTAATTTAATTTCTCGATTAGTTGCCTCGGCTAACTCTTCTGCTTCAGAGGTAGTTAGGCTTCTTCCGGCTCGACGATCAACTATAGCCTTGCCTTCGCCTAAAGTGGCAAAATTACATCGCATTGCTAAATCGCCATTTTTCATCTCAATGTTAGCGCCAACAGCCTCAATTGCTCCTCTGCCTGTGCTGTACTTAAAGGGGTCATATCCTAGAAGTGAAATTACAGCAGCATCACTCTCAGGTGCAATTCCTCTGCCAACAGTGTACATTAAACCCGTTTTACCTCTTTGGGCTAATGCATTCATGTTTGGAGTCTTAGCTGCTTCTAAAGTTGTTTTATTTTCTAACTGTTTAATGGGCATATCGCCCATACCGTCTATTGCAACATAGATTAACTTCACGTAATCTGCTCCTTTAACGTCTATAGCTTATTTTTGCTTGCTTAGTATTCTTTTTCTAACTTAAATGTTTTCGATGCAGTCTCGTAAATGATTACGCGAAAATGTGACCTGTAAAAATATTAAAGTTGCTGTTGTAGTCTAACTTTTTTCAATGTATACCTGTTTTTCTTCTTGCATTAAATGTTTTGCGTAGTATTGTATGTAAAATTTTGTTGCATAAGTTCAAATATGAGTTTTATTTTAGAGTATAACTGAGAGAATTGAAATGAGCCAGTTAGCAGTTGAACTGAAAAATGTTACTAAATGCTACAATGAGATTGTTGCAGTTAATAAACTTAGTTTAAACATTCGGCCGGGCGAAATTTTTGGGTTGTTGGGTCCTAATGGTTCAGGAAAATCTACTACATTAAAAATGTTAATGGGTTTAGTTACACCAACATCTGGCACTGTTAACGTTTTAGGCATTAATGTTCAGCAAAATCCTGTGGACGTAAAACGTCTTGTAGGATATGTTCCTGAATCACCTAGCATTTACGAGTTTTTAACAGGTATTGAATACCTTGATTTTATAGGCGATATCTATGGCATGTCAGCTGAGGATAAGCAACAACGGATAACTGAGTATTTAAAAGCCTTACAGTTAGACGGTCGAGAAGGCGATATGATAAATAGTTATTCAGATGGTATGAAAAAGAAAATTGCTTTAATATCAGCGTTTATTCATAAGCCAAAATTGTTAATTTTAGATGAACCACTTAACGCTCTTGACCCTAGAAGTGCAAGACTTGTAAAAGACGTTCTGGCGGGTTTAAAAGCTCAGGGGGTAACTATTATTATAACTACGCATGTTCTAGAAATTGCTCAGGTATTAAGTGATCAAATTGCTATTATGTATAAGGGAAATCTTTTGGCGCTTGGTAACATGGATGAGTTGCAGCAGAAGGCAAGTTTGCCTAGTTCAGGTCTAGAAGATATTTTTCTTAAACTTACAGGAACTGAGGACTTGAAAGCTGTTGTTGAGGCTCTTGTTAAATGAACTGGAAAAACGTTTACCGCCTAATGCAGATTGAACGCAAATCGGCTAGAATGTCTAGAGGTACTAAAACTACAAAGGTTAAAGAAAATAAGGTGCTAGATAATTTACTCTATGTACTAGCTATAGTTATAGGTGTTGTTGTAGGGATTGGTGCCTGGTTTTTAACAGGCGTGCTCCCTATGTCAGTTGGTGAAATTCAAAATTTGGCATCGGGTTTATTTGTTGTGCTGCCAACTTTTGTTTTAGTTGCCAGTGCAGTTTTAACACTGCTCTATCAGTTGCAACGTAGCGGTGTAAAGTTGCAAGCAGAAACACCTTATTGGTTACCTATCACATGGTCTGAACATACATTAGCCTCTGTGCTTGCAAGCTTGCTAGGTCTTCCGTTAGGTATAGTATTAATTCTTACCTCAGCAGTTCTAGTTTTTTCTATATTTAGCGGCCTAATCGCTTTAGCTATAGCGACCTCTATAGCCATGTTTGCTGCCGCCTTTTTATCTAGCACTTTTATGGAAGTTTTACGTGTACTCCAAGTCAGATTTACGGGAGCTATCTATAAATCAAGTGGACGAGGTGCCATATGGGTGCGATTTGTCGGCTCTTTGGCCTTTTTGTTAATATTTTTTACTCTATACTTTTTTGCCATTTATGGCGGTATGAATTTTCTCTCGTCAATGGCTGATGTTCAAACGACAGTGTTTTTCATACCCTTTGTTTGGTTAGGCCTTATGTTGTCAAGCTTTTTCATAACAGGTAGCACCATTTTAGGTCTAGTTTACCTCTGTCTATCCCTTGCATTCATAGGAGGCATGTATGTCTTAGCATTTCTGTTAAACAAACGCTTTGGTCTCTATACGCCACCGGCTATAAAAATTCAAAAAAGCGGCCTCTACACTCCAAAAACAGGCTTTTTAGGCAAAATAGGTTTCTCTACAAATGAGTCAGCGGTAATTCGTAAAGACTTTAAAGCTTTTACAAGACGCAAAGAACTCATGTCAGTATTTATAACGCCGATAATCTTTCTACTAATCCCCTTCCTGCAATCCATTGGTTTATCCTCTGAGGAATCCATAGCTGAGCTTGTTATAATGTATGCAGGTATGGTCTACATGGTTCCTGCAGCTTTTATGGTTATGCTCCTTGGCACTATGATCATAGGTCAAGAAGGTCAAGCGATATGGCGTATTTACGCGTCTCCTATAAGTGCCAAAAATATTGTTAAAAGTAAATACTTTTTTACAGTAATCTTTGGTTTAGTCATGGCGGTAATTACAGGTATTATTGGAACAATTCTGTATCATTATTCATTTACAATGGCTATTGTAGGTTTTCTAGAAGCTATCTTTTTAACAGTTGCCTTAGGCGCTATTTCTGTATATGTTGGCTTTATAGCAACTGACTTTACCGAGGTTCCACGTCCACGTATGGTACGTCAAATATGGGTAATTCTCTGTATGATTATCTGTGTCCTTATAGCTCTTGTAATTCTACTTCCACTTATACCCACGGTAATCTCTGCAATGAACATATCTGGTTTAATATTGCCAAGTTTAAACATCTTTGTTGCAACAGCTATAAGTGGTGTAATTGCAACAGTTATTGCTGTAATCTTTTACAAGCTTACCCTTAGCTATGCAAAAGACTTTCTACGTAAAGCAGAGGTATAAATTTGGTTTAGTATGGAAATGCTGTTATGCGTTAAAAATTGAATGCGCATGGCGCATTGAACATTTTTTATTTATCATGAGACTTTAGTTCTTATTATTTTTGCATTCTTAAACTGAACATATGCGATACTAAATCATCAAATCAAACGTATAAAAACACAAAAATCATACAACTACGCCGATAAAACCGACAAGAAAATAATTAAGACCAACATCTATTGTTATTTTACATGGACCCTTGAGATGATGTTGTAATTATTGCTATCCTAGTTTGCGGAGATTGTTTGTTTGTTTGTTTTGTTGCGTAATTGATAATTATTTGGTGTGTTATTGTTTGTTTATGAAGCAGGTTATTCTTATTACGGGTACGCCTTGTGTGGGTAAAACTACTCTGGCAAGGCGGTTGGCGCAGCGTTTAGAGGCGGTTTATGTTAATTTAACTGATTACGCTAAACAAAATAGTTTAACGTGTGGTTATGATTTAAAGCGTGATACTGTTATTGTAGATGAGGTTAAAATGCGTCAAGCCTTAACGGTTACTATTAATGAGTCTGTTTGTTCTTCTGTTATAGTTGACGGTCATTTTGCAGCGTCTGTGGTGCCAGATGGTCTTCCTACACATGTTTTTGTGTTGCGACGAAATCCTGTTGAGCTTAAAGAGTACATGCAAAGAGAAGGTTTTTCAGAAGCTAAAATGTTTGAGAATTTATCAGCTGAAATTTTAGATGTATGCCTTGTAGAAGCGCTACAGACTCAAACAGGTAAAGTTTGTGAACTAGATGCTACTGGAAAAACTGTTGAGCAGCTAGTTGAGCAGGTTTTTTCGGTTCTTTTAGGCGAGCAGGCCTGTGTATGCGGTGGTGTTGTAGATTGGCTAGAGTTTTTAGAGCGGGAGGGTTTAACTGATAAATATCTTTTTAATGTTAACTCCTTATCTTAGAGTTTCTAGTTTTTGTTTAGTTAAGAGTTCTATTTTTCGGCGGTTCGCATAAGATTTTGCGTGGTCGCTAAATTTTTCACCAATCATTATAGGATTAGTTAATCCTGCATCTTCTGAAACGGTGTCTAAGGTTATTATAACGTTTACGCCTATAGTTCTGTTCCAATCTCGTATCCAAACGCCTTGTTCTGAATTGTTTTTTTGCACTATGAAATCAAAATGTCGTGGCATGCCACTATGTCCTTCTATAGTAATGTTTTCACCGTTAATTTTGTAGCCTTTTTTCTTAAAATATGTAATGGCCATTTCTGTTAACGGCAACCTGTTGGTTTTTGGTTGCTCTTCCCCTGAACTCACGATGTTTACTCCTCATATCTTTAATTACGCAAGTACGGAAAAATGTTTCTATAAAAAGTTCGCTATATATTATATCGCATGTAGTTGTGTTTAGAATAGTTGTAAAAAAGAAAGGGATAGATGTTAAAAGTTTACCGATGTTTTTTCTTTTGAACTGCAAATATTGTAACTGCAGCTATTAGGCCTATTATAGCGATGGCTATAGCAATTATCCACATCATGTCTGGCGTATTTTGAGTTTGGTTATTGTTTGCAAAGTTCATAGTTATTGTGTGTGTACTATGTGAGTATGTGAAGGTGATAAACCATGTGTCTTGGTCCTGTGCGCTAATGTATGTTAATTCGTTTCCGTCTAGGTAGACTTTAAGGTCTGTAAGGTCATTTATGAGTGTTTTTGGTATGTTAACGCTAACGTATCCTGTTGTTCCTGTTGTTCCTGTGGCTGTGAAACTTAGTTCAGTTGTATTTGAGTTAAAGATAAGCTGCGAAATAGTAGAGTTAGATGTTACTGTAAATACTGTTCCGCCATTACTAGTGTTATCTGTTGGTTCAATAGCCAAGTTTACGGTTGCTGTTGCTGAATTGTATTCTGTGGTTGCGGTGCTTTCTGCTTTAATTAAAAAGGTTCCCGATGTCAATGATACCCATACCGCGTTAAATTTGCCTTCTGCGTTTGTGTTAACCATGGATAGAGGTTCCCAAGTTTTGCCGCCGTCTTTGCTGTTGTATAGTTGAATGGCCATGTTTGTAAGTTCCCTGCTGTTACTAGTGCATGTGCCGCTGATTTCTACGCGATATCCTGTATCGATAGGTATGCTTCTGCCTTGCAGATTAATGGTCGGTGTAATTTTATTAGATGCCGCGGGGGGTGATGATGGTTTTGGTGTAGTTGAGGAACCTGACCCTGGAGATGTGGAACTTGGATTAGTTGGTGTTGGAGAGGGTGTTGGTGCTGTAGCTGCGTCTACGTATATTTTGATCATAAAGTTTGTTTGTGTGTCCTCTATAGATACCCAGTGGAGCCCACCGTATGTTTGCTGTGGGATTGAGATTGTTATGTCAAATGATCCCTGAGTGTTGGCAACTGTGGTTCCAATTTTTTCTGCATTTGCCCATTGGTCGGGTGTTATTGTGGTTATAACATTTTGACCATCCCATCTAGCGTAAATGACGCCTGGGTGGAAGTATCTGCCTGAAATTGTTAGAGAGTCGCCGGGTTTAACTTTTATGCTCTCGCCAAAGTTTGTACAGTCTCCAAATAGACCGTTTGCTATTTGGTTTCCAACCTGTTTTAATCCCCTTGCAAACTGGGTGTATGCTGTATAAGCGTAGATTCTGCCAGTAACTTCTGTTCTAAACATTATTTGCGATGAACTATTGTAATAGTCGCCTGCGTATCCGGATCTTTTGAGGTCAGGAATTTCATGGGTTATGTTAATGTTTCCAGAAGCGTCTGCCGGTACTGTTGTCCAAAGGTTCCATGAACCGTAAAGTCCATCTTGATATTTTATGTCAACTGAACTTAACGGTGGATAACCTGAGCCGGTGAATTGTATGTTTGCTCCGCCCGGGCCTGAAGAGGGGGAGACTTGGAAGGAACCGTCTGTTATCAATATTTTTAGTATAACTAGGCCCTGTGAGTCCTCAAGGGCTATGTAATGTTCGCCTCCACTAATGGTTTTGGGAATAGTTACTTCAACATTAAACTCGCCTTTGTTGTTGATTAGTGCATTGCCAATGCGTTTTGCGTTGTTCCATTGGTTAAGCATTACTGTTCCTACAGTTGTTTCGCTGTCAAGTAGAACATAGGCTACATCGCCTGGGTGGAAGTATCTGCCTGAAATTGTAAATTGGTCGCCTGATTTAGCTTTAAATGTTGTAGTCAAGTCGCTGCCGTTTCCGTAAAGACCATAGGCTATTTGTGTGCCTATGCTTTTAATTCCTCGGGCATACTGACTATATCCTGCGGTTATAGATGTTAAGCCTTGGTATTGTACTTGGAATTGGAGTAGATTAAATGTCTCAGGTGTATCTCCTTGTCGGTTGCTTTTGCCCAAATCCGGTATTGCGGCTGTTAATGAGAAACTGCCTGTGGCGTCAGTTGTTGTGCGTGTCCAAGTTTTATATTTTTTGTCTACGGAGTCATAATAGTTAATGTCAAGCGTTACATTTGAGGGGTATCCTGAGCCGCTGAATTGAACGGGAATTCCGCCGGGGCCTTGATTTGGCATAATTTGGAAGGTCATTGAGTCTGTTTGTTTATTTACGGTTATTAAAGTGTCAGTTACTGCAACTGAGGCTGTGTCTGTTTCAGTATTTGGTCCGCTAAAATCGAAGGCTTTAACAGAGTATTGTCCTGCAGTCATGCTACTAGCGAAGGTGCCATTTATCCAGTTGTTTCCAATAACCCATGTGCCTTCACTATTTGAATCGTAAGAGACTTTTGAGGCTTGGAGAGCTGCTACTGAAAATTTAGGTGAATATATGTGATCTCCTGATGTAACTGTTATTGCAAGATCTTTACTTAGTAGGAGGTAAAAGTTTTGTCCTGACCATTTAATGCTAGAGTCGCCAAAATACAAGTTTACATTGTCGCCTGCTGTTACCTGTATGTTTTGATTGCTTACCGATGTGCTATTTACTCTAATCCAACCCACGGATGAGTGAACAAACCCAATTTGCGTTGGAAGAATAATTGCAATTATAAGCGCCGATATAATGAATGCTTTTATATTTCTGTTTAACATAAGTATCAACTAAATAGCACATGTGATGTTAAGTATTTAAATTTAATGGGTTTATGCATCACATTATTTGTCCAAGTCGCCATTTATTGTTTTCTAAGTGAATTACTAATTATGTAACTACCTCATCACATCAAAGAATACTATCAACAAATTTGCTATTCTGTTTTCTTTCTTTTTTTGAGATTACTTGCCGCCTAGGTTATAACCAGTAAAGAAGCTCTCGTAGACATAGAGAGCTTGTTTATTGTAATTTTTAGTATATTGTGTTTATAAAAAATTGAAAGTTCTTTAAATTTTACAAGAAGAGACATTTTAAAGTTAGCATGGAAAAGACCCCGTTTTAGCAAAAGAAAATAAGCCTAAAATATGCTTTAAACGACAAAAGAACTGGGCAAACCACCCCAAAACATACCTACCCCCCCCCCCTTAAAAAAACTGTTGTATTTGGTTTTTGTT
>WQSY01000006.1 GCA_009787585.1 Candidatus Bathycorpusculum sp. | reverse complement strand
TTTGAATCGGTATAATGCAGAGTTATGGGTTTGGGACGTTACGTTATCGCTTGAGGATGAAAAAACCCTAACTAGAGAGCCGTAGAATTTTGTCCCAAAGCCACCATAGACATAATAGTAATAATTGAATCTGTCTGGGCATTCACCAAACCAACAAAACAACTCGTAAACATCATTAAACATAATGACATCGCTCACACCATATCTAGTTTAGAAGTGCCTCTTAACAAAACAACTCGTAAACATCATTAAACATAATGACAACACCAAACAAAACAAAGTTCTGCCTACTTTTTTAATATATCCTACGCCTAACTGAGTCAAAATAAAATTTAACCTTTGATACACTGAACCACTTAATAACGCATGTATAACAGCTATCACTTTATTCAACACTCTATAAAAATTTGTCCATAAAAAGGCCAATTTATCACAGTGTCTAATTTTTTATTAGATGTTATTGTTATTTTTGTTGTATAGTTCAGCTAGTTTTAATATTGTTTCTTTGTATATGGTTATGCTGTTTAGGTATTCTTTTATTTCTATGTGTTCATCAAGTGTGTGGTCAAGGTGAGAGTCGCCTGGTCCGTATGTTACGATGGGGAGGTTCATAGCTTTTCCTAGTAGGTTCATGTCGCCTGTACCTGTTTTACGTAGTAGCGTGGCGGGTTTTCCTATGACTTTGCGAACGGATAGGGAGAGCGCGTGTATAAGGGGAGATGTTTTGATTGCTTCGAATGGTTCTACGGTGTCTTGGACTGTTACGTTAATGTTTACTTGTGGGTTGGCGGTTTGATAGTTTCCAATTATTTTTGTCATTTTGTCGTAGACTTGGGCTGTGGTAAATTGTATAGGTACACGGACGTCTAGGTTCATTTCGGCTTCGAAGGGTATTACGGAGTCTCCTTGGCCGCCGATTAATTTTACAAGGCACACGGTAATGGATGAGAAGGGTGTTTCTTGGGGGTCAATGGAGGGAAAAGAGCATGCGGTGCTGATTTTTTTCCAGAGTTCATATGCTTTATCAAGGGCATTGTCATAGAGCCATGGTGTTGAAGCGTGGCCAGTTTCGGTTTTTATTACTATTTTTAGTTGAATTTGTCCTTTATAGCCTATTGTAATGTTTTCAGCACCACTGGGTTCACCGAAAATTGCATAGTCAGCCTCTATGCCCTGAGTGATTAGGTGACGAACACCTCGGCTGGTAGCTTCTTCTTCTACAACACTGGCAATTAGAATTTTTCCTTTAAAGCTGGGTTCTTTTGAAGCTGCTAAAGCGGCCATTATCATAGCTGCTAGAGGTCCCTTAGCGTCAACTGCGCCGCGTGCATAAATTTTGCCTTCTTCAACTCGTAAGGGTACGTGTCCTGCAACAGTGTCCATGTGACCGCAGAGTAGGATAACAGGTGTTCCATCACCGACCACGCCAATCACGTTACCTATAGAATCGGTGCCTACTTCAAAACCCATTTGTTTCATTTGGGTAACTAAAAAGTTTGCTATATTCTGTTCGTGGCCACTTGGGCTGTAAATACCTAGAAGGTTAGTTAGAAACCGTATTGCCTGTTCGTTCATTTTCTTCTTCTCCTAAAGCTTCATCTAACACTTTAACTGCTCTATCAATTTGTTCTTTGTTAATAATTAATGGCGGAAGGATGCGTATTACTGTTCTGCCGGCGTCTATTACAAGAACACCTTTATTTAAGGCCTTTATTATTACACCGTAAACATCATAACGAAGTTCTATACCTAACATTAGTCCTAAGCCACGTACTTCTTTGACGATTTTATGTTTAGAAACCATTGTTTCAAGCTGTTCTTTGAAGTATTTTCCGTTAACAGCCGCTTTACTTACTAGATCTTCATCTATTAGAGCGTCAAGGGCAGCGCATCCTGCAGCGCATACAATGGGACTACCGCTAAAAGTTGTTGAATGTTCACCTATTTTTAATGCAGCCATAAGGTTTTCGCGGGCAACGGTAATGCCTATAGGTAATCCTCCAGCGAAGGGTTTTGCAAGACACATAATATCAGGGGTTACATTCCAATTTTGGCAGCAAAAGAGTTTTCCTGTGCGTCCAAAGCTTGTTTGCACTTCATCAAAAATTAGCAAAACATTTTTTTCGTTACAGATTTCGCGTACTTGTTGTAGATAATTGTCTTGTGAGACGCGGATGCCGCCTTCGCCACGTATGGGTTCTATGATTACGGCAGCAGTTTTATCAGTTATTGCTTCTCGAATTTTGTCAGGGTTGTCAGGTGCGACATGTTTAACGTCTGGAATTAGGGGCATGAAGGGTTCACGGTATTTTTTATCCCAAGTTAAAGAAAGCGCACCCATAGTTTTACCGTGATAGGCACCCATTATGCTAATAATTTCGGTTTTACCTGTAACTTTGCGAGCAAGTTTTATGGCACATTCTACAGACTCTGCGCCACTATTGGATAAAAATGCTTTATTGAGACCCTTGGGAGTTATGTTAACGAGTTTTTGGATAAATTCAGCACGTTTGTCGTTATAGTAACAACTGTGAAGAGTAATTAATGACTCTGCCTGTGTTTTTATAGCATTTACAATTTTTGGGTGACAATGCCCTAAAGCTGCTACGCCATAGCTGCTAGCGCAGTCAAGATATTCTTTGCCGTTAATGTCCCAAAGTAAAGCGCCTTTGCCGTGTGTAAAAACTAGGGGTTTTTTAGAGAAAACATTAGCCAAATAAAGAGATTCAATACTAATTATTTCTTTTTCATTCACTGGTTATCACTGTACCAACTTTATGGTTTAAAGCTAAAGTTATAGGGTGTTTAATAGTTCCTGAAGTTACAAGAACTTCTTTAACGCCTTGAGTTAGTGCTTCAAGGCCAGCGTGCACTTTAGTGCTCATACCACCGCCGATTTTAGGCAAAACTTTTTTAACTTCAGCGGCAGCAATTTTTGGCACACGCTCACCTCTAAGAATTAACCCCTCAACATCAGTTAACAGAATTAACTTGTCTGCCCTCAAAGCCCCCGCAAGTATAGCAGCTGTTCTATCACCATCCACATTTAATGGATCACACTCAGAACTTAGAGCAATGGGAGTAACAATTGGTAAAAAGTTTGCACCAAGTAACAAGTTAAGTAGGATAGTATTTACTTGTGTTATTTTGCCTGTGTAGCCGCCGTCAATTACTTTTTTGCGGCCACGTTCATCTACAGCAACTAATTTAGTTTTACGTTCGGCACGGAGTATGCCCGAGTCAAGACCGCTTAAACCTACAGCGTTAATACCCTGAGCCTGTAGAGCTAAAACAATTTGTTTATTGAGTTTACCTGCCATAACCATAGTATAGATTTCAACAGTTTCCTTATCAGTATAACGACTGCGAAAACCTTCAGGTGACATTATAAATTTTTGTTCTTTACCCAATTTTGAAGCGATTTCTGTTACTTCTACCCCGCCGCCGTGAACAAGAACAACACTGTGTTCCTTAGTTACCTCTTTTAGGTCAGTAACTAACTCATTTGAAGCGCCTTCTTTTAGAATGCTTCCACCCATTTTTATTACTAACAACATGTAATCACATCGGATGAAAACCAGTGCTTTTAAGGCCTGTGGTTTCGTCTATTCCCATAAGTAAGTTGAGACATTGAACTCCTTGTCCTGAAGCGCCTTTACACATGTTATCAATTGCGGAAAACATTACGAGTCGATTTGTGTGTTCGTCAATTTCAAAGCCGATGTCACAAAAATTTGTGCCTAGGGTAATTTTTGGGTCAGGAAGTTGAAATTGACCTTTTTGGTATTTTACTAGCCGTATGAAGGGTTCATTGTCATACATGCCGCGAAGGGCTTTCCAGAGATCTTTGCTGGTTAGGGCTTGCTTAGGATAAGTATGTATTGTTGCTAGAATGCCGCGTATCATGTTAACGGCGTGTGGTGTAAAACCGATTTTTACAGATTGACTGCTCAAAATTGAGAGTTCTTGTTCTACTTCTGCTATGTGACGGTGTCCGGTAACTTGATAAGGACGTACCCCGCTGAAACGTTCCGGATGATGTGAGGCAGAGGTTGGTTTACTGCCACCCCCAGAGCTGCCCACTTTGAGGTCGACTATAATTTTATCAGTGTCAACAAGACCTGCTTTAACTATGGGAGCTAGACCTAAAATGGCACTGGTAGCCATACAGCCGGGGCAAGCAACAAGTTTTGCGTGTTTAATTTCTTCACGATGAAGCTCTGGCAAACCATAGACAGCTTCTTTTAGCAATTCTTGGTTTTCATGTTTCCAGCCGTAATATGTTTCATAAGCATTAGGGTTTTTTATGCGAAAATCAGCGCTCATATCTATAACTTTAAGACCGCCCTCAAGAAGTTTGGGAACAAGATTCACTGAACCCCCATGTGGTGTTGCGGTAAATACAAGGTCACAATTCTTTTGAAGCATCTCTATGTCTTGGGGTACAAATTTGAGCTGTGTTAAACCACGAAGATTGGGGTGTATGTTAAAAACATATTCACCAACACTCTGACGCGAAGTAACCATAGTTACCTCTACAGACGGATGTAAAAGTAACAACCGTAAGAGTTCACCGCCAACATAACCGGAACCACCAATTATACCTATTCTCATCATTTTGCCTCCTGAAAGTACACTAATCAATTAGACTTTGAGCAGTCTTTAAGAGCGGAATTGCCACATTTAGACCCGTCACAAGTCGGGTGTTCTCCCAAAACTCGGGACAAGAATTTGCCTCATGAAACACAAGACCACCTTTATTGCTTTCTATATTTTCATCAATTATGCTTTTAACTTTCTGGTAAGAATTGGAACTCGCGTATGTATTAAAAGTCTGCTCTAACTTTTTGTTCCAAGCAGAAAAATCTGTTAGACGAGTCTCATCTGCTTTTACTTTCTGCACAGGCAAATATGCTTGTGCTGCAAGATCAAGCTGTGCTTTTATGAAGGCATCGTCTACCTGTTTATTAGAAACGTTAATCATCGCATCAAGAGCAAAAATCCAAGCGGCATTGCCATCACCTAAGGTGTTACCACATTTTACAGCCAAGTCAATTACGTTTTGCGGCAAATTAGCTTCAAATACTAAATTTCCAAGAAAAGTATTAGTACGAAAATCCTTAAACCCTGCACGCGCTAAAGCTTTATTGTAACAAATGGCTTGTTTACCTTTTTCCTTGTAGACTATTATACGCAGATCATAGAACCATTTGTTAATTAACTCTTGAGCAACTACGCCTATGGGATTTATGATGTTTGGTTTTGTTTCTTTTATGTTATCTAAGAGTTCTTCACGGCTTTTTGAGAGCATAATCATTTTGCCATGGGTTCCAGCGTCAGCTTTGATTACTATACCATCATTAATAGAGAGATCTGTTTGAAACAAGTCTGCGAGGTCTTTTTCATTGTGAATTTCTTTGTGGTTTTTCGTGAAATCAGAGGCATCGCAGGGCACAAATATCGTTTTAGGAACTGGAAGGCCTGCTTTCCAAAGGTTTAGCAGAGTTCGCAGTTTACTATAACAAGTAAATTCTACTTGACTGGTGTTTAAAGTTTTTTTGCCAAGGCTTTCCATGATGTAGGATGCTTGGAGACGCCGGTTTTTACTTTGTGCCCGATTGAGTACAACGACTGTTTGGTTGAAGGTTTTAGTGTAGTCTTTACCTTTAGTTTTAGCACTAAATCCGTCTTTTGAAATTGTTAAGGCAATTTTACGGAAAGGTATAAAGTTGAGGTCTATGCCTAGTTGTTGTGCAGTTTGTTTTATTCCTGCTTCATCATTTTCAGAGCGTTCGTATAGAAGGGCGATACTCATCGCGTTAGATTTTCCTTTCAAAAATTGACATTGTTATAAAATAAAACATGTTGTTTATTGACTGTTTATTCGCCCCAGTCTTCGCCTTCAATTGTTAATTCTTGCAGGTCTACGTGGCCGTCTTTAATGGTTTTCACTTCAAGTTCAAGGCCACATCCAGAGCAACTAACGATTTCGCCTTCTTCTGTGTCTGTAGGTATTTCTAGTTCTGCGTCACAATCGGGGCATTTTGCTTTGAAGACGTTTGCTTCTTGCGATTTTGGATTTGTAGATTCGGTCATTTTTTGTTCACT
Organism: Candidatus Bathycorpusculum sp.; assembly: GCA_009787585.1. Taxonomy (GTDB): domain Archaea; phylum Thermoproteota; class Bathyarchaeia; order Bathyarchaeales; family Bathycorpusculaceae; genus Bathycorpusculum; species Bathycorpusculum acidaminoxidans. Next base: position 23,360 of record WQSY01000006.1, on the reverse strand, counting down.
TTTTATTGGAAATGAACGGTTTAATAAAAAGGGGTTTCTTTTAAACATTGTGACTTAAATGTTACATGCTAACTAAGAAATGTTCCAAATAGCGCAAAACACCAGTGTTAAAAACAGGCAAAATAAGAGATTTACAGCAGATAAAAAACTATAAACGTACTTTTCCATAAACCAAAATGCCGAAATCGTTAAATTCCAACAAGACATCCCAATTATGGAGACAACACAATGGATGAAACAGACAAAAAAATTATCGCAATACTAAAAGAAGACGCAAGAGCAGGCTATGTTGAAATAGGCAACCAAGTAAACTTGTCCGAAGGCGCAGTTAGAAAAAGAATAAAAAACCTAACCGACGAGGGCACCATCCACAAATTTACCGTAAAAGTCAACATTACCGAAGGTGCAGAAGCTATAACGCTATTAACCGTAAATCCTGCATACCCCACACAAAAAGTAACAAAACACATACAACTAATCCCAAATGTAGAAACCATATACGAAGTAACAGGCGAATACGACATCATTGCAGTCATAAATGGCATAAACGTAGTAGAAGTCAACGAATGTATAGAAAAAATTCGACGCGTAGAAGGCATAATGAAAACCAACACCATGATAGTTCTACGCAACCTCTAACAAACGCATCCCTTTAAACAGTTAACAAACAATTGTAATTAAGCACCATAAACAACCACAGCAAACAGAACACGCCGGTAAAACAGGCGTTTTAACAAGTAACCTCATAATACTAGGTAAACATGTTTAATTTAATGTCTGTTTCCGAAACGCTTATATTTTTTTGATTATAACCATTTTTTCAAGGTTCGAAGCAAATGATAACACTGTACACTAATTCAGAAAAAGTTCAGATACATAGCTTCGAATATGGTTTTTATTACTGGTTTTATAATTAGCCCAGAACTGAAAAGTGAATGTTCTGGGCTGTAATGGTGTATAATTATGGATAATGTAAAATCTGGCAAAAAAATTGTGGTTAAATTTGGCGGTTCAAGTCTTGTTGATTCTGAAAAGCTATTAAAATCTGCAATGGCAGTTGTTTCAGAAGCTAAACGGGGCACTAAAATTGCAGTCGTAGTTTCAGCTATGGGTAAAACTACTGATATGTTAATGAACACAGCTAAAAATACTTCAAATGGTAAATTAACTAAATGTGAATTAGATGACATTTTATCCATGGGAGAACGTACAAGTGTGCGTATTTTTGCTGCGGCATTACGTAATAACGGGGTTAACGCGTGTTATTTTGACCCTATGGATAATAAATGGCCAATAATTACAGATGAGGCCTTTCAAAATGCGAATCCAAACATTAAGGAGTGCAGTAAAAATATTAAGCTACATGTTTTGCCACTTGTTGAGGAGGGCATCATACCTGTGATTGCAGGGTTTGTAGGCAAAACTATGGAGGGGAAAATCACTACGTTGGGCAGAGGGGGAAGTGATACTACTGCATTTATCATAGGGGAAAATATAGGGGCGGATCAAATTTTGCTTGTAACAGATGCAGAGGGTATAATGACAAGTGATCCTAAAATTATTCAAAGTCCAAAGCTTTTACCAGAGATTAATGTTAACATTTTAGTGGGTTTAGCGGATTCTGGTGCTAAATTTATTCATAGTAAAGCCCTTAAGTATAAACCAGAGGGTATTGATGTTAAAGTTATGAGCAATAAACATGATGACTTAAACAAGCCAGGCACATTAATCAAGGATGCACTGTCATGGGAACTTGACGCTGAAATTGCCAGTTCAACTCCTGTAGCTGAAATAACTGTTATCGGAGAGGGCATTTCCAATAATACTAACATTATAATGGAAATGTTTGAAAAGGTCAGAGGACACACCTCGTTGTTAGGCATGTCAATGAATGCGAATTCCATAATATTTTATGTAAATCAGAAAGACCATATTTTGGAGTTATTTAATCAAATTCACGGAATTACTGTAGAGAATAAAGAGACCATTGCCATGGCAGTTAAAAAAGACTTGGCTTTTATTCAAACAAGTGGTGTAGGTCTTGAAGAAACGCATGGCATCATTGGAAAAATCAGTGAAGATTTAAGACATGTAGGCATCAATATTTCAGGCATCCTGACCATTACTTCAAGCATTTTACTGTTTGTAGATTGGAACGAGAAAGAAAAAGCCTTAGAGCTTATTAAAAATTCATTAAAAACGCAATAGAGAGTGAAATATTTGAATCAAGGCAAAAACAGACGAATGAAAAGAATCTTTCAACAAAAAGATAATCGAGCAATAATTGTTCCTATGGATCACGGTGTAACCATTGGCCCAGTTTTTGGCATTATTAATATGCAACAAACAATTGACCAGCTAGTTAAAGGGGGCGTTGACGCGGTTCTTGTTCATAAAGGCATTGTAAAACGTGTTGACACCCCAGATACAGGATTAATTGTAATGCTTAATGGCATATCGAATCTTAATCCAAACATGAACAATAAAGTTCAAGTTTGCAGTGTACAAGAGGCCATACGTCTTGGTGCTGACGCAGTCTCTTTACATATAAATGTAGGCGCTCCAGAAGAGGACAAAATGTTGTCAACTCTTGGAAAAGTAGCAGAAGAATGTGACCAGTTTGGGTTACCCCTGCTTGCCATGATGTATCCTAGGGGACCAAAAATTACAAATGAACACTCTCTTGAGGCAGTAGCTCATGCCGCTCGCATTGGCGCAGAATTGGGAGCAGATATTATAAAAACTAACTATACGGGGTCAATAGAGTCATTTAAACAAGTTACAGAGAGTTGTCCAGTACCAATTCTTATTGCAGGTGGACCAAAATGTAAATCGGTAGAGGACATTTTACAAACCACAAATGATGCCCTTAAAGCAGGTGCAGCGGGACTCTCAATGGGACGCAACATATTCCAATGGGAAAATCAAACATTAATTGTTAAGGCACTTTCAGCTATGGTGCATAAAGGGGCATCTATAGAGCAAGCACAAAAAATTCTCGGTGAAAAACCGTGAAAGAACTCTGGATAGAAAACAGTAAACAAAACCTACCCGCAAACCTCATTGAACAATACGGGAATGTTATAGTTAAAGAGAACAAAGCCGTTTTTACAACGTTAAAGCAAGAACAGACCATTATGTCTCTGTCAACTTTAGACTTTAACACTTTAGATGTTAAAGACAAAATTCTAAGAATATGCATTTCAGACAAAACAACAGAAAACCTAATTGTCGAAGCAACTAAGAGAGGCGCTAGTTACATATTAATTAGCACTGTAAATTGGCGTGTTATTCCGTTAGAAAATCTCATTGCACGCATTAAAGGAAAGAGCAAACTAATTGCAGAGGTGGCTAATGCTGAAGAGGCAAGGGTTGCACTTGAAACGCTAGAAATAGGCACAGATGGAGTACTGCTCAAGGTTGATCAAGAAGAAGAACTTTTGAAAACTGTTGCAATTGTTAAGCCAGAAGCGTTAAAGCTGGAATTATCTGTTGCAAAAATTGTCTCCACTAAACCTATTGGCAATGGCGCCCGCGTCTGTGTCGATACCTGCGATTTAATGACCCAAGGTGAGGGCATGCTTGTTGGCAGTCAAAGTGCAGGTTTATTTTTAGTAGAAGCAGAAGTTAATGAGAATCCATATGTTGCATCGCGCCCGTTTAGGGTTAACGCTGGTTCTTTGTCTATGTACACTTTAGGCAATTTACAGACCACACGGTATCTTCAAGAGTTCAAAGCTGGCGATGAAGTGGTAATTGTTAATCGAGAGGGTAAAATTCGTAGCGGTAATGTGGGCAGGGTAAAAATTGAAATTAGGCCATTAATTCTCATTGAAGCACAAAGTGGAGAAAAATTATTTAAAACTATATTGCAAAATGCAGAAACGATACGAGTAGTTACAGTTAAAGGGTCTAAACCAGTTACTGAACTTGAATCTGGTGATGAAGTGCTAATTCACCGTTTTACAGTAAAAGGTGGCAGACATTTTGGGGTTAGCGTACCTGATGAGCTAGTGATTGAAAAATGACAGCTAATATTTGTGTTTCAGTAAAACCAAAAACTATTAGTGAAGCGTTAACGTTAATTGAGAAAGCAGAGACTGTACAAGCAGATCTTATTGAAGTTAGGTTAGATCAAATGGAGTCTCCGAAATTTGGTGATCTTTCAGCTTCTACTTCAATTCCGCTTATTGCTACAATCAAGCGGTTAAATAAGGGTGGAAGTTTTACTGGAACACCAATGCAGAGCAGACAAACTTTACTGGATGCTGCAAAAAATGGTTTTCAGTATGTTGACTTGGATTTAACAAGTTTAAAGTTAAAAGAACAAGTTAGAGAGTTAAATGAGTTAAATGTTAAAACTATTGTTTCTTTTCATAAATTTGACGGCGCGTTTAGCACGCAAGAAATGCAGCGTATTTTAAGTGAGGAGATGAACAGCGGCGCGGATGTTTGTAAAATAGTTGGCACCGCAAAACAGGTGCAAGATAATCTAACAGTGCTTAATTTTGTTTCCAAAGTTGCAGTTAAAACGCGTTTAGTATGTTTCTGCATGGGGGAACAGGGTAGAATTTCGCGTTTACTTTCACCTGTTTTTGGAGCATTTTTTACTTTTGCCGCCTTAGAGCACGGTAGCGAAACTGCACTAGGACAAATAAGCATAAATGACATGAGAGAGGCCTACTCTCTATTGAGGCAATAACGTGACTATTTCAGGAAAAACTCGTGTTTGTGCAGTTATAGGTGACCCTATAGAGCATTCGTTAAGTCCTGTAATACAAAATGCTGCGTTTAACGCGTTAAATTTAGACATTATTTACACAGCTTTTACAGTAAACGCTTCAAATGTTATCAACGCTTTAACAGGAATACGGGCTTTAAACTTTTTGGGGTTAAGTGTTACTATGCCACACAAAGAAAAGGTAATACCTCACATAGATTGGATAGATAATACTGCTAAATGCTTGAATACTGTAAATACTATTCACTGTAAAGAGAATAAATTGTTAGGATATAGCACTGACGGTATAGGTGCACTTGGAGCACTTAGAGAAAACGGGGCAAATCCACATGGTAAACGGGTATTGATACTTGGAGCGGGTGGAGCAGCACGAGCCATAGCTTACACGTTAATTGAAGATGCGGATGAACTTGTTGTGCTTAATCGCACAGTCACAAAAGTGGAAAAATTAGCAGAGACCTTAAAGCAAAAGTTTGGCAAAAAAATCAGGGTTAACTCACTTTCGCCAAGTATTATTAGAAAAGAGGTTATCGACTCGGATATTTTGCTTGATACAACCTCTGTCGGTATGAAACCTAGCATGGACCAAAGTTTAATTACATCAGACTATTTAAGATCAGATATTGTAGTTATGGATATAGTTTATAGTCCAGTGGAAACTAGACTTGTTAGAGAGGCAAAAACGGCAGGTGCTAAGGTTATAAATGGTGTAGAGATGTTAATTTATCAAGGAGCCGCAGCGTTTGAAATTTGGACGGAACATAAACCGCCGGTGCAAGTTATGAGAAAAGCTGCTTTAGAGCAAATAGGTAGGGTGTAAATTGTATGCAGGACGGAGAAGCGTTAGCATTAGCTCATGGTGCAGCAACAGTTGTTAACGCCATGGCTACTAAGAAAGGAGCGGCTTTTGGTGTTGACCTTTACACTAAAGCACAGGTGAAACTAACAGGTGAAGCACAAGTTATTGAAACAGAAATTATCTCTGACCAAGAGGAAAATCCTGTTCTAATTCAAAAGACCATTACAGCAGTTCTTAAACGTTTCAACTTGGAAAAAGAGTATGGGGCAAAAGTTAAAACTTGGAGTAATATTCCCATAGCTAGAGGATTAAAAAGTAGTAGTGTAGCGGCTAATGCGGTGGTTCTTGCAACATTGGGTGCGTTAGAGAAGTCTTTGGATGATCTAGAAGTTGTAAAGTTGGGAGTTTTGGCGGCGTTTGAAGCAAAGGTTACCATTACAGGCGCGTTTGATGATGCTTGTGCGTCATATTTTGGAGGTTTATTAATTACAGATAATTTGAATTGTAAGCTAGTTAAACGAGAAGTGATAGCGGATAATTATGTTGTCTTGTTTCAAGTTCCACCTAAGAAAGTGTACACTGTAAATGCAGATACTAGTAATTTTTCGTTGTTTATGCCACAAATTGAGGTGGCTTACAATTTGGCGTTAAATGGTTGTCCTTGGGAAGCATTAACGTTAAACGGTCAATGTTATTCGTCAGCGTTTGGATTTGACGCAAATGTTGCTATAGACGCTTTAAAAGCGGGAGCAAAAGCGGCTGGGTTATGCGGTAAAGGACCTACAACCACGGCCATTGTTTCCAAAGATTATGTAGCACAAGTTAGGGCTGCTTGGCAGGTCTATGAAGGTGAAATTATACAAGCATGTTTGAATCATGAAAAAGCTAGGTTGCTTACGTAATGTTCAGTATAACTGTTAAACCAACAAAAAATAGTTTACAGGGTGTTTTAACTGCGCCAGCGTCAAAGTCCTATACTCAACGTATGTTAATTGCAGCTGCGCTTTCAGAGGGGGCAGGAAAAATTGTAGACCCGCTTTTATCAGAGGATACTTTAGCTACTTTACGGGCAGTTACTGCTTTTGGGGCTCAGGTATGTCAAACTAAAGATTGCTGGGCAGTTCAAGGTGTAAATCAGGTAAAGGCGGCAGACGGTTTAGTAGATGTGGGTGAGTCTGGGGCGACTCTTCGGTTTATGATTCCTATTGCGGCTTTAGCTGTTGGGCAGTCAACGTTTTTGGTGTCTAGGTCTCTTGAGCGTAGGCCAATTGAGCCATTGTTTTCAAGTCTTAGAATGCTAGGTGTAAATGTTTACCCAAAACAGGTAGAGAACGGCCAAGTTATAGTTGTTGAGGGTAAGGGTTTAGCAGGTGGAAGGACTAGTCTTCCAGGTGATGTTAGCAGTCAATTTGTTAGTGGACTAATGTTTGCTTGTCCAAAAGCAATGTTGGACACGGAAATACATGTAACAACTCTTCTTGAATCTATTGATTATGTTAAAATGACTCAAAAAGTTTTAGCTCAGCATCAGATTAACGTGCAGATAAGGGAGAATTATCGGCGTATTCGTGTTTTGGGTGGTCAGTCTTTTAAGCCTGTTGACTGTAAGGTGTCAGGTGATTTTTCGTCTGCAGCGTTTCTTTTAGCGGCGGCAGCTATCACCAATTCGAAGATGTTAATAAATAATTTAGATTGTCAAACAGTTCAGGGTGACAAAGCGATTTTAGATCTTCTTAAACAGATGGGAGTTAACATGAAAATCAAAGAGCACAGTGTGGAGGTGCAGGGTGTGGATGATTTATTGCAGGCTATAGATATTGATGCTACAAATATTCCTGATCTTGTTCCGATTTGTGCTGTGCTTGCGTGTTATGCGCAGGGGGAGTCTAAAATTTTTAATGCTCAGCGGTTAAGATTTAAAGAGTCTGATCGGTTAGCTACTGTTTGTGAAGAGTTAACAAAGATGGGCGCGTTAATTAATATGGAAGAGTCGGGTTTAACCATTAAAGGACCCTGTAAACTTTATGGTGCTACTATAAATCCGCATAATGATCATCGCATAGCTATGTCTTGCACGGTTGCGGCTTTGCGGGCAGAGGGGGAAACTGTTGTTGAAAATGCGGATTGTATCAGAAAGTCTTATCCGTTATTTTATAGTGATTTATCAAATATAGGAGCGGAGATTGTTGGCAGGGAACTCTTTAGGTAAAGAATTTGTGGTAACCACATTTGGTGAGAGTCACGGCAAAATTATTGGTGTGCTTATTGATGGCTGTCCAGCGGGGCTCTCGCTTTTAGAAGAGGATTTTCAAGAAGATCTTGACCAGAGAATTCCAGCACAGACAATAATTGTTTCTGCGCGTGTTGAAAAGGATACTGCCAATATTTTAAGTGGAATGTTTAACGGTAAAACGACAGGGGCTCCCATAGTTGTAACGGTGGATAATAAAGATATCAAGTCAGATGATTATGTTCAAATTAAAGATTTGCCAAGACCGGGGCATTCGGATTATTCAGCGCGTGTTCGTTACGGGGGTTTTAATGATTATAGGGGTGGAGGAAGGTTTTCGGGGCGTGTTACAGTGGCTCTTGTGTTAGCGGGAACAATTGCTAAAAAACTTTTGAGGCACTACAATATTGACGTTTTAGCTTACACGAAAGCTATAGGTAAAATAAAGTCTGAAAAAAGGTTTAGTGTTGTGGAAATTTGTAAAAACCGTAATGTTGCAGCTACAAGGTGTCCTGATTTGGTTTGTGCTAAAAAGATGGAGGAGGCTATTGTTGCAGCTAAAAACGCAGGCGATAGTATAGGTGGAATAATTGAATGTATAGCTCTAAATGTGCCTGTGGGTGTTGGAAACCCGTTGTTTGACGCGTTAGATGCTGATTTAGCTAAGGCACTCTTTGGGGTTTCAGCAGTAAAGGGTGTAGAGTTTGGCGCGGGATTTGGTGTAGCAGAAATGTTTGGTTCTCAAAACAATGATGCATTTACAGTAAATAATGAGGAAAAAGTTGAAACAGTTACGGATAATGCAGGCGGTATTTTGGGCGGTATAAGTAGTGGTATGCCCATTATTATGCGTGTGGCAATTAAGCCTACTCCGTCAATTAGCAGGGAACAAAAAACGGTAAATTTGTTAACCATGGAAAATGCTACATTAAATGTGGGTGGCAGACATGACCCCTGTATTGTACCTAAAGCTGTGCCCGTTATTGAAGCGGTTGTTGCAATAACTTTGGTTGATCATTTAACACGTATAGGATATATTCCTAAAGTATTTGAGGAGAGGCAATAAAGTGGAGGATCTTCAAGCGTTACGTAAACGTATAGATGAGATTGATACTCAAATTTTGAAAGCGTTAGGTGAGCGTGTGGCTGTGTGTCAAAAAATTGGTGAATACAAAAAACGGCAAGGTTTACCTATAGGGGATAAGAATAGAGAGGAAGAGGTTTACAGCAAAGCTAAGGGTTTAGCGGTTGAATTTGCGTTGGAACCTGCACGAATTGAAGTGCTTTATCGCGAAATAGTTAATATGTGCATTGATATTCAAAAGTAGAGACTCTTAACGGAGAGATATTCTTATGCTGTATGAGATAAATGAGAAAGCCCTAAAATTAGAGAGTGAAGGAAAAAAGATAATCCGATTAAACCTCGGTGACCCCGATATGGCTACGCCTCCTGAAATTGTTGAGGCAGCCTATGCTGCGATGAAGGCAGGTAAAACTAAATATTCCTCTTCGTATGGTGAGCTTGGATTACGTCAAAAAATTGCTGAAATGCATGGCGTTAAAGTGGAAAATGTTGTAATCACTCCAGGTTCAAAATGGGCTATTTTTAGTACAATGTTTTTAACTATGCAAAATGGCGGTAACATAATTATTCCTACTCCATACTGGACGGCTTATGATTTAATCGCTAAAAGCATTGGTACTAAGGTTAAGCTGCTTAAAACAGAAATGGAAACAGGTTGGAAAGTTGATTTAAACCAGCTTGAGAGTTTAATAGATAGCGAAACTAGAATGATTATTTTAAATAATCCCAATAATCCAACAAGTAAAGTTATGGATGACAAAACTCTTGACGGTATTGTTGAAATTGCCAACAAGAAAGGCATCATTGTGCTCTCCGATGAGGTTTATGGTGCAATTTCATTTAACAAAACTAAGAGCATTTTAGACTACGGCATAGACTCTAAACATATTCTCTCCAACGGGTTTAGCAAAACCTTCACCATGACAGGTTGGCGCGTTGGCTACATAATAGCAAACAAAATGCTTGTTGATAAAGTAACTAAACTAAACCAGATCACCTTCAACAATGTTCCAGTCTTTATACAAGAGGCATCCATAAAAGGTTTAGAGTTACGAGCACAAATTGCAGAAAACATTAAAGCTAAATACAAACAACGAGCAGATCTTGCAAGTAAAAAACTAGGTGCAGCAGGCTTCAAATTCACGCAACCAGATGCCCCATTCTATGTGTTTCCAAAACGAGAAGGCTTAGACGGCGAAAAATTCACCCTAAACCTATTAGACAGCGGCGTTGCAGTAGCTCCAGGCACAAGTTTTGGCGACTATCAAGAACATTTCCGCATAAGCTTAACAGCTCCAGACAATGAGATAGAAACAGGTTTAGACAAAATCTGTGAGGCCCCTCAATAAATGAGGATAGCCATTCTTGGCGCAGGCAAAATGGGCATATGGTTTGCTAAATTCTATAAAGAAAAGGGCGATACCATAATTCTTGCAGGCCGTAGCGCTGAGAAACTGGCTAAACTTAAAGAAGAACTACAAATTGAAACAACACTAAATTTTCAAGAGGCAGTACAAAAAGCAGATAACATTCTTATTTGTACATCCATATCTTCTTTTGAAGAAGTAATAAAAAAAATTGCCCCCTTTACACATAAAGGACAAACAATAATGGATATTTGCTCAATTAAAGAGCACCCAGTTAACATTATGCATCAACACATAAAAGATGCAACCATTTTAGGTACACATCCAGTTTTTGGCCCTGGCAGCAATGGCGTAGAACATAAAGCATATGTGCTTACGCCTACTAATCTACAAGAAGAGACGGCTGCAGAACAGCATAAACAATGGCTTGAAAAAGAAGGCGCCAACGTCTTTATTATGACACCTAAAAAACACGATGACCTCATGTCTATCATTTTAGGACTACCACACTTTATAGGTTTAATTGTCTGCGAAACACTTTTAGAACAAAAAGATTATACAGAATCCAAAAAACTTGCAGGCACCACTTACCGCATGCTCTTCACCCTAGCTGAAGCCACAGCGCAAGAAACCCCTGACCTCTATGCTAATGTACAAACTAAACTTTCAGACTTGGGTAAAATAGAAGAACTCTTCATCCAAAACGCTCAAACAATGCTAGACCTAATGAAAAACAAAGACACCATCGGAATCATGACAAGAATGGAGCGTCTTCAAACAAAACTTGCCAAAATGGATAAAGACTACGGCAAAAGCTATGAAACAATGTACAAAATGCTCCAATCAACCGAAGAACAAAGTTAACAAACATTTTTAGACAGCAATAAGCAACAAAACGTCTAATTACTACCAAACCAACCCATACAGTGGTATCTATGGAAAAATGTGCTAAATGTGGAAAAGAGCTCTTAAAACATGAAGAAAAAATGGTTTTTTGGAACAAACAATTACAGAAAGGCTACATCAAATGGATGGTTCTAGGATCCCAATTTGGCAAGAAAAAAGAATTTCCACAATACACCGGAAAAAAATTATGCCAAGACTGCGCTATTGACGTTTTCGAAAACGCCACAACTAAAACACCTGCACTACAAATTAAAGGAGAAGACTTTGCAGAACTAAAAGAAGCATTTACAGAAAGCGGCATAGTAATCTCAGCATTTAATTGCCCAAAATGCGACAAAATGAACGACATCCCAAAAACAGGCAAACTATTAATCTGCAAACACTGCGGCAACCCAATAAAACCAAAAGACATCTATGAAAAAATCAAAGAATTAACTAAAGAATAAAACATATTGAAAAACTGTTAACAAAAAACAGAGACAACAGAAGGTCATTAACTTAACGAAAAACAAGTTAATGAGTCTACACATTTTTCCAACAGACAACAAGAACACTACCTATTTTCTTTGATGACTCTCGCAACGAATGTTTGCATCATAACAACACTAAAGCAAGGTTGCCACACCCACATCAAAACATTGGTTATGTTTCAAAACAGTTTACGATTGTATTGGCATCTGTTCTAAAATTAGAACACGTTAAGTAAAAAATGTTCTAAACATCAAATTAAATACCACCCTGAGAAATACAAATCAGGAGAAAACAAATGCAAACCCAAAAAAAGTCAGCCCTATATTTAGGGCCAACCCAAAAAATTCGAGGTATCACTAATGGAAAAACAAACTAAAAACAAAAAAATGCTAATCTACAGCATACTCGCCCTAACAATTGGAGTAGCAACAATACTACCATTATCATACTTTACACTAACCATAAACGGCACAAATCAAACACAGCCCTTCTTCACGCCACACTTACAGCGTGTACAGGCTGCCCCAAATGTCGCAACTATATATAGCGCTCCTGAATTTGCTTACATCGATGAAATCCCTAACGAAGGTTGGGTTTCCATAAGTGTTTGCTATGACATAACGCCTAATGGCATTGACCTTACAGATGTGGATGCAAAAATAGAAGTTTATAACTTTCACTTCTACTCTGAACAAGGCTCAATTCTTAACATGACAACTTGTGTGGCAATTGCAGGGAACGTATCCAACCCAAACTCACCTAACGGTGTTTCTACTGCAATCATAGCTTGGCACGGCTACGCCCATTATGATAATCCCATAGATTGGGCAAACCACAGAAATACCTTTACCTTTGCAGACGGAACAGTATATGACTTTACAGAACTACTGGGTTACACCGAATCATGCACAGTAGGTTATAGCTCAGCTGAATATTACATAGAATACACAGGAGAACCAGGAATTGTAGACGCTCATAAAAGCCTTGGTTGCAATGCGATTCTAACTGAATCTAAAGGTGAAAAAACAGCACAAGCATTAACTGCCCTAAGAAGCGCTCAAACAATCTATGTTGACATCACCAGAATAATGCAAATAACCTATAAACATCCAAGTAACGCCAACACATCAGCAGGAATTATAGCTACACCTACTAGCAACGAAGTTTTGTACCATATGCAGCTACCAGAGCCAAACCGTTTAGGAATATTTGAATATGAAACTGACCACAACGGATACCCGAATTCCCGTTTCGGCAAAGTGATACTGTAAACCAACAACCAACTAAGAGGCTGTAAAAATGACTAACAATGAATTGGAAGGAACTGCGTTAAGCGTTTATGCTTATATTGCACAAGCAGATGGGCCAGTGGGAACAAGAGAAATAACTCGCGGTATAGAACTTAGCAGTACCAGTGTCACGCACTATCATCTTCAAAAGCTTGAAAATCTTGATTTAATTGAGAAGAACAGCAATGGTGACTATGTACCTAAGAAGAGAGCAGCTATTGATGGTCATGTGTGGGTCGGCAAAAATCTTTTGCCCCAATTAACGCTTTACTCCCTCTTTTTTGTAGGCGCTTTTGCTGCAGAAGTAAGTACAATACTTTTAAGCTTAATTGTAAAAAGTTTAGTGGTTGAAACAAGTTTCTGGTTTTTAACAGGCATAACCTTGGTAGCAATGCTTCTATTTTTAAAAGAAGGAACAAGACTACAACGTAAACTAAGACCCAAAAAAGATAAAATCTAATTTCCTCTTTTTTTGATTACTCATAAATAAACATGTTAGAATTTAGTCATAAACTATGTTGAGTTATACTCAAAACATCAGTCATAACTTTCTAACACCATAAATCAGTTGTGCAGATGAAAAAATTAGCGTAAAAATTTTAAACCCTTTATAAAATAAGGGGTGAATAGTATAAAAGTTTCCTAAAAAGTACGCATTTAATATGTAGCTGAGGCTCCATTCATGCCGGATGTAAAAGTCATTTTTTTAATGTTTATTTTGTCTTTTAGTAGAGAATAGAAAAGTTCAATCAGGTTTTCGCATGTTGCTACTTTTTTTACAACGATTAAGCGGCACTCGGGATACGCTTTTGCAAGGTTTGTATCAATGGGTAATCCTCTTGTTCGGTTGGAGGGTGCTCCGTTTCTTATTCCTTGTTTTTCATAGACTTTCAAGATTTCAGGCAGTAGAGGATCGTTTTCTTGTAAAATAAGTGCATGATCGAAATTTTGCAGGTAATCCCAGGCTATACGTTTAATATCATTGCAGGGTTGAACAAATCCGTTTTTAGAATTGATCTCACCCTCAACTTTAATAGTTAACTCACCATGGTGTCCATGTAAATATTGAGCTTCTCCGTCATAACCCAAAAAACGATGTGAATATTCAATACCAATTTTCGTAAACGAAAACATATAATATACCTACTTATTTTAGTTTATAGCAATACATAAGTATAAAGTTTTCTTTTTTAAGATACTGACCTGTTTCAATTAGGAGCTGTTTGCGATTTCAACTTGTTATAATTTGCTTACGACATGGCCTCGATTTGCTGATTGTTACATTATTTAAGTGGTGCTATGGGTATGATGTGGGGCATATTTTTGTAATAGGTTATTTCCACTTCAACTTCATAGATTTCTTGTATGTTTCTGGTTGTTAAAACTGTTGTCGTTTGTCCGGCTGCAAAAATTTTTCCTGTTTTCATCATGATTATTTTATCGCAAAATCTTGCCGCTAAATTCAAATCATGTATGGCTATTGCCGCCGTGAGGTTCTTATTTAGTACTAATTTGCGGGTTAAGTCCATGACTTCTAATTGGTGTTTTATGTCAAGATTGCTTGTTGGCTCATCAAGCAGAAGGACTTTGGCTTCTTGAGCCAATGATCGCGCAACTAGAACTTTTTGTTGCTCACCTCCACTTAACTCGTAAAAGTTTCGCATAGCTAATTTTTCAATGGTCAAAGTTTTTAGGGCATTCCAAACGATTTTTTCGTCTTTTTGGCTGCTTTGCCATGTAATGTGTGGTCGTCTGCCTAGGAGAACCATTTCGAAAACTGATAGAATTTCGTTGCTGTTTGGGGTGTTTTGGGGGACGTAGCCTATTTTTTTGGCGGTTTCAAGGCGGCTTATTTTGTTTAGGGGTTGGTCGTCGAGTAGTATTTTTCCTTGTTGGGGTTGGAGGATTTTGTTTATGCATTTTAAGAGGGTGCTTTTTCCTGATCCGTTGGGGCCTGCTATGCATAGGACTTCGGATTTCTGTAGCTCTATAGTTATGTTGTTGAGTGTTGGTGTGCTATGGTAGCTAAATGTTAGTCCTTGTATGTTTACATTCATGGTGTTTGCCTTTGGTTTGGTTGTTTATCTCATATTTGAGTGTTACTTTTTATAAAAAAAGTAACAATACATAAGTACTACATTTTTATAAAAACGTAACACTGTGATAGTATGAAACCCCTAAAAAACGCGACAATACTACTCATAACTATAATTATTATTTCCTCAGCAGCCGCTATAGGTTACAACCAAAACTGGTTCCAAACATCAAACCCAACACTTAGACCAACACCAGAGACAGACATGAATTTCACTCTTGAGATTTACGGAAACGCCAACATGGATAACAAAATAGACCAAAAAGACATAGCATACATCCAAGACATAATCGCTGACATCAAACCCACAACAACCTTTGCAGACGCCAACCGCGACGGCTCCATAGACCAAAAAGACATAGACATAATCAACACCATAATCAACGGAACATTTTCTCAAATGCACCTTCTCGATGGCAACGGCAAAAACATCACCATAACACATCCCCCAAACCGAGTAATCATTGAATACATACAAAACGCAGAATTAGCCCGCATTCTCCAAATCCAAGACAAAATCGTTGGCGTAGACTTCTGCGTTGACCAACTAAAAACCATCTACTTCCCCGAAAACACAAACAACATAAAAACAGTCGGAAACATGAACACCCCCGACTACGAAGCCATACTCAACCTCAACCCCGACATACTCCTAACCTTCTCAAACGCAACCTCTGAAAAAGCCTCAAAACTACCCGGCGTAGACGTAATCTATCTAGGACTATACTACCCCAACGTACTAGATCCAGTACATTCAGAATATATTCAGGCCATACTAAAAGCAGGCTACATATTCAACAAAGTCAACCAAGCAACCAGCTACACAAATTGGCTACTAGACCTCACAAACGCTATCAATGTCAAAACCAGCACCCTAACAGCCACACAAAAACAATCGGTCTTCATAACCAACTACCCCTACACAGCATCAACAACCCTCAAAGCCTACATGACCATAGACACCTTAGGCCAAGCATGCATACTAGCAGGAGGAAATAACATAGCATCAACCCTTCCAACTTATCTCACCGCAACATCTGCCGATGTCGACGCCGAATGGATACTCCAACAGAACCCTAGTTACATCTTCCTTCACACCGTCCGCTACACATACGCAGCAACAACCAATGCAGACCCCGCACAAGGCATAGACGTAAATGACGCAACCAGCATACGAAATTGCCTAGAGCAATGGCGTTCACAAGAACAAATCACCAATCTAGCAGCCGTCAAAAATAACAATGTCTACATCATATCCGGCGATTTTAGAAATAACGCCATGGGCGGTACTTTAGGTGCAGTATACATTGCAAAAATACTTTACCCTGACTTGCTAAGTGACATAAACCCCCAGACAATACATCAAGACTACATCACAAACTACTTGCATTTGAACTACAATCTCGACAAAAACGGCGTCTTTCTATATCCCGCAATAACTGACAACGGAGACACATTAGGCATACCCAACGGAGCAAAATAAACAATGCTACGCTCTCTTTTTCTTTTTTCTCAAATAATGTCTTATTTGAAAAGGGCTGTTTCTGATTGATCGAATCAGTAGATTGGAGCAAGTTACGTCAAACAATAATAACAGCTGCACACAGAGCTAAACTTTATAGCATAGATTACTGGGATAAAGAAGCCAGTGTAGTAAACAAGAACATAAAATTGTTAACTAACTTAACAGAGTATCAAATTAAAATGTTGCCACTGTCATCTGATCTCACCGTTTTAGACGTGGGCGCTGGAACTGGTCGAATGACTCTGCCGATTGCTAAAAAAGTTCGACATGTTACAGCATTAGAGCCATCTGAAAATATGCTCAGAGTTCTGCAAGAAAACGCTAGACAGCAACAACTCTTCAACATAGACTATGTCAACAAGCCATTGGAAGAAATCGGTTTAGCACCTTTGTACGATTTTGTTGTTGCATCTTTTTCGCTTTTCATGTTTGATTTAAAAAAAGCAATTCTCAAAATGAATCAATTAGCTTCAAAACAAGTTTACCTCTTCATGTCCGCTTCACCTTGGGTAGATGAAGACATACAAACAGTAGTCTATAAAAACCCAAGTTTATGGTCTGATTTCATATTAAGCTATAACATTCTGTATGATGCCGGCATAGTAGCTAATGCAGAAATATTTACATACACTTTTGAGGCGTGTTATCCAAGTATCAAGGATGCTACAGAAACTTTTATTCAAAAATATAGTTTGCCATCTGACAAAAGAAACAATCTTACAGAATATCTGCGAGCAAACTTGATTGAAAAGCATGACGGTTTTTATTACAAACACAAAAAAAAGGCCGCAATGGTATGGTGGAATACAAATAAGTGAACTCTAATACAAAAAAAGAAAAACATTTTGAAATAGAACAAAAGAAATATCGAAAAATACTGATAAAGAGACTACTATTTATTGTTATATCTATTGTGTTACTTATTGTTGTGGCTGGTGTTGCTTTGTCTTTGGGTTCTGCGGATATGAGTTTTCTTGATGCATACACAGCGGCGTTTGCTAGGTTTTTCCCAACTTGGTTTAATGCTACGCCATTGGCGTACACAGTTGTTTGGACCTTACGGTTGCCACGTATTTTGCTTGCCATCGGTGCTGGTGCAACTTTAGCTATGAGTGGTTGCTCAGCTCAGACGATTTTGCGCAATCCAATTGCCACCCCCTATACGCTGGGTGTATCTGCAGGAGCTGGGCTTGGAGCGGCAATTGGCATAATTTTGGGCCGAGGCTTGTTAAGTGGTAACACTAATCTCTCAATTACGGGTAACGCATTTATTTTTTCATTAATTCCTCTTGCAGTCATATTATTGTTAGTTAAGCGTAAAGGTGCTTCATCTGAAACCATGATTCTTGCGGGCGTTGCTATGGTTTATATTTTTAATGCCTGCACGACCATTTTGCAGTACTTTGCTGACACCAACGCTGTAGCGGCGACTGTGTTTTGGCTTGTTGGTGACTTGTCACGCGCGACATGGCATCAATTGCCCTATGTTTTTGGTGTGATGCTTCTTTGCTTTGGAGTTAATTTGTGGTTGGCATGGGATATTAATGTTATGAAATTAGGGGATGATGCTGCAAAAAGTTTAGGGGTTGAGGTTGATCGTACTCGAAGAGTTTCTTTAGTTGCAGCTTGTTTGTCTACTGCAGTTGTGGTTGCGTTTACGGGTGCTATCGGGTTTATTTGTTTGGTGGCACCCCATATTTGTCGAGCGTTTATAGGTTCAGATCATAAAACGCTAATTGTTAGCTCTGCCTTTGTGGGAGCTATTTTACTTTTAATTGCTGACATCTTTGCTAGACAACTCTTGGCACCTATTGTTCTGCCTGTGGGCGCAATTACAGCGTTTCTTGGAGGACCACTACTACTATATTTGTTAATAAAGAAAAGACCCAGTCACCAATAAAAACCCGGAACTTCTTTTTTCACACCTTTATAACCCGATATACACTCTAAAAACATTTTTTCAACTATTGCGCTATATCAAAAAGTTAGTGAACTGCAAGGTTTCCATTTTTTGGTTGCTTTAGAGTTTTGTTAGAGCTGTCGCTAGGATTTGTTTGGGTAAGTTTATTTCGTCTAGTTTTCTTGATATGTTGGTAAGGCTTAAATCGCCCATTAGTTCTGTTTGGACTGAAAACATAGAGTTCACCTTTGGTTAGGATAACATATTTAGACCTTAGACGTGATTAGCGTTTGGTAGCGGGGCATGTATTTTGTCAGTGTACAAGTGAGGTGTTTGTATTTTAAGTATCAAAGAAATGTATCATTTATAATACACGGTTAAGAATAGTGAATACTCAAATATTTACACCTAAGGTCTAATGAATTTTCTGATATGCAAATGCTCTTTCCGGCGCATAAAAATCCGTCAGTTTTCAATGTGGCTCACGAGATGTTAGGTGGTCATTCACGTATACATCTGTTTGATCCGATTGATATTGAAGATATGCATAACCTCATAAATCAATCTTTTAGTGCTTACTGATTCTAGTGGACTACAGGAAGAAGCGCCTGCTTTAGGCAAACCTGTACTAGTGCTCCGTACGGAAACTGAGCGACCTGAAGGGTAGAGGCGGGTGTTGTTCGTGTTGTAGGTATAGAAACACCAAAAATAGTTGCATCTACCGCAGGCTACTCTCAGATGAAATAATATATGTACAGATGGCCAAAGCTGCCAATCCATACGGTGATGGCAAAGCAAGTCAACGCATTTGCCAAGCGATAGCACAGTATTTTCGTTGCGAAAACAAAAAGTGTTCGTTTCGGTAGGCCTAAATTCCGCCCACTTTTCCGCGTTTGTGCCGCCTATACTCTCGTCAACATATATAACAAGTTACGTAGACATTGCTAGTTTTCTGTACGGCTATAAAAAAATAAAGTATGGGTAAATTATGGAAAAAAGCTCTAAGGGTCTATTGTCAGAAACATGATATCAGTGTAATTGTATATTGCTATACCCGCAAAATTTCCAATCAACATTTGCGGATATATTTTTCGAAATACCATTTTTGATTCTCCAAGCTATTTAATTGGTCATCCTGCTCTGTTGAAACCCGACAATAAGCCACGACACGCTTCATAAAACTCACATTTCCGCGTAACATTATTACCTCTTTGTGATTTTTACAATTTTTTCACGGTCTTATTATCAAAAACACTTGACGCGCAGATTATTTTAACATACTTTGACAAGTTGTGTTAAAAAATCTCGGATATAAGTTAGTGTTTCTTCGCCTTTAGCTGTTAAACTATAAATTTTTCGCGGATGATCGTTTATAATGTTCCATGTACCTGTCACAAGTTCATTTTCTTCTAATTTTGCCAGCATAGGGTACATTGAGCTTGCGCCAATGGTTACTTGGAAGGATTTTTTAATTTCATCCATTAATTCATAGCCGTGCTTTGATTTGTCGCGCAGTAGTGTTAGAATTATATAGTCAAGTATTCTTTTTACGACATTAGCTTGGGCTTTTTTTGTTTCAAGGTTATTTTTTTGTTCTTCCATTATCATCACTTACCACATTTTTATGATCCTATCGAGTTCGACTCGGATCAAAAGTTGTCTTTTGTGTAATTCTGTTAGTATGCCAGTTTTGAAGTTCAGTAGTATATTTTCAGAATCACACATAAATAATAACTATCTATATAATAGAGAAAGCATAAGATAAATGTTTTCTTGTTATATGTTTAATAAACAGGTGTGAACGAGGGGTGGGATGGAAATTATTTGATGTCTATGTTAAGCAGATTCCCTCGTCCACAGTTTAGTATAAGTCATTTCGACTATAAACCCTTTTTGTTGCTCAAATTTTTCCTAAACCCGTTGACACCCTGCTAATTAATATTACTGCAAGTTGCTACTTAGAAAGTGTTACCAAATAAAGTCCACAGAACGCATTTGGTACTATGTACAGTTTATGAACATTACCTCAATAACGTTAATATTATTCAATAACACTCCCTTAACAAGTAGTTTTATGTACTACTCTGTAAAAGCTAAATCGTTAATCATGTGTTACTGTAGCGATGATATTTCATGTCGCCATAAATCTAGCGATCTAAACTTTTAGAGCTCATATTGTAGTACTAGTACATTGACAAAGTTATAATTAAGGACAAACAATAACAGTTAGACGTAATCAAACCTAAAATCTAACTTTGACAATGCACTAGACTTAAGTTTAGCTCGCAAAACATTATTATTTCAAAGTTGGAAACGCATAAAATCATTTTGGATTATTTACAAACATGTTAAAAGTTAGATAGTCTATTTTAAGTCATAACTCACAATTGCATCCATGTTGTTTTTTTCCGAAAAAGCACTTCAACTATTCTACATTGTTTACAAAAATTGTTAAAAGATAAATATAAATGTAACAGTAAGTTAACACATAATTATCAGGACATAATAAGAGGAAATGTGGAAATGCAGTTAAATGTAACGACGGATTACGGCATAAGGGTTGTGATATATTTAGCCCAGAAAAATAGTATTGCAAATAGTAACGAAATTTGCGCAAAAATGGGAATACCGTGGTCATATATGCACAAAATCGCTAGAACCTTAAAAAGTGCAGGAATAATAAACGAAGTACGAGGCACAATGGGCGGTTTTGAATTAAAAAAAGATCCAGAAAAAATATCCGTACTAAACATCATTAACGTTTTTGAAAAAACAACAAACGTAAATAGGTGCATGGAAAAAGATGAACATTGCAGCAGAGACGCCGTATCTTCCTGCCCAGTTCGAAACATATATGTACAACTACAAGAAGAAATGGACAACATTTTAGATGTAAAAATATCAACATTTTTAAAAAATTAGCAACATACAACTACACAAAAACAGCCCGTTAAAAAAATAGCACCTAATTTTTTATTTTCACTATCAACAGATCCATAACTTTTAAACAACAATAAAGAGCACATAAGAATTTCTAAATTCCACAGCATAGACACCTACTTCAGAAAAATGTTATGAATTCATATTTAGCTCTTAAACTCACATTCAACTATTTGGCCTAAAAACGGCGTGAAATATTTTTTTCACCCAACAAGTGACAAAAAAACAGTAAAATAAAATACAAATAACCTGAAACTCCAAAAAAATAGGTTAAAAATCAACTAACACCTAACTGACGATTAACTATGCTGATAAAACGGGCGTTTAAATCCTTGAACAACAATTCAACAAAAATTTCACTCAAACTGCTGAACATAGTTAAATGTGGAAATAACTTGTAAGTCACGCTTTTCAGAACATAACAGACTATTTATAGGGCACCATACTACGCTGTGAAAAAACCTTAATTATACATTTTATTGATTAAAGTCTATTTTACGGAGATAAAAAAATATCGCCATATAGCACCTAAAGGAGTGCTATTGAATAATGTTAGCAATTATTGCGATAACATTCGCGAATTGACCATAACGCTACCATGAGATATAAAAAGCTATTTAATAACAGTTCCTAAAGTAGGCAGAATTTAGAAAATTACAACATACTTTTGAATAATATATTAGAACATAACAAAACTAAAAAAAAGAAAAGGGGGGATTAGATTTCTGCCCAATTTGCAGCTAGTAAAATGTTTCCAGTAGTAGCAGCAGGAATCGTTGAACCAACTAACATCTCTGATTTTTCAGTAGCACTGCCATAGTTGTAGGTTATTGTCCAGCCTTGGAACGTATGACCAGATTTAACTGGAGCAGTTATGCTAATTGCGCCGCTTGCAACAGTGTAAGCAGCTGGGTTGTAACCACCAGGAATACTACCGCCATTTAAGTCATAGCCAATAGAGTAGACAATTGGGTTAGGGTTCCAGACTGCAGTCAGCTTAAGATCACCAGCAGTACCTTTAGGAATGCCAGTAGCAGGTAGCACAAGTTGAGTACCATTAGCACAAGTTAGCATCCAATACATAAAGTCATAACCTGCCCTAATTGGTGCATTTATGTAGATGTCAAAACGACTTTCCACACTATAATCAACAGCGTTACCAACATTGACACCGCCAGCCAATTCATAATTAATAGTATACATAATTGGATATTCAACCCAGAATACTACTACTATAATATTGCCAATAGTGCCAGCAGGAAGACCCGCAGCAGACACATCGATAAAGGTTCCATCTTCAGTAACCACAAACCATCTATCGATGTTATAGCCTATTTTAGTTGGAGTGCCCATAGTAGCCGAGTTAACTTTTGTAGCGTTTTCAATAGTGTACTTTGTTGGACGATTAGCATCAAGAGAGCCGCCATTTAGCATATAGGTAATGTCATAGACAAATGGGTTATCAATGTCCCAAACTGCAGATAATACAATGTTACCAGAGGTGCCAGCAGGAATCGCGCTAGAAGTCAAAGGAATTTGTGAACCGTTAGAGCATGTTGCTATCCAACGTAAGAACGGATAACCAGCCCTAGTTGGAACAGTAATCGGAAGTGGAAGATCATCAACAGTATAACTAGCCGGAGACGATGATTGGGTACCGCCATTTAACACATAAGTTATGGTGAATAGAGCAACATCATAGTAGAATGTGATTTCGTTACCAGAAGCAGCCAAAAGCAAACTCTTAGAAGCAAAGTCAGCAGTATAACCAGCAATAACAGCAGCATCTTCAGTCACAGTAGTATTCATAGTCTTACCAGTAACAGTCTTATCCGCAATAAGCGAAGTAGTAGTACCAGCTAAATAATAATGCACAACATACTGAATGTTAGTATCTGGAGTATAATAGAACGTAATCACATTACCAGAAGCAGCCAAAGTCAAACTCTTAGAAGCAGCATCAACAGAATAACCAGCAACAGAAACAGCAGACTCAGTCACAGTAGCATTCAT
>WQSY01000005.1 GCA_009787585.1 Candidatus Bathycorpusculum sp. | reverse complement strand
ATGGGTGTACGTATCAAAAGTTTAAAACGCCTGTGGAGGTGCTTGATCATGATTTTCCAGTTGAAGCGTTGGGTAAGGCTACGCCTTATGGGGTGTATGATATTTTTAAGAATCGGGGGTTTGTTAATGTGGGTTTGAGTTGTGATACGGCTGTTTTTGCTGTTGAGTCTTTGCGGAGGTGGTGGTATGCGGAAGGGCGATTTGAGTATGTAAGTGCTGAGGAGATTGTTTTGACGTGTGATTGTGGGGGTAATGGTTATTGTAGTTGGTTGTGGGAGTTTGAGCTTCAAAAGTTTGTTTGTGAGGTGGGGTTGTCTGTTAGGGTGTTGTATTTTCCGTCTGGGACGTCTAAGTGGAATAAGGTTGAGCATAGGTTGTTTTCTTTTATTTCTAAGAATTGGCGTGGGGTTTCTTTGGTTAGTGCGGTTGTTGTGGTTGTTTTGATTGGGGCTACTAGGATGGAGAGGGGGCTTTGTGTTAGGTGTGTTTTGGATGAGTCAGAGTATGAGAAGGGTGTAGAGGTTAGTGAGGAAGAGTTTGGCTCTATTAATATTGTTAAGGATGATTTTCATGGTGAATGGAATTACACCATTAACCCAATTAAAGAAAAGTTATAAAAATTATTTAGTAACAGTTCCTAATATAAAAAAGTGGTGAACTTTTAAAGTTTCTTTGACTATATCACCATGACTGCGTCAATGTATATGTTAGCACTCCAGCTGTTGTCATCAATAGCGGCTAGTCCAATATAGTGGAAGCTACTGTTGTATGTGCCACAATTAATCCATTGTCCTCCACTGCCATCACCAATCACCGTTTGAACACTAGTTCGCGTCCAGTCATTGTTATTGTTGTAAGACCATTAGAATTAACGACATAACCATTGCCATGATTTGTAGTTTTTTGCGAGGCATTTTGTGGTCAAGTTGCCCTAATTTTAGAAGGGTGTAACTGTATGTTTCTGCGGAACATGTTGCATTTTGGACAAACACTACGGTATACGCTGTCTTAAAAGTATCAAGTCAGGACGGTGTTTGCGGTGACATTTTTCCATATGGACGTAAAAATAATCAACAGAAGCTCAAGACGCTCCGCAACAGGCACGGCGGTAGCAACAACGACTGGATAGCATGGAAAACAAAGAAGACAAAACATTACACGAAACAATGCGCAAAAATAAAAAACCTGAAAACAGAAACTTGCATATCCCCGTCACGCTAAAGAAATCTTTTTTTAAACCACAACAACTTTGTAACCCTGTGTGTAGGTCATAGTACCATTATCAAGCCCAATACATATTCGTCTCTCTCTAATCACCTGCGCCATATGATGATTAAATTTTGTGTCTCTAATATCATATAGTACTACATTGAAAGGATTTGCTCTTGTAAGATCTATTGTGAGGGGTTTGACTATTATTTTGGATAGGGCTTCTTTTTATCGGAGGGTAAAGTTGAAAATTTTGGCTCGTTGTCATGGGATGAGCATTGAGTTTTTACCCGCGTATTCTCCTGATTTTAATCCTATTGAAAAGGATTGGGTGAATATGAAAAATGCTCTTGTAGGCTCTTTATCAGATTATAGTGATGTTACTTTTGCTGTATACGATTATTTTAAAGTTAATACCTCTTAAGTTATCACTACAACGGATAGAGTTTGGAATGTGTTATTTATGTGTGTAGAGCAGTTGTTTTTTGGTGGGTATTGTTGAGAAAAAGTTGTTCTGTGTCATGTTTTTATGGGTAAGTCATGTCGTGATGGATGCGATTTAAAGTAGCGTTCGTTGTAGTGTTAATCAACTATATCAAATAACAATCTCAAACGCTTGTACTCGTTAAGTTAATGGCATTGTATAAAATCAGCAAGTTAAGGTTTAGATAGGTGATGCTTAATGTTTCTTTTAAGAAACTAATTTAAGCCTGAGTAGCTGTTAGTCAAATTAGTGTGTGAATGTCTGGTGATGTTAGGAGGTTACTGCGTTAAGCAAGCAAAACTCTGCTGTTACGGAAAGGCTCGAGGACAATACTGCTGTTGTAGCGCAGCTTTCCTTATCATCGGATGAAATTTTATATAGTCCCGCAGATGTGTTGCTTTCTCGTTTGGAGTCTTCTCTAAGTGGTTTAACTCCTGAAGAAGCTGAAAGACGGCTTGAAGTTTATGGTCGAAATGAATTAGCAAAAAAACATAAACACTCTGTAGTAGTTGATTTCCTATTACACTTTAAAAGTCCTCTTGTAATCATTTTAATAGTCGCAGGTCTAATTTCAGGGTTTTTAGGTGAAACTTCTAATACAATTATCATTTTCACAATTGTTCTAATTAGTGTTATTTTAGATTTCTATCAGGAACGCAAAGCTGAAAATGCCGCTGAAATGCTCAAAGAGGCTGTAACAACAACGGCTACTGTCACTCGTGGAGGCGTAAAACAAGAGATCAAACTTCATGCTGTTGTGCCGGGTGATATAATTTATCTCTCAGCTGGTGACATAACTCCTGCAGACGCACGAGTAATTTCTGCTAAAGATCTCTTTATCAACCAGTCCGCTCTAACAGGCGAGTCCTTCCCTGTAGAAAAAACATCAACACCTATGAAAACAAAAAACTCCTCCATGACTGATTGGAATAATTACCTTTTTATGGGAACATCCGTTGTTAGCGGCACCGCCTCAGCTATAGTTGTTAAAACAGGTAGCACAACAGAATATGGAAAAATTGCCCGAAAACTCGTTGAAAAAGCGCCTGAAACCGAATTTGAAAAAGGTGTTAAACATTTCGGTTTCTTTATGATGCGGATAACTCTGCTTATGGTAATTCTAATTTTTATGATTAACGCATTTATCAACCACACAAATGAGGGCATCTTAAACGCGTTACTTTTCGCTGTAGCCCTTGCAGTCGGCTTAACACCTGAATTATTACCTATGATTGTAACTATTAACCTATCCCGTGGCGCCATTGTAATGTCTAAACAAGGAGTTATCGTCAAACGCTTAGCCTCTATTGACAACTTTGGCAGCATGAACGTTTTATGCACAGATAAAACGGGGACTCTTACAGAAAACAAAATCACCTTAGTCTTACACGTAAACCCTGAGGGTGACAATGATGATAAAGTGTTACTGTATAGTTATCTTAACAGTTTCTACCAAACAGGTCTAAAAAGCCCCATGGATGAGGCTATACTTGTTCACGAAAAAATGGATGTATCCGGTTACCAAAAAATCGATGAAGTACCCTTTGACTTTGTTCGCCGACGAGTAAGCGTCGTTGTAGAAAGTGATCGACAAAGATACTTTATCAGCAAAGGAGCACCTGAAGAAATCCTCAAAGTATCATCATTTTGCGAAATAAACGGTTTACCCGTTGACTTAACAGAGGAACTACGTCAAAGAGCCGAACAAAAATATTATGACTTAAGTTCTGAGGGTTTCCGAGTCTTAGGCGTAGCATACAAAAAATTAAAAGAAGAAAAATCTGTCTACTCCATTGATGACGAATGTGACATGGTCTTTATGGGCTTTATGGCCTTTCTTGACCCCCCAAAAGAAACAGCTAAAGAGTCTATACGATTACTTACCCAAGCCGGTATAGAATTAAAAATTTTAACTGGTGACAATGAGCAAGTTACTCGTAAAACATGTGAGTCTCTTGGATTGGAAATTAAAGGCATAGCCTTAGGCAGCGCAATAAGCCAAATGTCTGACGAAGCCCTCTCACGTATGGTTGAAGAGGCTAATGTGTTTGCCAGAGTCACACCTGTTCAAAAAGAACGCATTATTGCTCTACTAAAAGGCAATGGACACGTAGTTGGCTTCATGGGCGATGGTATTAATGACGCTCCTTCCTTGAAATCTTGTGACGTGGGCATATCTGTTAACAATGCAGTAGACGTTGCAAAAGAATCTGCAGATATTATCTTACTCAAAAACGACCTCACCGTTCTATCCAAAGGAGTACTAGAAGGCCGAAAAACCTTTGGCAACACCATGAAATACATTATGATGAGTGTAAGTAGCAATTTTGGTAACATGTTTAGCTTTCTAGGAATTTCTTTACTCCTACCTTTTCTAGGTTACGCTTTTCTCCCTCTATTGCCTATTCAAATTCTTCTAAACAACTTGCTATATGACATTTCACAATCATCCATTACAACAGACAATGTTGATGCTGAATACATTGAGAAACCTAAACGCTGGGACCTAGACTACATTAAAAGTTTCATGTTCACCCTAGGTCCCGTTAGTTCACTATTTGACTTCATAACGTTCTTCATAGTGATCTTCTTCTTCCTACCCACTGTGCCAGTTGGACAACAAGAAACGCTATTTCAAACTGCCTGGTTCGTAGTATCCTTAATAACACAGACTCTTATCGTCTTTGTTGTTCGTACACGACAATCGCCATTTTGGAAGAGCAAACCAGGAAAATACCTAATCCTGAGCAGCATAGCCCTTACCGCGATAGCATTAATAATACCCTTCACCGACTTTGGTGTACGTTACATCCAGAATTACTTTAATTTCACGTCCCTACATCCGACATTTTTGTTGGCCCTTGTAGGTATAGTGTTAGCTTATTTCGCCGTTGCAGAAATGGTTAAACGCTGGTTCCATAAACGACATTCTTACTACGTAGACCAATTACTAGTACCTAAAAAACGTGGCCTATACATAAGCAGACGCTCTAGATTAGTCCAAGAAATAATTGCAGTAATTTGTTTACGCGATGAAGATGAAATTTCCTTTGAATCTCTAATTGGAGATCTAAAACGAGGCCTCAAATACCCAATTAGCAACAACGCTGTAGTACTAAATCTAAACCACCTACACAGCGCTGGATTAATCAGTGTAGACTGGGACACGCGCACCATTCAACGGCAAGGCACCATTAACGAATACGTTACAGAATACGTGTCAACTCGAACGATATGGTCAATGGTCAACAAAGACTGGATACGCATAAACAAGGCAATCCTTGACTATTATGGCAAAGTCAACACAGAATATGCACATCTATTTGAAAAACAAAAAAATAGAAGAATAAACGCAATATAGGCATATGTTTAACGGTTAATGTTGGCAGTTTGATTGTTTAAGGAACGGTTAAATAATAATTTGCGAAATTATAGCTTTAGCAAATAAATTTAAGACAAAACAAGGTGTTATTGCCTAATACACCAATTTAAAATCTTTGTGCCCACACATTTTCCCAAATTATAGTTTAACTGTTCCTAAGTGGTGGTGACAACTTTTTTTAGATTGTGTGTTACTGGTGTTTGGGCTGGATAAAGTGGTGTTTGTGTTTGGTGTTGATGTGAGTTTTGGTAGTGTTTAAATGCTGGTTACACAGTGTTTTTTTAAAATAGGGGCTGGCCTATTTCTGAGGCGATTTACCCCGTCCTTTTACCATTTAAAGCCTATTTTATGATTATTTTGTTTTTCTGGATGGTATCTTTTCCATACTGATTACATTTTTGCCCTGATTTGACTCTTAGTGAAAATGAGTCTTGACACTGCTCCTTTTGTTAGGTTTTAAAATCTCAGATATTTTTGTCCAGAAAACGGGGTTAGGCACACATTTATGTATGCACACTTTAACAACATTTACGTGACTAAATACGTACCAATATAGCATTCATAGACACGCAGACTGTGTTACTTTTTGTTTTTGCTGTTTTCTTCTTTTTCTATTTGTGTTAATTGCTTATTGATCTGTCCTATGGTTTCCTGTAATTTCTCAATAATGCCCTCAATGTTAGCGCGTTTATTTTCAAGATCATTTTTTGTATCTTCAGAGTTACATTTTTCCTCATCAAAAAACAAGGCAAAGGGCGTTTTAGACAGTTGAGTACTGTTAACGTCTATAGCCATTACGTCTTTCATGTACTCTTTTAATAATTCAGCCATTGTGTTGACTAAACGTTTTTCTTTTTCTAAAGTGTATTCTAGTACTCTTTTGCCTTCAGATGTGATGACATAAATTTTTCTTTTTCTTTTAGTACCGCAATCCCATTCGCCTTCAATGTATTTAGACTTTTCAAGATCCTGCAATATAGGATAAATGCCGCCAGCGGTTGGTTTCCAAAAACCTTTAGTTCTCTTATCTAACGCTTTCATCATTTCATAACCATGATGAGGCTTCTTATTTAACAATATTAGAACGGCAATTCTAATGTAACCCTTCTGTGTTTCTTTTAGCCAGCCAGCGACTTTTTTTTCTTCTTGCATTCTTTTTCACTTAACAGTGTCTATATAGTTTAGTAGATATTAATGGTATTTATGTTTTAACATAACGTTGTAAAAATTGCTGTTAATAAAGTTATTATGCAATGTGTCAATGATTATTATGTTTTTCTCTTGTATAGCTGTAAATTACAAACAAATTACCGATGCAACTTTTTTCTTAACTAAACATCTTTATTATAAACGTGTTTATGTTGATATAGATGTTTAGACTTTAAACGTAAACTATTCCAAACATACCAGATCTCTATTCAATACTTTAAAAGCACTGATTTATCTCTATACACCGTTTGCTGTTTCTTTTTGCATGCTAAGTAACTGACTTGCAATACTTATTAACATAATTATCGTGAAAGCTAAAATGGCAACTCCAATCTTTAACGTAAAGTCAAAATCAAAATAAAATAATGCAACCATGGTAACAAACATTAATCCAAATACCAGTGCTTCTTGAACTCTTCCAAGACTTTTTAATGAATTGCCGAAACTCAATACACTCACCTCTCTAAGGTAAATGTTTACTGTACTTAAATATTTAGATGTCCCTACTCTAACTGTTTATGGAAAAATGCTCCCACGCATATTTTTGAGCAAATAACTTTTCCAGATAAGGGCTGTCTGGTTAAATAGACATAGTTTAAGTGTAACCTTTGCTTTTACTAAACTGTGTTGAGCGCTGTTTTTGTTTATTTTTTATCGTTATTTGCCGATATTTTATGTACGAGTTTGTGTTTTAAGTATAAGCTTTTATACGTATGATGATGACATCTTATAGTAGATATGTTGTCAAGTGAGGTTAAAGGACTGAATTGCCATATATTAAACGTATCGAGCTAAAAGGCTTCAAGTCTTTTGGGCCGCAGACGGTAAAGGTAAATCTGGAAAAAGGTTTCACAGCCTTTACTGGACCAAACGGTAGTGGCAAAAGCAACATCATGGATGCCCTCCTGTTTTCGCTTGGCGAATTAAGCACTAAAAGAATGCGAGCAGATAATGCTTCAAAATTAATTTTTCATGGCTCTGAGAAAGGTGGTTTAGAAAAATCTAAAATGGCTAAAGTAATTGTCCAATTTGACAATGCCGACGGTCTAATGCCCGTGGACACCTCTACAGTTACAATTTCCAGAGAAGTTTACCGCAACAACGGTCAAAGTGTTTACCGGCTAAATGGCCGAAGAATGAGCAGAACACAAGTTATTGAAACTCTTTCCATGGCTGCTATTAGCAGTCTAAGTCAAAACATTATACCCCAGGGCCAAATTACTTACTTAACTGAAGTTAATCCTATTGGGCGCAGAAAAATCATAGAAGAACTTATTGGTATAGGTCAGTATGATGGAGAAAAGGTTGAAGCAGAAGAAAAACTGCGCACTGCTGACATTAGCATCCGCACTGCCATGGGCAGAATCGATGAAGTCCAAAAACGTCTTGATGATCTAGAACGGGAACGTAATCAACTTGCTCGATACAACTTTATCCAAGAAGAAACTAAAAAATTTCAAGCTATAAAAATTTCAAACGAAATTTTGCAGTTAAACGAGAAACTTCAAGAATCTACTGCTAACCTTGAGAAAGTACAAATTAGCGTTAATAAATCTAAAGAACAACTTGACTTGCGTAAAAATAAGCGATACGAAATTGAAGGTGAATGGCGCAAGCTTAGCGGAGAAGCTCTTGATGAAGGCAGTATTCAAATTCGAAAAGTTCAAATTGATATTGGTGAGTTAAGCTCACGCCTAACACCGTTAACAACACAAATTAGCGCTAGTCAAGCAAGTATTGACGGTCTAAAACGTTTTGCACAAAACTATCAAGAAAGTCATAACTCTATGCAAAACGAAATAAAAGACAACCGATTAAAAATTCGCGCCTTTAAAATACAACAGGAAAAATTTGAAGCACAAATCGCGGAAAAAAATGCTATTTATGAGACTCTATCTAAAGAATCTGTCCAGCTTTGGGAAGGCCTTAGCGGTAACAGCCAAAAAGTTCGCGGCGTAGAGTTACAAATCGAGAGCAGTACTAAACGGTTAGCGTATATTCGTTCTGAGTATACTAAAGACAAGTCTGCGATGCGTATATGTGTTGGGCGACTAAAAAATTTCACAGTACGTAAAGAAAAGTTTTTGACTAATTTATCTGAATTAGAGCAGTCTCTTGTAGATCTTGAACAAGTACAAAAAGATCAAAAAGTTCAGATAAAAATTCTTGAAAACACTATAAACCGTAAAACTGAACAAAAAGAGTTATTTCAAAAAGACATTGCCGCCGCTGAACGTGTTGCACGAGATGCTAAAGACGCAGTAATAGAGTTTGCAACCCAAAAGGATCTAGCTGCAACTATAGCACAAGAAGAAAAAGCGTTGCGTAGCATAGAGGAAATGGGTGATGTGGGTGCTATTAATGGCATTTATGGACGGCTTCGTAGTTTAATCAAAGTCGACAAAAACTACAAGAAAGCTGTTGAAGCCGCCGCAACTGGTTGGCTTGATGCATTAGTAGTTAAAGATGTCGACGCAGCTTTTATGTGCGCTGAAACTTTACGACGTATGAAATTGGGGCGAATTAAAATTATACCTCTACAGGGTGCTATTCCGCAGAAAACAAAAATTGCGCCGATGCGTGAGGGTGTAATTGGTCAACTTGTAGCGTTTCTTAAGTATGATAAAAAATTCGAGTTCGCAGCTGACTATGTTTTTGGCGATACAGTTGTTGTTTCAAATGATAAAATTGGATTTGCGCTTTCAAATGATGGTTATCGGTCTGTAACAGTTAACGGCGATTTGTATGAATCGGGCGCTTTTGAAAGCGGATTTTTCCGTTCTCCTATTGATTTTTCAACAATAATTCCAAGTGAAAACGCTTTAAAAAGTCTCGATGAAGCCGTAAACACCCTTCAAACACATCTATCCCAAAGAGGTTCAGATATAATAAACATTGACGAAGAAATTGAATCTGCAAAAATTGAGATGACACGCCTTAATGAATTTATCATAACTTTAGACCGAGAAGTCGTGCGAATTAAGCGCAGTGTTAAACGCACTCAAATTAACATTAGACATACCGAAAAGTATGGTGGAAAACTTGAACGCGAAATCGCCTCATACAAAGGCCATATGAGTATGTATATGACTGAGCGCAACACAATTAAAAAAGTCATGCAGAAAAATCATATCGAACTCTCAGAGTTACGTAAAAAAACAGACGTTAGCCATATCCAAGACCTTGAAGTTCAACGAGAAAAAATTGGTGAAGAAATAACCACTTTACGACAACAATTGGGCGCTCTACAAACAGATATATCTACACGTCAATCTCAGTTTGACAATGTTCTACGTGTAGGTTACCAAAACATCAAAATTCAAATATCTAAAACTAGCCAACAACAGAAAAAGCTTGAAAAAGAAATTGCCGAGGCCTTACAGCAACGCGACACTTTAAAGAAAGAAATTGAAGAGTTAGAAAAAAAACGTGACGAGCTTTCCAATACTGTTTTATCTGCACGTGAAGAGTCAAAAAAGTTTACCTCACAAATTGATAATATAGACACCGAATTACGCCGTTTGGAAATTGAATATGAGCAGGCTATTCAACTCTTCAACCAGTTAACTTTGACAATTCAAACCAGTAATTTACAACATCAAACATTACAAAACCGACTTAATCAATACGGGTTTGAACAAGCATTTGAAGTTAGTCAAAAACAAGTTGAAGACGCAGATATCTCTATTCGTATGATGCAGTTTGAATTAGAACGCATAGGCGCCGTTAATCAACTGGCTTTTTCACATTATGATGATCAAATTTCGCGATATCGAGAACTTTCCATACGCCTAAACGAGTTGGAACGTGAAAAACAAGCTATTGTTGCATTTATGGACGAAATTGAGGCAAAAAAACGTCGCGTTTTCATGTCAGCATTTGATAAAATCAATGTTAGTTTAAAGGGTTATTTTGATAAATTAACAGGAGGTGGAACTGCCACACTGAGACTAGAAAACCCCGATGACCCCTTCACCGGTGGTATAGATTTGCTTGTGCAATTTCCAAACAAACCTGAAATTGTCGTCAGCGCAGCCAGCGGTGGCGAACGCTCCTGCTCAGCTGTTGCTTTTATTTTTAGCCTCAGAGAATTTTCTCCCGCAACTTTTTATATTCTAGACGAAGCAGATGCCCACCTAGATGCTTTCCATACAACTAAACTCGCTGAATTATTGCTCGAAGAAGCTCCCAAAACACAATTCATAGTTATCAGCCTGCGTCCAGAAATGGTCAACAAAGCCCAAAAAGTCTACGGTGTATACGAACGTAATGGTATCTCAAATGTTGTAACTGCCAAATTTCCGCCTGAAGTGCCATCAAAGAGGGAGTTGTCTAAATAGTGTCCTCTAAATCATCGTCCCCTCAATCAGCTCCTTCTCGTAAACCCTTCTATTTACGTCCTCCATGGAATATTCTCTTTGAACTTAACAAACTTGAAAAACTTGGTACCCCTTGGAGTGTAAACATTGCTTACCTTCTACGTTCTTTTCTCACGGAAATGGATCATACCGGTAAAGTTGATTTTCGAGCTTCAGGTGTTGCATTAGACTCGTCTGCTTTAATTTATCTTATGAAATCCAAGCTCCTCTTAGCTTTAAACGAGCCTCCCTCTGTAGCAGTTCAAAAACTTCCACCAGATTTTGTTCCTCCTCCTTTATTTCTGCCTCTTCGGCATGAATTAACGTCAACGACTATACAGCACCTTATCGAGGTTTTAGACGAAGTTTTAAAAGGCGAAAAACTCTCCCGATTAGACCGTGTGGTAGTTCAAACACCCGTTTTACCTGCAGTTTCAGATTTGCTTCCACAGTTCGACAAGTTTATGGCTGAATTGGAAAATCAAGTTGATCAGCTCTATGCTTTATTAGTTGAAAAAGTGCATGGTCAAGGTATTATTGATTTTTCAACGCTAACTAAGGGCTTAACTCGTATAGAGGCTTTAAGAATGTTTATTTATCTGCTTTTCTTAGCACAAGACGGTTTAGTGAGTTTGTGGCAAAATGAAGAAACAGAAGAATTATACATAGCAGTGGGGAATCTAAAAGTTGGAAAAGCCAAGCAACCCTATTGAAACTCTAACAGAGGAAACTGAGCAGACTATTTCTAGTCCTTTTGTTGAAGTAGATTCAGTAGAGGTGTCTCAAACTCAGTCAATATTGGAGAATGTTTCACAATCTGAGTCTGTCATTGAATCTGTTAGTTCATCTTCAGTTGATCAGGGTGATGACGTTGAGGATAAAGAACTTAACACAGTTAAAGCAGTTGAGAAATTAAAACATAGTTTAGCCCTTATTGAGGCTGCTCTGTATGTGGCTGGACGGCCTTTGAATTTAAATGAGTTATGTCAAGTTGTCGGCAGTCGGTCTAAGAAAAAAATAAAAAAGTATGTTGAATCTGTTATGCATGCATATGTTGAGAGAAATTCGCCCCTAGAAATTTTGGCTTTAAAAGATGAACGATATGTTTTGCAGGTTAAAGCTGATTTTACTCCCCTTATAAAAAAATTGGTTAATCGACCGTTACTCTCGTCTGGACCACTTAAAACTTTGTCATATATTGCGTTTAGACAGCCTATTACGCAGAAGCGTGTGGTTGAAGTTCGTGGACAGCATGCCTATGGTCATGTGAAATTGTTAAAGGACATGGGGTTGATTGTATCTGAACGTGTTGGGCGTTCAATGGGGCTTAAAACTACGGATCATTTTGCAGATTATTTTGGGTTAACACAGGATACTTCTATTATGAAGCGGGAGTTGAAACGCATTTTTGGCAGTGTATATAAGGAAGGAGAACAACCTTAAACGGATATGTTTATATGGAAATTAACCGTTAACGTCTACGCAAATTAAAAGGAATGCAGAATAATGTCTACTCATAGCAGTTTACGTAAAAGAAAACTAACTGGCGGCAAAAAAAGAGTTCACCGTACAAAAAAGAAGTACGAAGCGGCAGGTTATCCTGCTGAAACAGTTCTAGGTGAGCCTAAACGCAAAAGTACCGATGGTCTAGGCGGTAACATTAAAATTAAGGTTTTAACAGAAAGTTTTGCCTCAGTAACTGATAAAAGAACTGGTCAAACACAGAAAGTAGAAATCGTTAGCGTAATTCGAAACGGCGCAAACGTTGACTATAACCGTCGAGGTGTCATTACTAAAGGAGCTGAAATTGACACATCTCTTGGTCACGCAAAAGTAACTAGTCGACCAGGTGCAGACGGAGTTATAAACGCTGTTCTAATCGCTGGCAAAGAAAAGCAATAATTTTTATTTCTTTTTATTTTCTATAATGATAATGTTGCGACTGTTTTTGTTGCTCCGCCTGTTGTTGCTGTTTTATATCTACCAGTTGGGTTGCAAGTCTTAAAATAATTTGTTCTTTTGGCTCGTTTTTCTTTACAGTGAGCATACCCATTTTTATCCAAGGTGTTTTAGGATAGCCCGCTGTTGGCTTAATGTCATTTTGTATTCCCAGTTTATCTGCTGCTGTTTTGATTTCCAAAATTTTAGGACTAATAACAGCCCTATTTTTGGGAACTCGTCTGCCTTCGCTTTTGCTTTTTGCAACATCAAAGTAGACCGGCCAAATTATTGCATTACTTGATTTTCGCATTTACATAGCCTCTCATCATATTATTATTTATGGGTATAATAAGCCACCAGTTTCTGGTTAACTTTATCTATGCGTGTAAACCCAAATCGTTCAAATTGTATAGTACTGTCTGGTTTTAATTTCTTGCTTTCGCTTTCTGCAAATCCTTCTATTGTTTGGGCGTTCTGCAGAACAATTTCACAGTTGACCTCAGTGCCTTTGGGAATCCATTGAATAATTTGTGCCTTAATTCTTCTTACGTCATCATACGATTCGCTATAATATTTAGCTTCAACAATTAACATTTTTGGTTCTATAGCATCAATAGTTGCCTGCTGATTTATTTTTGTAATTTCTATGTTAAAAAGTTCCATGAACCTAACTATTTTACCTAGTTCCATATTTAGAGTATCTTTTTTAGAAACCCAAAAACTTGACGCATTTTCTTCTACGTTTGGTGTTATGGTGTATTCTCGAAAGCCACGTTCAGGTTTTTCAGGATATAACGGTATTTTTGAAATGAACGTTTTCGGTATTGCGTTAACTTTGAGTTCAACGGGGTCAGACACGAAAAAGTATCTGTCACTTGAGTTATCTAAAATTTTACGGTTATGCGCATACAGATTTTCCCAGCTTAAAGTTACATCATTAGCCTTTACTCCGACGTCTATTATCATTTTTTTGATTGCCTCAGATGTAATGCCTCTTTTACGTAAAGCTGCAAAAGTGCCAAGACGCGGGTCATCAAACCCTACGTATGTTCCTTCTCTTATACCTGCCATAATTTTGGATTTACTTAGAAAGGCATCTGTAATTTTAAGTCTGCCATAATGTATAGCCTCCGGGTATTCCCAACCAAGAGCTTTATACATGTATTTCTGGCGTATCATGTTAGTGTAATGCTCTTTACCTCGGATAATATGAGTTATGCCCATTAAATAGTCGTCTATGCCTGCTGCCAAGTTATAAAGTGGCCAGAGAGTGTATTTACTGCCTACACGTGGGTGTGGATGTTTTTTAGTGTCAATAATGCGCAAAGCGGGCCAATCACGAACTGCTGGATTAGGATGATCAAGTTCTGTTTTAACTCGCACAACAGCTTGGCCTTCTTTATAGTCACCGTTTAACATTTTATGCCACCGTTCCAAATGCTCTAAAGGCGATAAGTCACGACATGGACATGCTTGTCTTAAAACAGTTATCTTGTGAAAAGTTTCCTGCGCACACTCACAAACATAAGCCGCACCTAACACTACTAGTTTTTCTACGTGCTCATAGTAAATGGGTAATCTATCGCTTTGGATATATTCTTCATCTACTTGTACGCCGAGCCATTTTAGATCTCTGCGTATGTTTTCATAAAATTCTAAGGCCGGCTTTTTGATTTTAGGATCCGTGTCTTCAAAACGGAGAATAAATTTACCGTTATATATGCGTGCATACTCATGACTAAGCATAATTGCTCTAGCACTGCCCAGATGTAGTACACAATCTGGATTAGGTGAGAATCTTGTAACTATTTGTTTAAACTTGTCTAAGTTAGGTAGGGCGGGGAGTTTTTTTTCTTCAGGTTTTTCTTTCTTTTGTGTTTCCGGCCAATTTTGCTCCACAATATCTTTTTGCTCAGATAATGAATAACTGTTAACCTCGTTAACTACACTGTTAATAACAGCTGAGAGTTCCTTAACATATGATCGTAAGTCTTGCCTTTCTCCTAAAACTTTTCCAACCATTGCACCTGCTTGCGCTTTACCATCATGTGAAACTGCGTTAAGTAACGCTGCTTTCCGTATTAACTCTCTAAGATCTTTATCCTGTTCAAGTGCCAAATTTTTTACGCTCCCTACATGTTACATACTGCGTTTAATCAAGAATTCGGAGAATGCTTT
The DNA here is from genome assembly GCA_009787585.1 of Candidatus Bathycorpusculum sp. GTDB lineage: Archaea > Thermoproteota > Bathyarchaeia > Bathyarchaeales > Bathycorpusculaceae > Bathycorpusculum > Bathycorpusculum acidaminoxidans. The sequence continues at coordinate 15,511 of WQSY01000005.1, read as the reverse complement.
TACTTTTTCCTTAGCCTCCGGTGTAGGTAGTAAATATTTTACCTCATTCCAACTGTCAGCCACAATTTTCTCGGCTGTCTGCGCTGTATGCGTGATAGCCCTATATTTTTGCATAAGTGCAATTGCTTCATCCCGAAGGGTTTGGTTGTTTGTGTGCATGTTGAGAATTTCAATTAGACGTTTTTTATCATGTTCATTTGCGTTTTTAAGTGTATATATTACCATTAGTGTGCGTTTGCCCTCTGTAATGTCTTGACCTACACCGCCTTTTTTTTTAGCAAACTCTTGGCTTGTTAAGTCTAAGATGTCATCTTGCATTTGAAATGCTACACCTATACTTTCGGCAAATCGGCCTAGTTTGTCTACCAAATTTTTCTCTGCACCTGAAATAACTGCTGCCATTCTTGCGGCCATACGTGCTAAAGTGCCTGTTTTATATGCACACATTTGTAGGTAATCTGTCTCAGTTATATTGTCCGCGTTTGCTAATCCTTTATGCCATGCAATATCCATAGCCTGTCCCATGCTAAGGTTAATCATTTCCTGTACATAAACCTCATAAACACCGCAAAGTACCTCAGCTGGTAATCTTATCTCTTTAGTCATCAAAGACAAAAGGGGCATATAATACATGGCGTTACCAACATTAACTGAAATGTCTATCCCATACAATTTGTATGTACAAGGTTTTCCACGTCGTAGCTCTGAACTATCTTCAATATCATCTATGACAAGCGTGCCATTATGGATAACCTCTGAGATAGCTGCAAAATCTATGTAATCATCTTCTTTTTTACCTAACGCTTTACAGATAAGCAAAAACAGGACAGGCCGCCAGCGTTTTCCTCCTCTATCTAACATGTCCCAAATAGGCTCTGCTATAGCTTTATCTATCGTTTCCAAATTATAACTATAAACTGGCGGAGTAACTTGGAAAAGAATAGAGTTTTCGGAAAATTTACGTGGCAGATATCTTTCAATAACTTTATCAATTAACGATGCTTTTTCTTCAAGAAATTTTTCAATGTCCAAGTTAACATACTCCTCTACATGAATAGCTCTCTATGTTAAAACCTCTTACTTTTAACCACTCTGCAGTTTCCCCACAGATAAATAATGGAACTTTAGCTAAACACGCCACGTTTTCTGCGCCTACAAGAAATAGAACATTTTTTAATTCATCTATCAAACCTGATAGAAACTGTTCTGTTTCTCTACTGCCTCTAACCGCTGTTTCCAACACTGGCTGTACAATGCCTGCTAAACTTGCTCCTAAAGCTAATGCTTTTGCAATGCTTGCTCCGCTACGAACACCGCCAGATGCTATAACCGGTAGCTTTGTGGACTGTACAGTTTCTACAACACTTACTGTTGTTGGAATACCCCAATCCCAAAACGCTTCCCCTAACTGTTTTTCACCACGGAAATATTCTACCGCAGCAAAACTGGTTCCGCCTACGCCGCCAACATCAATAGCTTTTACACCTGCATCTTTAAGCGCTTTAGCATCCTCCGCGCAAATGCCTGCACCTGTCTCTTTAACAATAACTGGTCTGTCTAATTCGCCTGCGATTTCACCAATTTTTGCTAAAACCCCTTTGAATCTAGTTTGCCCTTCCGGTTGAACAGCCTCTTGTAATGCGTTAAGGTGAATAGCAACTGCGTCAGCGTCTATCATGTCTATAACTCTTTTTACCTCTTTTATACCATAACCGTGAACAAGCTGAACGCCTCCAATGTTTGCTATCAAAAAAGTTTTTGGTGCCGCTTTCCGTGCCACTGTATAAGTTTTCTCAAGAACATAGTTTTCAACAGCCGCCCTTTGACTTCCAACACCCATACCTAATCCTAGTTTTTCACAGACTATGGCGATATTTTGATTAATTTCAATAGCTTCCTCTGTACCGCCCGTCATAGCGCCTACCATTAAGGGTGCTGAAAACGTTTTGCCTAAAAAAGAAGTTGAAAGGTTAATACTCTCTCTATCAACTTCTGGCAGAGCTCTGTGAACAAACTTTATGTTTTCAAACCCTGCTGTTACCTTTCTTGCCTGTGCTTTTTCTTCAAGGCAAATTCGTATATGTTCTGCTTTTCTTTTTTCAGTTTTTTCTGCAGCCATCTTACGTCTTCTCTATTACAGTACCTAACACGCTTTGACCTGTTAAGGCTCTGTAAATAGATAAGCCTTTTGTGGCTCCAGTAACTGTAACAGGTATGCCTGCTTCAACAGCTGGAACAAGTTCAGCAATTTTTCCTGCCATACCACCTGTAACATCTACTCCTGAAGCTTTTCCAAGTTTAGGTTGCAACGCTTTAAGTTCTGCTAGTGTCAAATGCTTTATAGGTTTAGCCTCTGGACTAGTTTTTGGATCTGCCTCAAAAATTCCATCAGTGTCAACACCTATAATGATTCTCTCTGCATTGTATTTCACTGCAAGATACGAAACAAGTTGATCCCCGCTAAGAATAGTAAAACCAAGTTTTTCATCCATAACCGCATCACCATACATTACCGGTGTAAAACTCAATTTACTCATAGCTCTAAGAGCTGCCTCATCAAACATTTTGATTTTACCATTATCTGTTACTATACAATTTAATGGCGCAACGCTAAATGCTGGTATTTCATGCAAAATAAGAGCATCCATAACAATACCGTTAAGCACAGTCATCATATGATGCGTCTCAGCACAACCAAACTTTTGCGACAAATTATCTTCTTTATAACCATCACTAATGCCGTATTTTGCAGCTGTTGGATGACCAAAACTGCCTCCGCCATGAACTATAATTAAATTATCCAAATCCGCGCGTTTAATTTCTTCAGCCATACGGTTAATTAACTCATTTCTAGGACTTGCCACCACAGCTTTATCAGTGATGGCTGAGCCCCCAAGTTTCAATATGATAGGTCGTGCATCATTCATTGTAATCATTACCAACTATAATCTAATCATTACACTTAATTAATTTTACAGTACTTAAAGCTATTAAACTAGTCTTTTACGCCCAATTGAATTTAACATAATGGTATAATTCTAAAGTTAACCGCTTACAGTTAACAACTATAAAAATCAAACAACATCTAGCGAGATCTTGAATAGAAATCTGAATTTCCGACTTTATATCTGCAAAAGTTAACATGTCTAAAACCGTTAAATAGCATATCCGTTTGGAAACACGTGTTTATTTAACACTACAACGAACACTACTTCAAACTGCGTATATTATATCCAGTTTTGGTCACAAAAACACTGAAAAAACACTCTTTCTTAATCAATATCCCTCAAAATTACGTCTGCTCCATTCATAGCAACACCGCATTCAAACCTTGTTCGTTGTAGTGTTAACTGAGGGGTTATAAAATTTATGCCTACTACGGCTTTGGGACAAAATTCTACGGCTCTCTAGTTAGGGTTTTTTCATCCTCAGACGATAACGTAACGTCCCAAACCCATAACTCTGCATTATACTTATTCAAAAAATCCACAACCACTCCCAAATCAACCCCCCGCACAACAATAACCCCACGAATAAATCTGATATGAGGAATGCTCTCAAGTAGTCCCCTACGATGATACTTGTACTTGCCACGACAAACGCATGAAGCAAAACTGACCCAATGTTTATAAACGAGCAGTTGTTGGATTGACGTGGTTATGGTTGTTTTGTAACAAAAATTAGCTATTTGTAACAAAAGATGTCTAAAAAAGTGTTAAGTGTCACAAAATGTCATAAACAGCACAGTTCATGCGTTTGACGTGGTTACTAAACCAGTTAATTACCCAACATTGCTTGTTTTATGGTAAATGTAACGTTAGATGGTTTGTAATGATGGCTAGTTGAAACTAGGGTAAATCAAGATGTATGTATGATGGTTTTGTCTGGTGTGTTTGCTCCCTGTGGCTGTTATGCAGAAAATTGGTGTTTTGTAAGAAGAATTATGAAAAATGGTGCATGGTGAGTTGATTATTTGGGGCGGGTTTGTACTTGTAACTCACATTTAGCAGTTCGGAAAAAAATAGGTTGAATTATTTATGTTACAGGTTTTTACAAGGTTTTAGTTATTTATGCGATATTTTTCTTATTTTTTGGATATTTAACGAGCAATAATTCATTTTTGCCTGTTTTTGGTCAAACTGCTGAATGTAAGTTATAATTTGAACAAGCTCTCTACATTTATGCAAGAGATCCGAGTGTTGATGGGGAAAAATGAGCTTAAGCCTTCGTGGGTGTATTATCATGGTTGGGCAAAAGCTAAAAACAAAAAACTACAGTTTAGCAAGGGTAGGAAATGAAAATATCGAGTAGCGTATGTTACAAGTTATGTCATTACAGCGAACATTACTTTAAACTGTGTGTGCCTGTTTTGGTCACGAAAACACTGGAAAAACGATCTTTCTTAATCAATGTCCATTATTTTATGTCACTCTATTTATAGTACTGCCGCATTTGAGCTTTGTTTTTTGTAGCGATAAAATTACGTGTCTAAAAAACGTGAGCTTGGGGTGGCAAAAGTTACTATGATTGATGGGTTTAACTGTTTGAAGGTATGGTGACAACTTTTTTTAGTGTGTGTTATGTGTTGTTGGAGATGGTGAGCGTTAGTTGTTTGTTGTTTTTACCTAGCGGTTAAGGTGAGTTGTATGTGCATTTTTAAAATAGGGGGGGCTATGGTTTCTGAGACGGTTTGCCCCGTTCTTTTATCATTTAAAGCTCATTTTGAGCTTGTTTTGTTTTTCTGGATGGGGTATCTTTTCCGTGCTGTTTTTACATTTTTGCTTTATACAAAACCTAAAATTTATTGCTCTTTTTTCGCCTGAACGTTAGTAGTTATAGTGTTGAAAAGTTAGTCAAGAGTTTACGATTAGGTGAGTTGCTTGTTTTACGTGTTGATATGTTGCAAAAATAGTTGGTGAGCAATTAAAAAGTAAACTGGAAAACTAGACTCACACTTGTTTTTAATAGAAATTTAACCTTATAGTTTAATGTGTTCTGTTTTTGCAAATTGGTGGCTAGTTGTAAAAACGAGTTTTTGGTGTCTAACAGTTTTAATGTTTGAAGGTGTGCAAACAAGTTGTGTGATGCATTAAAAGTGTTAAAGTAACCGAAAGCCTCAAAGGTTATAATGTAAAACAAAAAGTGAACTTGAGGAGGTATGAGAAGCGTCTAAAATGTTGTGTGGCGGACGATTCGGTAATACTGAAGGGGATGTTGCTCATTTTGCTTTTTCAAGAAAAAATGTCAAATATATTATAACTATTGTTAACTTAGTGGACACTGCCATATGTTCCGCTTATTGTCAAATGGTTAAGTTTTATAAAATTCAAGATAGGATATTATATATAGAAGTTGAAAGGGCTTTAAAAGAAAGACTTAAAAGCCTCTCAAAAGTTGAGAAGGCAGTTTTAAACCTTAAAACTGCGCTTTCAACTGTTACCTCAAACACATTGAGTGTTATGTAGGTTCCTACTCTTCACAGTAAACAGCACAAATAGAAAATATAGGTAGATCAAGCTTGGAGTCACAACACAATATGTCAGATAAAAATAAAAAAGCCATTTTATTTCTCAAAGACGGGACGTCATTTATCGGTAAAGGTTTTGGTGCCACGGGTAAAACAAGCGGTGAAGTGGTTTTCTCAACTTCTATGGTTGGATATACTGAAACTTTAACTGATCCCTCATCTAAAGGACAGATTTTAACTCTTACCTATCCTCTGGTGGGCAATTATGGTGTTCCCCAAAAAGAGTTAGAGCTTGGTTTGCCTCTTTATTTTGAATCAGACAACATTCAAGTCCAAGGTTTAGTTATACATGAACTATGCCTTGAACCCTCTCATTGGGCCTCTAATCGCACACTTGACAAATGGCTATCTGACGAAGGCATTCCAGGTATCTATGGTATAGACACAAGACGGTTAACTAAAAAATTACGAACCTGTGGCAGCATGCTTGGTATACTACAAGTTTTTGACTCTGCAAAAAAAGAGGAAGAACCAGATTTTGAGAATCTCTTACAGAATTGTTCTAATATTATTGATCCAAACCTAACGGATCTTGTTAAAGAAGTTTCAATTAAACAACCCTGTACATATAATGTTGATGGTAAATTAACTGTTGTTCTAATTGATTGCGGAACAACGTTTAGTATTATTCGCAGTTTATTAAAACGCGGAATAAATGTTGTACGTGTGCCCTATGACATGCCTGTTGACGAAATTCTCTCATACAATCCCGATGGCATTCTTGTTAGCAGTGGACCTGGGGATCCTAAACGAAACACAAAAACTATAGCAGTTGTTCGTGAATTAGCTGAAAAAACTCCGTTAATGGCCATCTGCTTGGGCGCCCAAATATTGGCATTAGCTTTTGGTGCAGATACTTTTAAACTAAAGTTTGGTCACCGTTCTCAAAATCAACCCGCTCTTGACTTATCTAGTTCACGTTGTTATATAACTAACCAAAATCATAGCTATACCATAGATATAGATACTCTAAAACAAACATCTCTTGAGCCTTGGTATGTAAATCCTAACGATAAAACAGTTGAAGGTATAAAACATAAAACTAAACCTGTCTTTGGAGTTCAATGGCACCCTGAAGACGCTCCTGACTCACGTGATACTGACATTATGCTTGACAAATTCAAAAAAACTATGGAGGTAAAATAAATGCCAAAATTTGACTGGATACATAAAGTTCTTGTTCTTGGAAGTGGCGCAATCAAAATTGGAGAAGCCGCTGAATTCGATTATAGTGGTAGCCAATGTTTAAAGGCTTTACATGAAGAAGGCATAGAAACCGTTCTTATTAACCCAAACATTGCTACAATCCAAACTGACACGCGACTTTCAGGTAAAGTGTATCTTCTTCCTGTTACTCCTGATTTTGTAGAAAAAGTCATAGCAAAAGAACGCCCCGATGGAATTCTGTTAGGATTTGGCGGTCAAACTGCACTTAACTGCGGTATTGAACTTGCTAAAACGGGCATTCTTGACAAGTACAACGTTAAAGTTCTCGGCACCTCTATAGCTGCTATAGAGGACACAGGCGACAGAGAACGTTTCCGCCAGTCCATGCTTGAAGCTGATGTTTCACCTTTAAAGAGCAGATCTGCAACAAGCTTAGAGGCCGCTACACAAATTGCAGACGAAATCGGATATCCCGTTATTGTTCGCGTAGCTTACACATTAGGCGGAAAAGGCAGTGGTGTTGCACACAATGTTGAGGAACTTGGAGAAATTGTTACAAGAGGCATTGCTCAGAGCCGCATTGGACAAGTACTAGTCGAGGAGTATGTCGGTCACTGGAAAGAAATTGAATATGAGGTCATGCGTGACTATGCCGACAATTGTTTAACTATTTGCAATATGGAAAACTTTGATCCCATGGGTGTTCACACAGGTGATAGCATAGTTGTTGCTCCCTCACAAACTATGACTAATCGTGAATGCCATAAAATCCGCCAACTTTCTATAAACGCAATTCGCCACTTGAATATAGTTGGTGAATGCAACATACAATGGGCCCTAAATACCCAATCAGAGGAATGCCGCGTTATAGAGGTAAACTCTAGAATGTCTAGAAGCAGCGCTTTAGCTAGTAAAGTTACCGGGTATCCTTTGGCGTATATTGCAACTAAATTAACTCTTGGATATCTGTTATCTGAATTAACTAACAAAGTTACTGAAGTAACCACTGCCTGCTTTGAACCAGCCCTTGACTATGTCACCATTAAAGTGCCCCGCTGGGACCTTCAAAAATTCCAAAACGCAGACCGCCATGTTGGACCACAAATGCGCAGTGTAGGCGAAGTCATGGCAATTGGACGCTGTTTCGAAGAAGCATTACAGAAAGCTACACGCATGCTTGATATCGGCAAAATTGGTCTAGTCTGCAACCCTGAAGATTCTGAACTTGAATCAGAGCAGCATATACGTGATGAGCTAGCAAATCCAACGGATGAACGCCTTTTTAAAATAAGCAAAGCTCTACGCATGGGTCTAAGTATATCTGAAATTTACCGACTAAGCGGCATTGATCCTTTCTTCTTAAGTAAAATCAAAAACATCCTCAACATGGAGGATAAACTACGTAAACTAGACATTAACGACTGCGAAGCTGCCAAAATCATTCGAGAAGCAAAACGTATAGGGTTCTCAGATATGCAAATTGCTGTTTGCCAATGCACTGATGAAGTAACTGTACGCAATTTCCGCAAAAACGCCAAAATTATTCCATCCGTAAAACAAATTGACACATTAGCCGCTGAGTATCCTGCTAAAATTAATTATCTTTACATGACCTACGGTGGAGATGAAGACGATATTGATCTCTCAAATAACAATAGCAAAGTGCTTGTGCTAGGCGCAGGCGTTTTTCGCATAGGCTCCAGTGTAGAGTTTGATTGGTGTGCTGTAAACACTATATGGGCTTTAAAGAGAAACGGTGTAAAAGAAGCCATCATGATAAACTATAACCCTGAAACCGTCAGCACTGATTATGATGTGTCGGACAAACTGTATTTCGAAGAGTTAACAACTGAACGCATTATGGATATTTACGACAAAGAAAACCCACTTGGCATAATTACAAGCGTCGGCGGACAAATTCCCAACAATTTATCTATGAAACTGACGGAATCTGGTGCTAACATTATAGGCACATCAGCACAAAATGTCGATTTAGCTGAAGATCGCAACAAATTTAGCTCTCTTCTTGACAAATTAGGCATTAGCCAACCTCTTTGGAGCAAACTTGTATCCATAGACGATACCAAACTGTCTGCAGAAAAAATCGGCTACCCCGTTATCGTTCGTCCTAGCTATGTACTCTCTGGCAGCGCCATGCGCGTAGCATATGATGAGGTATCTCTTGAAAACTTTTTAAATCTTGCAGCCAAAGTTTCACGCGACCACCCCGTGGTCATTAGCAAATTTATAACTGGCGCAAAAGAAGTCGAAGTTGACGGCGTTTGTGATGGCGATAACGTGTTAATTGGTGCAATAATGGAACACGTAGAAAACGCCGGAGTCCACAGTGGAGACGCCACCATGACCATTCCACCGCAAGCATTAAAAATCGAAGTTCAAAAAGACATTGAAGACTGCACCAAACGCATAGTAAAAGCCCTCAACATCCGTGGCCCATACAATATTCAATACCTAGTAAAAGATGATGTTGTAAATGTTATCGAATGCAATCTACGAGCTTCCCGCTCAATGCCTTTTGTTAGCAAAACACGTGGCATAAACTTGATTGAACAGGCAACTCTTGTAATGTTAGGCAAAAAAATCAACGTACAATTATCCCCCATGGACACTGTTCCACATGTAGGCGTCAAAGTTCCCCAATTTAGCTTCATGCGCCTAAGTGGGGCTGATCCTGTTTTGGGCGTAGAAATGCTAAGCACCGGCGAAGTTGCCTGTATAGGTGAAACATTTTCGGACGCATTTAGTAAAGCATTGCAAGCCGCAGAAGTTCACATTCCACCCAAAGACGGTGCAATTCTCATAAGTGTCGGTGGCGGTCAAGAAAACAAAAAACGAGTCATCCCCATAGCTAAAGCTTTCCAAGAAATGAACTTCCGCATTTTCGCCACAGCCAACACAGCAAACGTTCTAACAGCTTCAGGCGTAAACGCTACAATTCTCTATAAAGTTAAAGACGCCCAAGTCAACCCAAACATTTTAGACTACCTCCAAGAACGAAAAATAGATCTAGTTATCAACGTACCTGTTACTAACAGTAAAACAAACTATTCAGACACATTAACAGATGGCTATATCATAAGACGCCAAGCCGTAGAATTCAACGTACCCGTTATAACAAATCTACAACTTGCAGCCGCTCTAGTAGACGTATTAAAGAAAAACAGTCAAAACGAACAAACCATCTGCAGCCTTAACGAATACATGGACAAAATCCCCTGGAAATACTGGTAAAAATCAACATTCTTTTTTTAATATCCTCTTCTCTTCTGTTTTAGCCCTGTTTTATTTGTTATTTTAAAGAATTAAAAAGACAGTCATTACTTGATGTTTCTGCTTGTTCTTTCTTTTAGTTGTTTTTGCGTAAATATTATATTGTTTGGGTTACTTTTTGTTTATTGTTAGGTAATGTTATTTGTCTAAGCGTGATCAGAAAACTCGAACTATTGAGGAGATTAATCAGAAAATCATCAAAGGTGACGCTCAGGTTTTAACTGCTGAAGAGATGAAAAAACTTGTAGAGAGTAGTGGTGTAGAGGTTGCCTTCAAAGAGGTAGATGTTGTAACAACTGGTACTTTCGGTGCTATGTGTTCTTCTGGCGCGGTTATTAATCTTGGACATTCTGATCCGCCTATTAAAATTCAACGAGCCTGGCTCAACGATGTAGAGGTCTGTCACCCAGGCGCCGCGGCTGATTTGTTTATTGGTGCGACAAATTCGTGCGAAAAAAAACCTTTTGAGTATGGTGGAGGTCATGTAATTCAAGAGTTAGTTGCCGGTAATGAGGTTGAATTGCGTGCAACTGCGTATGGTACTGATTGTTATCCTAGAACAGCTGTTAAAACTACTATAACAAAGGATGATCTTAACCAGTTTTATCTGTTAAACTTTCGTAACTGTTATCAACACTACAATTGTGCAATTAATTGCAGTGATGAGACAATTTACACTTATATGAGCAAGCTCTTGCCGCGTATGCGCAACGCCACTTTTTCTGGTGCCGGCGAAATAAGCCCTCTTGTAAATGATCCCAACTATGAAACTATTGGGTTTGGCACAAAAATTTTTTTGGGAGGGGGCCAGGGCTATATTATTGGTGAGGGTACACAGCATAACCCTAAAAATCTTAGTGGTAACCTAATGGTTAAGGGTGATGCTAAGAAAATGAGTCCTGAATTTTTGCAGGGCGCAGCATTTACTCGTTACGGAACATCTATATATATCGGTTTAGGCATACCTATACCCATTCTAAATGAGGACATAGCGCAAAAAACTGCCATTCGTGACGCTGAAATTTTTACTGACGTAATTGATTACAGCGTCATGCGCCGAGATAAACCTAATTTACGCCAAGTCTCATATGCTGAACTTAAATCTGGGACTATCTCCATTAATGATAAACGCGTCAGAGTTAGCTCTCTTTCCAGTTTAAAAATGGCAAAAAAAGTCGCACAAACCCTTAAAAACTGGATAAATGACGGCCAATTTACTTTAACTGCACCTATTGAACGGTTACCTCTTGACACCGTATTTAAGCCTATGCGACAAACACAGGAAATCCCCTTTGTCTCAAATGTTATGCACCCAGCGGTTACCTGCTTGGAACATGAAGAAATCCGCGCTATAGCTGAACGTATAGTTACCAAATCTGTAAACCATATAGTAGTCATAAATTCAGATGGCAAACTCTTGGGCATAGTTACCTCATGGGACATTACCCGCGCAATGGCTGAGGGCAAAAAAGCGTTAACTGACATCGAAACACGCAGAGTTATAACAGCAAAACCTGATGAACCCCTAGAAAGCGCTTCAAAACGCATGGCACAACACAACATTTCCGCATTACCCGTAATTGACTCTGAACATAAAGTCTTAGGCATAATAACCTCTGAGGACGTCTCTAAACTGTTGGGGCGATAAAAAATGGCACGAATACTCGTACGACTAAATGAAAACTCTGTCTCAGAACCTATCGTCTCAGAGGTTATCCTAGAAAATAAGGTGCTAATTGCGATTTTATCAGCCCACATAAACTCTAAAGGCGGCGAAATTGTTCTAGAAGTTCAAGACGACAAAGTCGACGCCATTGTATCAGCCTTTCGCCAGAAAGGCACAACTGTAACAGTGCCCAAACTTATCGAAGTAGACACTAACCGCTGCTTTAACTGCGGCTCATGCGTTGCACTATGCCCCGTAGGAGCAATCAGCGTAGACACAGATTTAACTATACAATTTAACAAGGAAAAATGCGTCGGAAGCGTCTGCAGCATATGCGTAGACGTCTGCCCCGTTAGAGCCATAAACTCTATAAAATACTCAAACAACACCGAAAACAAACACAACAAAAATAACGATAATAATAATGTACGCCGAGAAAAACAAGTTGACAAATGAACTTTTCAAAGAAGACTATACATACAAAGACAGCGTCTGCCATCTAATCAGCGACACCGCACAAGGTATAATTGTTGCTAAAGAATCAATCAAACACAATTACCAAGAACTCGAAAACTATATACGAAAACACCAAAAATTCTTCTACACATTTGATCCCCTACCCATACCTGATGAACCTATAGTCGCCAAATTAATGGCCCTAGCCGCACAAAAAGCAAACGTTGGACCCATGGCAGCAGTCGCCGGCGTTATAGCCGACTTAGCCCTAGCTGACATGCAAAAAACAGGTTGCAAAATAGCCGTTGTAGAAGACGGAGGCGAAATCGCCGCAGCCTCCAACAGACCCATAGACGTAGCCCTAGCCGCAGGCAACGAACCCCTATCAAAACGCTTCGGATTTAGACTCACAGAATTTCCCATCGGAATAGCAACCAGTTCCGGACGCTTCAGCCACGCCTTTAGCTTCGGCGATGCAGAAGCCGCAACAGTCTTTTGCAAAAACGCCGGTCTAGCAGACGCCGCCGCCACAGCCGTTGGCAACGCAGTAAAAGGCAAAACCGACACAGGAATCACTGCCGGGATAAAATGCGCCCTAAATATACCCGACGTATTAGGCGTACTCATCATGTACCAAGGCAAAATAGGAACCGCCGGCCAAATTCCCACTATAATCCGAATCGAGCAGTAAAAACTTCAAAATTTAAAACAGTATAGACCTTAGACGTAATTATTTGAGTATTCACTATTCTTGAGTATGTATTATAAATGATTCATTTCTTCGATACTTAAAACACAAACACCTCATTTGTACACTGACAAAATACGCGTCCTTCCACCAAATACTAATTACGCCTAAGATCTTATACACGTTTTTGCTGCCACCCTATTGTTTGTTGGAATTTGGTTGTTTAAGCGATATGCTGATAAATGGAGAGATTAAGTTTTGTTTTTAGGTAGATTAGATTGGTTAAAATTTATGATATTTCGGTTCTTAAGGGCGATGGTATTGGTCCTGAGGTAACTGAGGCAACAGTTAGGGTTCTTGATGCTGTTCAAAAAGTTTCAAATTTTAAACTTAACTATCTTTATAGTGAGGCGGGGGCGCATTGTATTGCAGAGTATGGTACAAATCTTCCTAAAGAGACTGTTGAGGTTATTAAAAAAACGGTTGCTTGTCTTAAGGGTCCTATGACTACTCCTGAGGAGCCGGGTGCTCCTGTTAGTGTTGCGGTTACTTTGCGTCGGATGTTTGGTTTATATGCTAATGTTCGTCCTTGCAAAAGTTTTCCTAATGTAGAGTCGTTAAAGCCTGATATTGATCTTGTTGTGGTTAGAGAAAATACTGAGGGTCTTTATTCTGGTCAGGAGGCTCTTATTGCGCCTGGAGTTAGTGTTGCTTTTCGAATTATCACTACTGAGGCGTCACTTAGAGTTGCTGAGTACGCTTTTAAATTAGCTATGCAGCGTAAAAAACATTTAACATATATTCATAAAGGCAATATTTTACGCATAACCGATGGCGTATTCAAAGATGCCGTAAAAGAAGTTCAAAAACGTTATCCTGAAGTTACGGTTGATGATTTACATATTGATGCTGCAACTATGCAGTTAATCAAACAGCCTGCTATATATGATGTTATGGTTACAACAAATCTGTTTGGCGACATTTTAAGTGATGAGGCAGCACAAGTAACAGGTAGCCTCGGCCTTGCGGCAGGTGCAAATATTGGTGAAACCTATGGTATGTTCGAACCTGTTCATGGTAGTGCACCAAAGTATACCGGTTTGAATAGGGTAAATCCAATTGCCACTATACTTGCAGGAGCAATGATGCTTGACTATCTAGGCGAAAAAGAAGCAGCTAAAAAAATTGAAGACGCTGTAGTTGCTGTGCTTGTTGAAGGAAAAGTTCGAACAGCTGACTTGGGTGGCAAAGCGACAACAAGCGACATGACCCTTGCCATAGTTGAAAAAATCAAGTAGCATTTATTTTAAATTGGGTTCCACTACGTGTGGTTAACTCCAATTTCTTTCCATAACCTTTCTTAACAAAACCATTTTCTACAGTAACATTATCGCCTACTTTTAGGTCACATAATTGCTCAGCTTGACTGCGCCATACTGAAACTCTAACAAAACCGGTTTCATCTTTTAACTCAAATGTGAGCAATTTAATTAACTCACCTTTGCCCGTAGTTACCTCCCGTATCGGGTCAACATTTGAAACTTTTCCTTCCACGTTAACATTGTCACCCTCTTTTAAATCTGATAATTTACTTGTTTGAGGCGTAACTGGATAAATCTGCACAAAACTTGCTGCATCAATATGAACTTCAAAACCGCCACTCTCTTTCTCTTTAATTTTACCATTAATCACGTACAGGCAAACACTGGGTTTAAGCTGCCTCTCCAATGCATCAACTTTACCGTTCCAAACAACAACAGTGATCTCTGCAGAATCATCTACAAGAGTAAACCGTAAAAACTTTCCCTCTGTATTATCCCCTTTAGTGAACGTTTTTGAACTTAACACTTCCTTAACAACCCCTGTCAAATTCACGTTGCTAAAAGTGCTGTTAGTAATTTCACCTATTTTTGTAGCAAACTTTTCTATACTTAAATAACTATTCTGAGGCTCCATATCGCTAATTTCGACTCTGCTTTTTATGCCTAGATGCACTTCAATTTTACCATACTGATCCTCTTTTGTATACCCGTGCAAAAATCTAACTTTTTGCCCAATTTGCAGCTGACTCTTCTCAACAATTTCCGCTTTATCATTCCATAAAACAACACGTAAAATACTGCTATCGTCAACAATTACCAAGTTAGCAACCTTGCCACTTTTCTCCCCGCTAAAAGTACGCGCTGGAAAAACAGCTACCAAAATACCTTCAACTGAAACATCATTTAAACCTGAAAACAAATGACTCGATGACAAAATCCTGTTAAGCTCTACATGTTTGACAATTTCAACACCATACCTTGTTGCTATTAACCGGAGAAGTGTCTCGTCACTTATCAAACCACCTGAACGCTCTCTTTCACATACGAGCATTTCTTGAATTTGCTGCTCAGATAACTCTGGCTGTTTAGCAAGTATTGCCGCAACAATCTCTTTATTTGTCATCATATACACAAAAGATTTCTGCTTGTTTATAGTTTATGTCTAAAAAACCTGTTACCCCCTTTATTAAACCCAAAAATAACCCTCCAGATAAAACAAACTATCAAAAACACTCCTATATGCTTATTATATCTATTATTAACTCTTAGATACAAAATTAGAGCAGACCTAACTTAACACTACAACGAACAGTGTTACTTAATGCAATATTATGTGAGCTGGTTTAGGTGTTTTTGATAGATATTAATTAAGAAAAGCAAGGTTACGCTATGGT
>WQSY01000004.1 GCA_009787585.1 Candidatus Bathycorpusculum sp. | reverse complement strand
GTGTAGTTTAGTATATGTTTTTCCTAAAAGTTTTTTTAATCGTTTTGCGGCTAATAAAACCTCTGATTTGCAGTCAAAAACTTAATATGGACTAAGGTCTAATGAATCTGCCGGGTCTTAACGTCAGAAACACCCTATAATGAGCTGAAAAAAGTCACTCCACAACTTGTGTCTTACATTCAGCAGTTTGACCAAAAACGGGCAAAAATGAATTAACGCTCGATAAATATCCAAAAAATAAGAAAAACATCGCATAAATAACTAAAAACTTGTAAAAACCCGTAATATAAACAATTCAACTTATTTTTTCCCCGAACTGCTGAACATTGGTTGTGTATGTGAATTATGGATACATGGAAAAAATTAGTAATCATCATCTTCATTACGACTAAGTTTACGTAATGCACGACCTTTTAGGGGAACATTCTTTAGCTTTAAATCCTCCTTAAAAAGGTCATCAGGTTGACGTTCAACAGTTTGACGTTTCACAGTTTCTCCGCAGATACCTTGAGACAGTAAACGACGTTTATTACACATAGCATAAGTGCATTTTACAACACTGCAGTATTCGTCACCGTCTTTACACCAAACACCATCTCGTCTAAACCAAGCGACATTTTTGCCACATCTAAAAGATGAACATGATGATGAACAAGATTTTGATTGAGCCATACAGTATACCTCAAGTTAGTTTCAAAATCAACGACAGCATTTTGTATTTGTTAACATTTGCTATTCATGAGAAATAATATAAACGTTATTGTAACTTACCACATAAACATGACATAATAATCTAAAAGAGCATGGAAACATTATAAAAATACAGTAAAATACATAGAAGCAAATCAGCAGGGAATGTGCCGCTTTGGAACAAACAATTCCAGACTCTCTTAAACAGACCTTAAAAAAACAAAAATACCACCTCATAGGTAACCATTCAGCAGTTAAACGTTGCAAGTGGCTATATGAGTCAATAATAAACGATCGAGTCTGCTACAAAGAAAAATTCTATGGAATAAAAAGTCACCAATGTCTACAAATGACACCATCACTGTATTATTGTACACAACAATGTTTATTCTGCTGGCGAGCCCAAAGCGGCGATTTACAAGTTACATGGAACGAAATGGAACTACCCCAACTAAACCAGCCAGAAGAAATCATAAACGCAAGCGTAAAAGCGCAAGAAAAAATTCTCAGCGGCTACAAAGGTCATCCAAAAGTAAACTGGCGTAAACTAACCGAAGCATACCAACCCAAAAACGTAGCAATAAGCCTAACAGGCGAACCCACACTATACCCAAACATCAACGAACTTGTCAGAACATATCGTCAAAAAGAATTCACCATTTTCCTTGTAACTAACGGCACTCTACCTGAAAGACTAACAAAACTAACCCAAGAACCAACACAATTATACATCTCTCTCTGTGCTCCAAATGAACAAATCTACAAAAAAATCTGCCGCCCACTCATACCCAAAGCCTGGGAATACCTCAACGAATCTTTAGAACTACTTCAAAGCTTCAAATGTAGAACAGCACTACGCATGACTCTTGTTAAAGACCACAACATGAACAACATTGAACAATACGCCAAACTAATCGAAAAAGCTAACCCTACCTTTATCGAAGCAAAAGCATACATGCACATTGGCTTTTCTAATTTACGACTAGGATTTGACAACATGCCACAACTTACAGAAGTCAAAACATTTGCAGAGAAACTATCAGAAAAAACAGGATACACCATAATTGATGAATCAACAGACAGCCGCGTAGTTTTACTAAGCCGCAAAGACATAAACAGCAAAAACATAGAGAAACAAGGTTGATAAAACAATAAAAACAAAGAATTGTGTACCTGTTTTTTAAATGGATATATAAGAAGATACTTTAATTAAGTTAGGTGAAAGATTGTCCACTCTTAAAGCGGTTCTTGAAGAAATAAAACAAGACGTAATGCAAAAAAATAAAATTCGAGAAGACACACACGAAGATATGCGCAAAGCAACTAGCTTATCCAAACAGGCAATACTACTTATTCATCAAAAAAAGCAGATAGAAGCAGAAAAAATGGTCAAATGTGCAACAGAAAAAATTGTTAACCTACAAAAACTTGCCAAACAACACCCTGACATCATTTACTGTGGAATGTTTAGTGATGCTCTACAAGAATATGCAGAAGCAAATATTTTCTTAACGCTAATAAAAGAGAACAGGTTTATCACACCTAAAGAAATCAATGTGCCACCAATTGAGTACACCCTTGGGTTAGCAGATGTTGTAGGCGAATTCAGACGTTTATCTCTTGACACTCTGCGTGAAGGCAATACAGAGAGGGGAGAAGAGTATCTTAAGGGGATGGATGAAATCTTTATTGAACTTCTCGCACTTGACGAAGCATACATGTTGGTACCCGGTTTAAGACGGAAAACGGATGTTGCAAGAAAAATCATTGAAACAACACGCGGCGACATAACACAAGAAGTAAGACGAAAAGCCTTAGAAGACTATCTCAGACACTTCAGCCAAACACAAATTGAACCTATAAAATCAAGGAAAACAAAAAAAGTAAAAAACAAAGCCAGCAAAAACACGCATAAGCCATTGAACATGAAAGGTAATTTGAAAAGGGAAAAGTAGTACCTGCTAAAAACAGATTGTAAGTTGTTTAGGGAAAAATTTTATTTTAAGTGTTCCTTAACATTTAACCAGTGGAATAAATGTCAGAATCAGAAATATCAGAAATAACGTTTAGTGATTTCGAGAAAATTGATTTAAGAATTGGAAAAGTACTGGAAGCAACGTCAGTTCTAGAATCAAAAAAGCTGATTAAACTTTTAATTGATTTTGGTAAAGAAACGCGTCAAGCAGTTGCAGGGATTCGCAAATATTACGCGCCTGAAGAGCTGGTCGGCAAGAAATGTGTTTTTATATTAAATCTGCAACGCCGCGTATTAGCGGGTATAGAGTCTCAATGCATGATTTTAGCTGCTGAGGATGAAACAGGTAACGTTTCGGTGTTACAACCAGAAAAAGATCTAATTGAAGGCAGCAAGATCAGGTAAACAGTCATTATTTTGCTTGTTCCATTGTAGGTTATAGGAAAAGTAAATTAATTGTTTAACAGTAGTTGCGTTATTGAAGGTTACTTGTGGAAGGTAGAGTGAATGGCAGTAAATGAAGAAGCACTTATGTGGGTAGAGAAATATCGTCCAAAAACTCTTGAAAACGTTGTGGATCAACATGACATTGTGGAAAGTCTCAAGGCGTTTATGAGAAATCCAAAGGTCATGCCACATTTAATGTTTGCAGGCATACCCGGCACAGGAAAAACCACAACGGCATTATGCATTGCTCATGAATTGTTTGGCATGCAAAATTGGAGAAATTTTACCTTGGAACTTAATGCCTCAGATGAGAGGGGCATTGATACTGTTCGAGAACGCGTTAAAGACTTTTCACGTTATAGCAGAGGCGCATTTGGTGATGTGCCTTTTGCATTAATTATGTTAGACGAATGCGATCAAATGACGGGTCCTGCGCAGACCGCACTTAGGCGTATCATGGAAACTAGTAGTCGCACTTCAAGGTTCATTCTAATCTGTAATCAGTCAAGCAAAATAATTGAACCTATTCAAAGTAGATGTGCAATTTTCAGGTTCTCACGGCTTGACAGAGTTGCTATGATAGAACATTTAAAGGAGATAGCTAAAAAAGAAAACGTAAACATTTCAGCTGAAGCTGTTGAAAGAATTGTTGACTATGCAGAAGGAGACTTACGTCATGCCATCAATGCCCTACAAACTGCGGCAGCCTACAAAGAAGGTGCCCCCGTAGATGAAAAAGTTGTATCTCAAATCATCGGCGAAGCTAGTCCAAAACAAGTTCAACTCATGCTTAACAAAGCCATTAACGGTGACTTTATGGAAGCCCGGCGAGTAATGTATGATATTATCGGAACATATGGTTTTACAGGCGCAGAAATTATTCGTCAAATACAAAAAGAACTTTTCAAAATCAGTTATATACCGCCAGAACAGAAAGCGGATCTTAGCAACATCCTTGGAGAATATGATTACCGACTAACACAGGGGGCTAACAGTGACCTACAGTTAAGCGCACTTTTAGCGCAATTTAGTAAAGTGGGTAAGGTCTTAGGGGAAAGCAGTTGAAAAACAGTTTGTGGGTCGAAAAATATCGACCAACAATAATCAAAGATGTCATAGGTAATGAAGAGGCAAAAACATTATTTGTTGAGTGGTTAGAGAACAAACGGCCCACCAGAAAAGCTGTACTGCTATATGGTCCGCCAGGAGTAGGTAAAACTACTCTGGTTAACGCAGCCGCAAATGAATACAAATTTAGAATCATAGAAATGAACGCCAGCGATACTCGATCAGAAAAAGCAGTAACCCGAATAGCAGATCCAGCAACTTCCTTTACAGGATTAGACAAGTTTTCCAGCGAAATCAAAGGTAACATGCTGTTTATGGATGAAGTCGATGGAATTGCAGGCAATGAAGATCGTGGCGGAGTTAATGCCATTATAAAAATTATTGAAAACACGCGTGTTCCCATTATAATGGCAGCTAATGATTGTGACCTTGAAAAGTTACGTTCACTAAAAAAACTCTGTCTACTGATCAGATTCCAACAAACCCGTATTCCCCTAATTATATTGGCGCTCAAAAAAATTTGTGAACAAGAACACATCAAATATGAATTTGAAGCTCTTGAAAACATTGCAACAAAAAGTCAAGGCGATGTACGATCAGCAATTAATGATCTACAAGGTTTAAGCGAGGAAGGTAAAACTCTAACCGAACAAGACACCTTAGCTTTAGGATTAAGAAACAAAGACATCAGTATGGATGACACTTTACAGGGCTATTTTGCGTCAAAAAACCTCACAGAAGCAGTAATTCTTCTTAACTCTTCAAATGTAGAATATGATGACCTGTTAATGGCCATAAGTGACAACATACCCCGACGCTACGCTGACCCATTTAAACTTGCAGAAGCATACGATTACTTATCTCAAGCCGATGTTTTTCGAGGAAGAGTAGGAGTAGAAAACTGGCACCTACTCAAATATGTCTATAACAACCTTGCACAAGCTGCCGCAGTTGATCCTGAATCATACAAATCCTTTGAGTTTATTTCGCCACCAATCAGAGTTATCACATTATTTTGGACTAAAAACAAAAGAACCTTGTTAGCTAACATCTGCACAAAAATCGGTGCTCAATGTCACATCAGCAAATACGAAGCAAAAATGATTTTCATTCCATATCTTAGACTAATGCTGCAACAAAAAAAGAAAGCACCAGCACTAATTGAATGGTTAAAACTTACACCAGAAGAAGTAACTTTCTTGGCAAGTTTGAAAATGTTCTAGGAGCAAAAAATATGGTTATTTTAAACAAAAAAGGATTCAAACTTCCACGTGTCGAAAAAGAAAAATTCATTACTCTAATACGTTTAGGTCTAGAATATGATGGCCAAAAAATGCTATTTAGTGTGAAAAGTTATAACAACATAAACCAGCTTAGAAACACGCTACAAGACATTTTAAAATCAGAAATCGCATTCACTCAAACCTGCACCGTCTGCAATGTAGATTTTAATTGCAGCACCTGCAAATACGTTAAAGCTTGTCCCACAAAAGATTTACCATTTAGCTGCGTATGTAATCAATGCTTACGACCAAAAAAGAATCTGCAACAACAAACGTTATTTTAACAAAATAAAACTGATAGCACTAATCGCAATAGAAACCATGTTAGATAATGTTGATGTTATACAATTAACATGTAATAGATATGTCTATATTACGGAAAGTTTTTGATAAAAAGTGTCAGTAACATGTTAAAAGGCATTACTGAATATTAAAACAGAAAAAGACAGTGTTGATAAAATGGAGGTTTTTCGCATAGAATCCTTTTAATGTATTTCTGTCATATTTATGAACACAAATGGCAAACAGTATAAGAGGAAAAGAGATGCATACAAATATTGGAATACTAGACTTCTGTTATGAAAATTCACTTATTACTGTTGTTGCCAATCGTAACTTTGCTGAAATGAAATTAGCTGGTCTAAATGTAGGACCATTTGATGAGGGAAATGAATACCAAGTTCACTACTGGATAGCTAAAGAGCTACAAGCTACAGGCACCGTGCACTTAAGAGAAGAAGAGGTTTTGGACGGAAGCAAACTTTACAAAGTACAATGGAAGGAGGGCATTCAAATTCCAGGCATGATTTCTGAGCTACCACAAGAGTTTTATCCAAAACTTCGAAGATTATTAACTTTTGCTGAGGCTGAAGCAGTTCAACCTGAAAAAATTCAAGAGTATCATAAAGTTAAAGCATTAGCAAAAGACATAACCAATTCACGGCTTAAAAAGATCATAGCCCTATCAGCAGCTTCAACTCAAAGTGATCAAATATTAAAAAAACTGACTACTGAAGAAAGAATTATCTATGAGCAACTGGGCAAAATAATTTCTACTTGGAAAAATCAGATCCTTCAGAAACAGGAAAAACAATAGGCGAAAATGCAAATGGCTAAAGATACGGAACCGATTGATCCGCAGGAACGTTTTTTAGAATTTTTCAAAATTTTCAAAATAGATTCTGAAAAAGGACAAAAAGAAAAGTACAGAGCAAAACTTAGCCAATTAGTCATTACAGGAAAAACCAGCATTACAATTAATTTTGATGAATTATACAGTTTTGACCAAAACTTAGCTGAACAACTACTTAATAAACCAGAAGAATACTTGGAGTACGCTAGCAAAGCCGCATATGAACAATTAAGAATTGAAGACGAAGAATACGCTGGAAAAATAGAAAAAATTATCATACGTATTGCCAAACTTTTAGGTAAGGAAGCATTACGCAAAATAGGCTCCAAAAACATGGGCAAACTAATTCTTGTTGAAGGCATTGTTGTCCGTGCCACACCGGTTCGCCCAATGGTTCTGCAGGCAGCATATAAATGCAAACGCTGTGGAACAATGATGAAAATTGAACAAACAGGACAATTTCTTAAAGCCCCAGCCGTCTGCATGGGTATCGATTGTGGAAAAGAAGGCCCCTTTGATTTTGTTCAAGAAGAATCAACATTTATAGATTCACAAGATCTAAGACTACAAGAAAAACCAGAAGACTTACCTCCAGGACAACTTCCCAGAGTGTTAGCAGTAAAATTAGTTGGTGACGAAATTGTAGATCAAGCACGTCCGGGAGACCATGTCTCAATAGTTGGCATAGTCCGTGCCCACGCGCCCTCACTAATAGGTATGGGAAAACTTCGTACATTTATTTTACAATTAGAAGCTAACTCTGTTGAGCTTTTAGGCAAAGAACCCGAAACCTCACCGCCCTCACCAGAAGAAGAAGAACAAATTATAGAACTTTCACGCGACCCCTATGTGCATAAAAAAATTATGGGCAGTATCGCTCCATCCATTTTTGGAAATGAACACTTAAAAGAAGCAGTCATGTACCTGCTTTTTGGTGGTGTTTCGAGGAGCCTGCCAGATATGACTGTAAGAGGCGAAATGAACGCGTTAATTGTAGGTGACCCAGGTACCGCTAAGTCACAGATGCTCCAATACGTCTCACGCATCGCCCCAAGAGGTTTATACACCTCAGGCAGAGGTACCACCGCCGCCGGTTTGACCGCAGCCGTTGTTCGTGAAAAAGGCGGTTCAATGTCTCTTGAAGCAGGCGCACTTGTTCTAGCAGATAAAGGCATAGCATGCATCGACGAAATGGACAAAATGCGTCCCGAAGACCGAGTTGCCATACATGAAGCCATGGAACAACACACGGTGTCGGTAGCCAAAGGCGGTATCGTCGCAACCCTTAACGCGCGAACATCAGTTTTAGCAGCAGCTAACCCATCCTTAGGCAGATATGAACCAAACCGCACTGTAGCCGAAAATATTTCCCTGCCAGTTACCATACTTTCACGTTTCGACTTAATTTTCGTACTCCGTGACGTACCCAACAAAGAAACAGACAACAAAATGTCAGAGCACATCTTAGAAATCCACCGACGTGGCATAAGCCCCGTTGAAGCACAAATTGACACAGAACTTTTACGCAAATACGTCAGTTACGCTAAAAGTGTATACCCCGCCTTAAACTCTGAAGCCCTTAAAAGACTTAAAGAATTTTATTTAGCCATGCGTAACGCAAGCGAAACAGAAGGCTCACCTGTAGCAATTACCACTCGACAACTTGAATCGCTAGTTAGATGCGCTGAAGCCCGTGCACGCGTAGCATTACGTAAAGAAGTAACAGCAGAAGATGCAGAAGCAGCAATAGCCATCATGAAAAAATCACTAGAACAAGTGGGAATCGACTTATCCAACTTTAAAGTAGACATTGACATCATCATGACAGGCAAACCCAAAAGCATCAGAGACCGTTACCACATAGTTCTATCAGTCCTCATAGACATGGAAAAACAAACAGGCATCGTAGAAAGAGACACCTTTATCACTGAACTAGAAACTAATCATAAAATTCCAAGAAACGAAATTGAACGCATGATAAGCCAACTACTCCGAGAAGGCACAATCTACGAACCCCGCGAAGGATGCTTAAAGAAAACTTAACATCATCAAAAAATAGAAACTGAGAAATTAAAACAATAGTTAAAATGTGGTCAGTAGATGTTAAGATATGTATGTTGTTTTCTTTTCATCTTCCTTTTTGATTTCTTCTGCTTGTAACGCACGTTTCTCTTCAATTGCTTGCAAACGGATAACCATTTTTTCTGCTCGAGCAATCTCTTCGTTTAACCCGGTTAGGTCAACATCAAAATTGAAAGTGCTCTTCAAGATTTCAAGCACACTTTTTGCTGCTAACGGATCAGGAATATAGCCACGTGTTTCACCTAGAAGACAAAGAGCATCAATTTTTTTAAATTTAGATAACCCCAAAATTAAACCAGCCGTTCCAACGATTGGACTACCAAAAGAACTCAAAGATGCTCCTGATGTAACAGAGGTATCAAGTAAATCTTTACGAGTTGCAGCGGCAAAGACCTTGGGCTTATCATTTGTTTCCATACGATATCCACCAATTGTCACAATATTGTGTACACGGTTTTTCTCTGCATAATCTAACAGACAATCAGTGATTTCATATTGACCTTCAATAGTTTGAGATTGGCTATCGCCAGTAAATAAAATGAGATCCTGCGCAGCTTCGTTAGGGTTTTTCCAATAATAGAAAGTACCACGCAACAGACGCACATTACCTTTTTTGTTAACTAAGACAAAATACGGAAAATGTGGTGAATATAGATAAGCAATTTTTTGAGCTTTCAGTTGTTTAATTAAATAGCGCATAACAATTTTACCAACTAAACCTAAACCTGGAAGTCCTTCAATTAAAACTGGGTTATTAGGTTGTATCTGTCGAAGTTCTTTAATGTATGTTTCTTTCATTGGTCTCACTACTACCTCTTTTCATCGCCAAACGATATTTCATGTATTTATCATCAGGTGAAAACTTTGCTGGATGAGGAATTTTTACAGTTCCACCACAACAATGACATACTAGTTTATTTAAGGTGTAGCAATTGCAACTAGTACATTTTCGTAGTTGCCAAACCAACTATTTTTCCCTTCTAAAAGTGCCTTGGCCACCTGCTTTAGTAATGCTTGCTACGACACTTTGTGCAGCTTTTTGGAAAACTTCTTCAGCTTTTTTGTAATTCTCAGCGCTAGCCTCAATGCTATATTTTGGTGCTGCAATGACGTAAAATTTCACATCAGCTGTACGGAGTTTTTCCACTTTAGCTGCTGCAAAAGCTTCTTTGATTATTTTTACACCGTTTGGTTTCATACATCTAATTTCAAGAACACCTTTTACCTTGACCATTTTTACATGTATACGGTCTTCACCAACTTCAGCAAAAGCAGTGGCAATTTTTTCTGGAACACCAATTTTTGTTAATGATTCAGGGCCTTCTTTTACTGCTTTTTCAAAGCCTTCATATATGCCAAATTTTTCGTCAATTTTTTCGCCAGCTTGCTGATACAGTTCATCAACAGTTAGACCAACTTTTGTTGCAACTTCACGAAGTAGAGTTTCACCTTTACGTTCCTTTTTCCAAGACATTACTTTTTCGATTCGCTCTCGTTTAGTAACACGTCGTAGAGAAAGGTCAATGTGACCTTTTTCAGAATCCACACGTAAAACTTTGAGAACAACTTTTTGTCCTTCGCGTACAAAATCGCGGATATTACGAATCCATGAAGAAGAAATCTCAGAAACATGAAGCAGTCCACGTTTATCGAATTCATCAAGCTTTGCGTAAGCACCATAGTCAGTTACAGACTCTATAGTAGCAATTACTAAGTCGCCGTTCTCTGGCCATTCTATCTTACGCTCCGCCATTTTACAATGTCACCTGTTTTATTTACTCTAATGCTGAGAGAATTTCGCCGTTGATTTTGGCTTTTCCACCCGCAGGAGAAGCTAAAGGTTCACTACATACATTGCAGATTACTTTATTTGTTGCGTGACTAAACACCAATTGCTCATTACCACATTTTAAGCATTTAACACGCAAAAAAGTGCTACTCGGTTTTGGGATAAGCTTATTCCATTCTGACATAACAGTTTAACTCCTTAAATTTAAACTAGAGCTAGTTTTCTTAGCCTGATTCCGTCTTTATGACGCATATAACCACATTTTTTGCATTTCAAACGTAGAGTTTGCTTTTTAGTTGTTTTAGCGAATTCATGTTGAAGAGCATATTTTTGCCCACCGTAACCTCGCTTTTCTCGAGCGTGAGCGCGTTCGCCAACTGCCAGAGCTCTACGTTTTCCAGCCTTATATAGAGTTACAGCGTGAGTTTCATGATCTTTACATTTTGGACAGTAAGTCTTGACTTCTTTAGGAACGTTCACTTTGTTCACTACCAGCTTTAACTTTCCATAAAAGTAACGCCCCTATTCTTATACCTTTTCGCTTTTAAACTTAAAACAAAGAACCACAAACAAAACAAACCATCAAACAAACAAGACAAACATACCAAAACCGCCAATAACTTCAGAAAAAACAAACAAATAAACAATTGTACCACAAATAATACATGTTTTTAACAACAAACTAAAAGGAAAAGAAATAATCATCGATCCCCCAAAAAATGGTCACTTTTTGATCCTTTGTCAATGCAATAGTGTCTTAACACAATTAAATTTTAGAAATAAATTCGATCGATATATTCTCGCAATGCAGATAATAATAACTGACATTTAATTGAGCCAATGTGTTATTTACGAGTAAAAACAAAGTTAGATTAGATTTAATTACATCTACTGTTGTTATCTGCTCTTGATTATAACTTTCAATGTGATAGCCAAAACAAAAAAGTTAGATCACGTCAACTATCACAGCTAAACCTTGTTTTACGAATATTTTAGCGTTTTGAACAGGTAACGATGCTAGGTCTTCGACAGCAAATGGGCCATAGGGCTTCATGTCAGCTCCAATAATTTGAGGAACAGTATTGGAAAAACGCAATGTAATACGTTTACGAGGTTCCTGAGTGGCTTTACGGGTGGAACTGTGGAGCAAACTTTTAGCAAACTTGTGATATGCCTCTGTAAAAGGAACAAAACTTTCGAAAATTTGGATTTCCTCTAATGTTAACAGGTCAACAGAAAGTTTTTGGGTTTGAGTGGCAAATTTGACCAATTTTTTGTATCTTGCCCACAACAATTCTCCAAGCATACGTTTAACATATGAATCTTCCTTTTCAAGCAGAGTCGTTTTAAGAGACTTGTTATCTGTTGAAGTGTTTTCTTCCGCCATTTTACGAAGATACCGAAAAATGCGTTCGTAAAAATCACGAGGTAAAAAACCAAGAGTAGGCTCTGTTACTTCGTGTTTCCATGCTTGGTATAGTTCATCATACATTAATTTGCCACCTCAGCTCTACCTTTAAGGATAAGCATAACCGCCGCAGCAGTAGGCAACACAACATTAACATTTTTATAGGGACCCCATGTTGCCCCGCCCAACCTAAATTCAGGCGTATTAGAGACAAACACTTTAGTGGTGCCCTTTTTAAAAGCTATTGCTTGAGTTAACGGGTCAAAATCATCAAGTTGATGTGCTGGAAACTCCATTTTAAGTAACCCCGTTTTGCCATGCAAAGTACCGTTCATTCTGATTAACCGATGAATGTCTGTAGTTACAACGGTATCAATATTTGCTGACTCTAAATTCTTAACTTGTTCAGCTAACTTGAGCCACGTTGCCACGCTAACGCCTGGAATGCTATCCCATCGACCCTCCTCAATGGCGCGTCTAAGAATAACAGTTTTATTTTTAAACAGATTGTTGTTTCTTAATTCCAAGTTTTTTAGATCCTCAACCGTTGCAGTTGAAAGAAGTTTTGTCATACCTATTTTTAAACGTCGATTCCAACCATAATTATGCAGCTTAAACTTTTTTGCAGTAGCAACACGTTTTCTGCCTTTACCAAACTTTTCTTTTGATGTTTTATTAAGAACAGATAAACCAAGTCCAGTTACATAGTCAACAATTTCTTTTCTTGAGAGAGCATCAAGTGAACGCACGGCCTCATCTTCAACGTGCACGTGATACCCGCGATGACCAGAAAAAAAAACGTGCATCTCGTTTGTAGCAAATCCAAAGTCTTTTGTGAGCATGTCAATTAATTTAGCGGTTTCTACACGAGTCGACTCAAGGCATAGATCACAAAGCCAAGTTTTAACTGAAAATCTATCACCGCCACAAAGTGGACATTGCTCAGGAGTTATGCCTTTTCCGTTAAATTCACACTTTTGGCAGAGCCATTCATCATGTATTTTGCCACATTTTGTAGGAATATGATCTGCGTCTATATCGAAAACAAGATCAGAACCTATCCATCCTTTTTTATCCATTTCAAGATCAGGTTGTTCATAATATGCGCAGGAATGATAAACATCAGATGGCACGTTTCTGGTTAAAACGCTCTGAAATACCTGTATGCTTTCGAACCGTTTATGACGAACCATGAAACGTTCTTTGAACATAAGGTAAGCAAATTCACGATGTTCAAAGCTTGTGGGTGCAGGAATAAAACTTGAGGGGTTATTGTAAAACTCTGCGAATTTAGAGTAGACAAAATCCCTCGAAGACATATGTAACATCTGTATAAAAGTATATTTTTCCCTAATTTAACCATAACCTACAAAAGAACTATTTTACGTGTTACATAGCCTCTTGAATGAGCTGATTAACTATTTTTTATTAGACCTTAGGCGTAATTAGTGTTTGGTGGTAGGGTATGTGTTTTGTTAGTGTACAGGTGTGGTGTTTGTATTTTAAGTATTGAAGAAATGTATCATTTGTAATACACGTTTGAGAATAGTGAATGTTCAAATAATTACGCCTAAGGTCTATTGTGTGTTTTTCGAGTTTTTTAATTGGTCTTGGAGAGCGGTTTTAGATTTGTTTTGGTAATACCTTAAAGGGTGATAGATATACTTACAGAGGTCGTCACGGTTTTTACAAACATTGTGCGTTTGAAGAATAGAACATTGTGGACAAGCATATTTTGTACCTGAACCACGTTCGCCCGCAATGTGTTCAACTTGATAACGAGTAAGCCGTTCATTATAGTCAGAAAAAGATACAAAAAGCTCCGTTACAGAATCAACACTCATACCAATGTTAACCAGAAAAGTTGTTAATGCAAACCGTCCCATATGAGATAAATGATGATTCTTTGAAGCCCCATCATAGAGAGCGTTAATACATGGAGGAAAAGCTTCCTGAACAACTATTTTTGGAAAATCTGTTTCAGCCTGTTCGATACGTTCTGCAGCAAGTGTTTTGAGTTTTTCTGCTAATACAGAAATTTCAGATGGATATCTATCTATAGAAACATTGCTAAACCGTCGTTCTATCCTCCGTTTAATCTCTTCCTGAAGCAAACGCACAACATTACGTTTGTTAAGGTACACATTACCCTCAGAAAGTGTACTGTTTACTAGTTTCCATTTAGCATCATGAAGATGACTAGCGTTTTGCAAAAAATCGCTAAAATATAAAATAAAATCAAACACATCATCAGAAGAAGTTAACGCTATTTTCCAACTGAAATCAAGTGCAACTTTTAAAATTAACATTTTTGATTCTAAAGCTAACAAACATGTTGCCTGTTTAGCTTCAGCTAGGGCATACCGTTTTTTTATAAAGGAATTGCCAGTTGCAGAAACGAGCATAATTGCAACAGGAAAAGAAAGTATCTCTTTTTGCAAATCTTTTAAAAAATATTTTCCTTGTTCACTACTTAGCGGTCTAATTGTAAGATCAGTTATCGCCAAGGTGACACGCTCCATAGCGCGATCCAAAATTTGATGCATATCAGGGCTAACTAAATCTTCAATCTGCAAATCTAAAGGGGAAAGATATCGGGCAGTTTCTTTCAAAAAAGGGTACTTAGCTAACTCACCTTTTGTGAAGCCCGTGGAGTCAATGGACATTTTCTAGATTTACTAGTCAGTTTCAATTCTTGGCGCCAAGAAGAACGTCAATTTACCTGCCTTAGTTTGCTGGAAATCAATATACACAGGCATATCACTGGAAAATTCAAGCGTTGCAATGTCTGAAGTAGCTGAAGCAGCTTTTATAATTTCAGAGAGATAACTCAGGCTAAAAGTTGCTTTAGAGTTTTCTTTAACTTCCAAATCAAGAAGAGCGCCGCTACTGCCTTTTTGTAAGGTAATTGTGGCACCCATCAAGTCACCTGTTGCACTTAGAACTAGTTTCTCAGAATCAGCCTCAATTCGCACATGATCACTAACTAATTGAGCATCTTCGATTGCTTGACTTAAACCAGCAGTGGTACTTTTTGCCTTAACGTTAAAGCTAATTTTTGGAGTTGGAACCTCTTCTTCTGATGCTTCAAGAGTAGGCATCGTAAAGTTTCGAGCGTATTTTCCCACGATTTTGATTTGTAAACGACCTGTTTTATCATCAAGTGAAAGCTCTACAGACTCATCTCGACCAGCGCGTTTAAGAAGTTTAAGAAGTTCACTTACATTTAGGCACATTTTTGTTGGTTCAGTACACACGTACTCTTCAAAAATTGTTTTTGGCCATTCAAAATCTATCATTGCCACACGAGATGGATCCATCGCACGCAATTTTAATCCGTCAGGATCAATTTTAAAGGTTGCCTCGTCTATTAATATCGAAATTGTAGTAGCCATATCTCTTAATAGTTTAGCGTCAGACACTTTGAGCTTAAACACAGTTCTCTTCCTCGTATAATGCAGATAGTATAGTTATAAATATGCTTTACCGCTATTCTTATAGATAAACTTGTCCTAAATCTTTGTGATAACGCTGTTAGAAAAACAAAAAAATCTTTAAAAAATGAAGAAAGACAAAACAGGCTAACTACATTCTCTATAAGTATAGTTACATTTTGTGCAACGAAGAAACTGTGTTGAAGACTCATCAGCACCACGTGTTTGCACTTGCCATACATAAGCAATGTTATTCCCACATTTTGGACATTCCACTCTAACAGTTGGCAACGTATTTAGCTTCTGCTCTTCCTTACTAATTACAGCCACAAACTGTTGAGGATTATGTTGAATAACTTTTGCAACTTTAGGCTCAATGGCTACACTATTTTCAGGCTTTTTATATCCACATTTAGGACAAGCAAGAACCAAAGAAGCCTCTCTACCACTTTTTGATTTCTTTGGCTCAAGACGACTACCGCATTTAGGACAGAATTCCACTACAGGTTTCCCTCATCCATTTTTGATTTCCTTCACATTATCGCTTTTAAATGTTTTTAATTTTTCTATTGTAAAACTGTTACAGACACAATTAAATGAGCACTCAAGCTAACCTAAAGTAAAACAAAACACAGATTCAAACAGCATACACAATTTGTATAAAAATTCAATTATTGCAAAAAACAAATAGTAGTTAGCTATCCACACTTACGCCTTAACATCAATAAAGGTAGGCAAAACTTTCTTTGACACTTGGGGATAAAAAGAGTCGCTAACGCTATTTGTTAAACATTAGCATAGCTTACGCTAATACGGTAAAATAAGAACAATAATGTGTAAAAATTAAAAAAGTTAAGCTTTTAGAGCTTTTTTAAGTTCTTTTTGAAATTCTTCATTGTCTGCAATTGCTTTCTTTGCAGCAGTAAACAATGTATCCTGAGGGTTTAAATTTCCTTTCATTCTAACATAAATAATAGGATTTGAAGCCAAAGGATGGGGAACATCATACCCAGCTAAATCAACGTTTTCATCTGTCAAAATCTTTTTCTGAAGCAAATTACAGATACCATGATCTGCACCTATAATCTCAATTTTTAATTCATGTTCAGTTTTCTTCAATACATTAATTTTCATTTATTTTACCTCTCAGAGTGGCTCATTGCCATAATCAGTGGCTGTTTTTCGTTTTTCTATACTACCACATTTAGGGCAACGCACTTCATAACGATCAGGGTTCATAACATTACTACAACGTGAACAAAAGCCATACAGAACACCCAAATTTCTATCATTGGTTGTTAAATGGTAAACTTGGTTCTTTTCACTGATAACTTTAGCACGAATAATGTCGCCTGATTTACAGACTTCATTCATGGAATTAATATAACGATCAGAGACATCAGAAATATGGATTATACCACCAAAAACGCCGCTGATTTTTTTGTCGCCAACTTTAAAAATTCTTACCAACGCATTGTCTGTTTGTGCATTTCCAACTTGACCAAGAACTATTGTGCCAACTTTTGGAGTTACAGCACCGTTAATTAAAGGATAAACTGAAACACGTTTGTTAAGAAGATCCATTAACGCGTGTCCAATAATTTTTGAGTAAATGACACTATCTTTAACATAAGTTCCTGAATCAGGAATAAACTCTTCAATGACACCTAAGCGTTCGCCCGGTAAAACTATGTATCCGCTTTTTTGTTCCGGTGATTTTAGATTCATGGTAATTTTCTCTCTTGACTATTTTAATAACCGAAGTTATAATTGCGCCTTACTAAATAACATAGCTAAAATTCCGCGCGCGCAATAAACCTTTTGATTTAGTAAACTAAATTCTGCGATGACTCCTTTTTACACATCGAAATATTTGCGTTAAATACATCAATTCTTAGCGCGTCTTTTTATGCGTATGTATATCAGGGTACACATGTAAACAAGCAAGTCTTTAAAAAGTAGACCGTTACAAAAGAGTTAATTGTCATAATTATTTTCTATACAAAGGCTTGCATAACGCTTCAATGTCAGTTCACTTTATGATCTTTCGTTCAATAACATAGAGATCAATTACAAAGTCATGACGCACCTTAGTGTGGAAGCCAAACATTTTAGGTATAGACATAAGTGTTGCATAAACTGCCCGAATTACACCTCCATGTTGCTCAATAAAACGTTTTAAAAAAACGGAAGGCTGAACTTCAAACAAACCACCAACTCCAGATGATTTAAGCATACTGATTAAACGTTTATCAACTATAGGATGGTTATGTAAAGAGTAAATCATTTTGCCAGACGCTAAAGCTTTAACCAAAAAAGCGCGATCAGCATTGCGAGATTGTACACCAAAAGGTGGATTCTGCAAAACCGTATCAAAACAACCATTAACAACAGAGATATCACCATTAACCCAATCAATTTTAGAGCTTAAATTAGTTTTTTGTGTGTTTACTTTAGCAATCTTTAAAACATCTCTATCAACATCAATACCCAAAACAGTTTCAGCACCAAGAAAAGCCGCGCCCAAACCAAGTCTACCTGTACCACAACCCAGATCCAAAACACGTTTACAGGTTATATCATTGTTGGTGTAGGCTGCAATGTAGAGCATAGTTGCCGCTATATGCTCGGAGGTGGTGTATTGCTCAAGGTTAACTTTGGGCTCGAGGTTAACCTGTACCGTGGAGAGAAAACGTTCCAAATCTATTTTTCGAATAAGCCTTTTTTGATCATGCTTTCCCATGAAGCTTCACCAGATGCGACCAAAAACTCGTTAACCGTTAATAGAGGCTTTGCAAATTTCCCTGGTGCATCAAGAGAAATCCTAGGACAAGCGGTGTTAACGTAGGCGTCAATAGTTGGAAATTCTAGAAGCACCTCAGGGGTTACCTCGCGGATTGCCAAAAGGTAAGCGTTTTTACCGTGTTTTTCGATTAACTCTTTAATTTTTAAAGCATCATCAATTCGATTTTGTCCAGGTTTTAAACCAACTATTATTCCAACATTTTTAGCATTTCTTGCCTGCTCAATACAAACCCAATGTTGTTTTAAAAGTTTCTTAGCATCCTCACTAAGCGAAAACACTCGATTATCATAAGGGTCAACAACAAATGTTGGTTTAGAAGTGCTTAACGCTATACCTAAGGCATGAAAAAGTCCCCCGCCAACAAAGAGGTATGCGTCTACCTCATCAACAATTGATCGCACATTACTGTAATCACAACCAATAACCTGCCCCGCATACCCAACACTACCAGACGCACCAATTACAACGGTTTTTCCTGAACGCACCAAAAACTCACGCGCTTCGTTTAAAAGTTGCAGGTGTTGTACAGAGGTTGCTAAACCAATTTTTGCGTACCCATCCAACAATTCTATTACTTTCTCTAAGGTTTCATTAATATTTACTAAAGCCCGTGCCTCAATATAGATAGTTAAGACCGTTTCATGTTTTACAAATTTTGAATGCCCAAAATGAATAACCAAGTCTGCACCAAGACTTTCCGCTTCATTAGTAGCTATGTCACAAGCACCATAACATGGATCCGCTGAAATCAAAACAAGTGCACCTGTTTTCTCCACCATTTTAGCTATTCGAATGGCTTCAGGTTTTAAGCCTTGGGGCATTTGAATTAAAACACGTTTAGCACCAAGCCGTCGAATTTCTTGACTCAGCCTTTCTTCTTCAAAATCGAAACTGTTCATTCGCTCAAACCACCAATAGGTAAGTAAATAAAAAGAAGTTAATAATAATATATAAAAAAGGTTACCATTCCCAGTCTGGAACGGGTTTCTTTAAGGGTTTACCTGCAGCAATTGCAGACGTTTCGGCTAAGCGTTCTAGAATAATTTTATGTTCTATAGCGGCAACGTTTCTACGTGTTGACGCAACAGCATCATTGTTTACTGATATGCTATCAATACCAGCGCGAACTAGAAAGTCGCAAAAGTCAGGCAAATTCGATGGACCCTCACCACATATACTAACGGTACAGCCATTTTCATGTGCGACTGTTATTAAGTGGGCGATAATGCGTTTTACTGCTGGGTCGCGTTCATCAAAGTAACCCATTTGGCCAAGACGTTCTGAGTCTCTGTCAATCATCAATACTCCTTGTGTCATGTCATTGCTGCCTATGCTAAAGCCGTCGACTAATTTGCTAAATTCGTCAGCCATAATTGCGATACTTGGTGTTTCGGCCATGAACCAAATTTTGAAATCACGTGAACGTTCAAGACCTTCTTGACGCATGATTTCGAGAACATGTTTTGCTTCCCAAAGGGTTCTGACCATGGGTAACATGACGTAAACGTTTTTAAGACCCCACTCGCTACGGCATTTCTTTATAGCTTGGCATTCGAGGCGGAAAGCTTTTTCGTACCATTTACTGATGTAACGGCTACATCCTCTCCAGCCTAACATTGGATTTTCTTCAACGATCTCATATTTTTCGCCGCCTACAAGGTCGCGATACTCATTAGTTTTAAAATCGCTAAATCGTACAACTACTATGCGTGGTTGGATTGTACGTGCAACTGTCGCTACACCTTCAGCAAATTTATCGACCAGTTTTTGAGATTCCCCTTTTTCAACCAAATGTAAGGGATGTTCTTTAACATAATTTGCGAATAGAAACTCTGCACGCATTAACCCAATACCTTGGAACGGTAGATTCTTGTATTCTTCGATCATTTCGGGAATAGCTAGATTCATGTAAATTTTTGTAGCAGTGACTGGAGCAGGAGCATCGATTGTATCGCCTGTAATATGCAGCATTGCATTATTGTTAGCAGCGTTTTGAGCCTGTTTTAATACACCTGCATATATTATGCCATTTCTTGAGTCAACAGTGTATTCTTGACCAGATTTTATAACTTGAGTTCCAGTTTCTGTCCCAACAACACATGGTATATTTAATTCTCGACTTACAATTGCCGCGTGCGAAGTAATACCGCCTTTATCAGTTACAATTGCAGATGCAATTTTCATATATGGAACAAAATCAGGGTTTGTCATATCAGTAACTAAAATATCGCCTTTCTGCATAATTGATGCGGCTTCGTCAGTTGATTTAGCAACTTTTGCTACACCAAAACCGTAACCACGTCTACCAGCGCTAATACCTTTTACAACAATATTTAAAGACTCAATATTTTCTTTAGTATCAACTGAAGGTTTCATCATAGTTTTTGACCACACTGTCTCTGGACGAGCTTGAACCAAAAAAATATTACCTAAAGAGGGCAAATCTTGATCAATCGCCCATTCAATATCCATCGGCTTACCATAATGCTTCTCAATCTTACAAGCAATCTTTACAAGCGCCAATAACTCTTCATCACTAACACAAGCCACAGACTGCTGCTCAGAAGGAACAACCACATGAACAGTCTCACCACTAACACGATCACGAACATACATCACAGTCTTCTTAGCAACACGACGCTCCTTAATCACTTCAGTAAACTTGTCAATAGCAAAATAATCAGGAGTAACAGCACCCGAAACCACAGCCTCACCAAGACCAAAAGTACCCTCAACAACAATCTCACTCTCGTCACCAGTCACAGGATTAATTGTAAACATTACACCGGCAACACGAGAATTAACCATCTTTTGAACACCAACACTTATAAAAACGGTGTCATGCGCAAACTTTTTCTCTGCACGATAAAAAATGGCACGCCCAGTAAACAAACTAGACCAACACTTCACAACCTTATCAACTAAATCATCAGAGCCCTTAACATTAAGAAAAGTTTCTTGTTGACCTGCAAATGACGCATCAGGCAAATCCTCAGCCGTAGCACTTGAACGAACAGCAACAAAAGTATCCCCAAGTTTAAGACCTTTATTTAACTGTGTATAAGCTTCACGAATTGCAATTTCAATATCTTTAGGTACTGGAGTTTTTTCAATTAACTCACGAATACGTATAGAAGCTGCTTCATACTGCTTAGGATTTGCAGAGTCTTTAACCTCTTCTTCAATTATTGAATAAATTTTTTTAGAAATTTTTGTCTCTTCGATAAATCTCTGATAAGCAAGAGCTGTTACGGCAAACCCGTTGGGAACCCGTAAACCAGCATGGATCATTTCACCAAGACTGGCGTTTTTGCCGCCAACGAGAGGAACATCATTGTTCCGTACCTCATTGAACCACAAAATTAACGCGTTATTCACATCAACGGTGTTGCCTGCTTTACTCAAACGGTTTCAGTCTCCGTCGGAGCCTTCTCCGCTGTGGCCGGAGATTTAGTCACGACCATTTTACAATGGATAGGAAGCTTAGCACTACCACGCTTAAGAGCCATCTTAGCAGTCTCAGCAGCAACAGCCTTCACCTTAACAGTAATTATAGGCTGATCCACCTCCACCTTGGCAGCAGTACCAACCGCTGTACCAAAAGAACGCCTCATACCCTGCTGAAGACGATCAGCATGCGCACCAAAAATCATCTTATTCTCACGCAAAATAATATGAGGATATGGATGAACAACCAACATGTATTCATTAACCAATTTATCCATTAAAATACGGTTTGTAGCTACACGCGCGGCTTCAAGCGCACAGTGACGTACTTGAACACGTTTTGTTGATAAAAGCTGAATTTCGAAATCAAAATTACCTTTCGCATCACCCATAGTGAACTTCACAATTTTTGGGGGGGGAAAACCACGGGCATATTCTTTTCGAGTATAAGCTCGATTCTTTACATGTCTGAAATTTCTCGCGTGCATCTACGTCACTTTCGCTAAGTTTTTATTACCAATTTAGTTATATGTGTCAATACGCTACATGAAATTTGTGAACAATATCACAAGATAATTGTTCATATTCTCTGAGTCGACCTAAACACATACGTTTATTTCAAAAAAGTTTTTAGCAGTATTTAAAAATTTCCGCACAAAAATCTAAACATAGCCAACCAAATACTTGTCGAAAAACTTTTAGCGTTTTTCAAAGAACAGATTAAGTGTTTAAATAGGTTATCAGCTTGTTGGTTGTCAATGTTTACTTTGTTGTTTATTTCAGGAAAGAATTGGCAGCTTTCTTTAGCAGAGCTCACGGCTTACATGCAAGCAAGACAGATAAATTTTGAAATCCAGCAGGTCACCAGAGAATTCTTTGTCATTCAAATTCAGCAAACTATAGATTTGAATGTCATAGATGAGTTAGGCGGCATAATCAAGATCGGTAAAGTTGCGTTAGCACTTTCTAGTCAACAGGTAAAAGATGCTTATGTAAAGCATGATAAACAAGTTGAGAAACAAGTTACAGAGGCTTTAGAAAAAAGTGAGATAGTCACTCAAATAGCTAAACAAACGGGCAAAGCGTTTTTTGGGGTTAGTGTCTATATTGAAGAAGACCAAATTAAACCCCGCGCGGGCGAGATGCAGCGGTTACTTGGGAGCGCAATAAAAAGCGAGTTGTCAAAGCAAGGTAAAAAAGCTCGTTTTATGGGGTTTGCAGATAAGTCACAAGGACAACTTAGTCATGTTGAAGTTCTAAAAAAAGGGCTTGTGGAAAATAAATCAGAAATCCTGCTATGTATTGACAGGGAGACCAGTTGGTTAGCTACAACTATGGCTGTTCATAACCCGTTTGAGTTTCAAAAAAGAGACATTTACAAGCCAAGGCAGAGAAAAATTTTTGGAATGCCCCCGCGTTTGGCAAAAATCATGGTTAACCTTTCAAGCTGCACTGAAAATAAAACCTTGCTGGATGCCTTCTGCGGAGTAGGCACAGTTCTACAAGAAGCATTATTAATTAAAGCCAACGTGGTAGGAACAGACATCAATTCATGGTGTATTAAAGCTGCTGAAGACAACTTGAAATGGTTAGCACATGAATATGAGCTACAACAGGTTGATTACCGTATTATTCAAAGTGATGTTAGCGTTTTATCTAAAAAGATTGGCATTGAAAATATTGACTGTATAGCCTCAGAACCAGACTTGGGACCAGCGTTGCGTCAAATTCCCACAACGCCTTACGCAAAAAAAATCATTGACAAGCTTACACCATTATTTTTTGAATTTATTGAAGAAGCATACAAAGTGCTTAAACCCGATGGTAAACTGGTCGTTGTTACGCCATATATTGTTACTCGTACAAAGCAGATAGTTACAATGCCCATTGGGGAAAAAGCAGAAGCCATTAATTTTACACGTGTTAAACCGTTTAGTTCAGAAATTTTTAGCAAAAACATAATCAACGCTGAAGCTTTAACAAATTTAGAGACGCTTGTAGAGGTTGATTATAGACATTTAATTGGTAGAGAAATTCATGTGTTTCGCAAATAACTAGCAGGTAACGTTTTAAGCTTATTTGCATGGTACTTCAAAAAAATAGAATAGGATTAGACCATCATGAACGATGAAAAAATTAGCACAAGGCCAGATTGGGAACGTTATTTTCTTGACTTGTGTGAAGCGATTTCTAAACGTGCAACGTGTGACCGTGGAAAGTGTGGGGCGTTAATTGTTAAAGACAAACGTATAATGACCACAGGTTATGTTGGTGCACCAGCAGGTCTATCTCACTGTGATGAAGCAGGGCATGATATGCGTAAAGTTTTCAACGCCGATGGAACCATAACCCAGCATTGTGTGCGCACATTACACGCTGAACAAAACGCAATTATCCAAGCAGCACGCTTCGGAATTCCTCTGGAAGGCGCAACATTATATTGTAAAATGACGCCATGCCGAACATGTGCTATGATGATTATTAACGCAGGAATAAAACGAGTGGTCTGTGAAAAAAGATACCATGCTGACTCAGACACAATTGAATATTTCAAACAAGCAAACATTGAACTAATAATTATAAATAACGAGTTTGAACAGTACCAAAACCAATAACAAACATTTTTTTAAAAGATAGTTACTGTTTATTTTGTAAGTGCCGTTTGGAATAAAAATTGTTCGTGTTTTTATCTGTCAAGTCAATTAGTGTATTAAGCGGGCTTCGATTAAATGAATAGATTCAAAAAAAGGTAACTTGCGTTCAGCTTTAACTTTTGCGGATAAACCGCAGTCATAGAATTTTTGAATTGTTAAGTCTAAACCTGTTAAACTGGACTGTAATAAAAGCACGCGTCCAAACGGTTTCAAATGTGCAGATACTTGAGGAATAAAAAGGTCAACTACGTCGCGACCAGTGATGCCCCCAGCCCACGCACGTCCAATCCATGTTTCAATCTCATGTGGCTCGGAGGGNAAGTATGGGGCATTGAACATTATTAAATCAAATAGAGCAGAGTTATTTAAGGCAGACAATAAGTCGCTTCTCAAAAAATTCATGTTATTTCGCACATGGTTAAGAATTGCGTTTTGTTTTGCGCAATTAACCGCGTAGGGGTTAATGTCTACAGATAACACGTTTTTTACGTGCATAGCGGCAGCTAAGATACCAAGAATTCCGCAGCCAGTACCTAAATCTAGTACTTCATCACCCTTTTTTGCGTTAAGGTTTTCTGCAAACAAAAAAGAGTCATCTGAGAGTTCGAATACGTCTTTGGTTATGTTAAACTTTAAGTTTTGGAACCAAACGCATTTAATTGGTAAATACATTAGCTATTTCTCCAAAAATTTCAGGGGAAAG
This sequence comes from Candidatus Bathycorpusculum sp., assembly GCA_009787585.1. Taxonomy (GTDB): domain Archaea; phylum Thermoproteota; class Bathyarchaeia; order Bathyarchaeales; family Bathycorpusculaceae; genus Bathycorpusculum; species Bathycorpusculum acidaminoxidans. Next base: position 5,366 of record WQSY01000004.1, on the reverse strand, counting down.
TTCACGAGAACGCATTTCATGATAGGGTAAAGTGTTGATTATTTTTTGAAAATCATGCTTGTTTATTTTCAACGTATTTTTGATGAAGGGCTCAAGTGCATTTGAGAGTTTTTTGTTTCGCTCAGTAAATAACCACTTTAGCATTTGCTCAAAAAACAGGTTATTCTTTACAGTAAACGGAGGGGTTTGCCAAGGTTTTATACGTATTATAACGGAGTCAACCTCTGGCACAGGATAAAACATGTTTTTTGGCACAATGTCTAGAAGGTCAACTTTTGCTTTCTGATAAACGATAACGGTTAACCAACTGTAGTCTTTGCTTCCAATTTTTGCAACAAGGCGGTTAGCAAATTCTTTTTGCACAATTAGTATAACACAATCAACATTGTGTTTCAACAGAAACAGTACAAGTTTGGAAGATAAATAATAAGGCGGGGCAGAAATAACCTTGTTAAAACAGGGTAAAATGGTTGTTAACACGTCGCCTTCAATAACATTAATGTTATCAAAACTATTTGTTTGCTTACGTAGCACGGAGACAATCTGTGGATCCTTTTCAATAGCAACAACACTATGACATTCATCAGCCAAAAATTTAGATAAAAAACCAAAGCCCGCTCCCACGTCTAACACATCGTCAGAAGGGGCAAGCTTAGCATAATTTACAAGTTTGGGATAAAAAGAGGGCTCGACCATAAAGTTTTGTCCAAGGAGCCTGTTTGGTGTAATCTGAAAAGTTTTCAACAAATGCTGTGTTTCTTCAAGACTCATTTTAACTACTGCGTCCGAGTGAATAGGCGATATTTACTGTCACCGTCAAGCTCCTCCATAACTCGTTTGGTAATCAGTTTGGCAGGACTGGGTAATTCAGTGCGTTTTTGTAAATCGTCAAAACTTTCAAAGGGTTTACGCGTTCGCTCGTTTATAACTTGCCACATATATTTTTTGCCGATTCCAGGAACCAATTCGAGTGCGTGCATACGAGGAGTAATGGCACGAGCAGTGTTAAAAAAGTTGACAAACCATTTTTCACGTTCAACTACAATTTTATTTATAACCGTGGGAAGTTCAGCTTTAGCTGCCGCAGTGAACTCTTCATAACTTACTCTACCAATGATATAAGTTACTTCTTCACGTGAAGCTTTGCCAACATAGACACGATCACCGGGTTTTAATATCAAACTTTCTTTTACTAATGCCTCAAGGGCAGTGAAAAATTCTTCGCCAACGCATTGAATAAGAGCTCCTGCTCGATAACCAGCTCTTCCAGAGGGTCGAACCCCCGGCTTACCGTGTGGTAAGAAGTCTAACACGTAAGCATACTCTTCGTAGCGCTTCTCCATGACAACCACTATACTCAGGTATAATTATACTCAACGTTTAAAAATACTTATGGGCTGGTACTACTTGAGTGTTCTGCTTTCATTTAAAAGCGAAACTATTTTTTCAAGTTTTTGGGCTTCTATAATTTTACGCCCACCAGCAAGAAAAACGCGTAGTTCGTCAACAGTCTCAGGCATACAGTTTACAATTTGAATAGCCTCTGCCTCATCGATTTCATACTCTTTAACAAGTATTGTCAATAACTCTTCAGCCTTATCAGAAGTGACTTTAGTGAATTTACTAACATAATCAAGGCTACGACGTTGAAATTGGTCGAGGTTTTCCTCGCCAATTGTTCCTAGTAATTTTTTGACTTGGGGCAAAGTAAGCAGATTTTCAACTAGTTCATCTTGACTCATTTTTTGCTCAGTTCCCAGTATATGGCTCTAAATGTTCACAACGTACAATAATTGTTTTAATTGCCTCGCCTTGTGGAACGTTAACAACATAGCCTCGTCCACGTTTTTCCTGTATAACACCTATTTTGCCGTGGAACCGTTTATGAGGCATACTTTTCTGTACGCTAGAATTCATTTTTATAATTACTTCTGAGCCGAGTTCGTATTCGTGGAGTAACTTACTAATATGTGGTTTTCCACGTTCACGTTGGGGTTTGCGTAGCAAACTTCGAGTTCCAGAGTAATATCCTTTTGAACCTCTCAATCTTTTTCACCTTTAATTATCATCATCTATTATAACGTTAAGCACATCAAGCTTAAGCGTCTTTGCCCTGTTTCCAAGCAAACTTGAAACACTTGGAACTGTTCGATTTTTATCACCAGACACTAGCTCTTTTACATAGAGACCGCCTTGGCAACAAATTTCCAGCAGAGCCATCTTAAGAGATACCTTCTTAACTTTAACCTTATATATGTATCTTTCTCGAATTAAATCAGCCCTTCTATGCAAAACACGTATAGGCGTCTGCTGTTTAACAGTAATTCCTGTAAGTTTTTCTTCAATTAAGCGCAAATCTTTATCCAATACATCATTTTCAAACTCTGCAAGCAACCGATACTCCTTTACAGCACCCTCACCTTTCTTTAACCTACGCACTTTATCTTTAGTTGTAAAATGAAGCCCAGAAACTTCAACTTTACCTATGGCACCAGCGTTAATTGCCTCTTCTATAAAGCTTAAATCAATAAAACGTTTTTTAGGTTTAGAAATTTCAACAATAAAAGGACGCCCCGTTCCAAGCATACGAGCATCAATATCTTCACGACCAGAAGCATGAAAAAATGAGGCTGCACCCTCAGACGCACCTAAAAGGGGCTCGGATGTAAATTCTTCAACAGATTCAGAATACAGTTTTCCTGTTCCACCACATTTTTCACAACCACGTCCTCGACAATTTGAACAGAGCCATTTAGACTGAGAAACCGTACGAACAAGTTTACGATATCTACCACCTACAAATAAGGGATTAACTTGAAGTTTAACGGTATCCAAAAATGGATTTAGTACAGCTACAATGTCAGGAATGAGGTAATCTGCTTCTTTACCAGTACGCGCACCTATAGCTTTACCAAAAAGTCTACCGAACTCGTGCTTCATACTCTCAGCAGTACCAATATCAAAAGCGGCTTTGAATTCATCTTCGCGTTCTTCAATTTTTACGGGTAATTCAATACCTACAAGGTATGTAGAAAACTCGTAATCAGCAAGAGCAGCCAAAACCTTTTTTGTTAGCTCTTCAACTTTGTCAAAAACGCCATCACAAAGAAAACATTTCTCAGACGTCAAGTCAAATTCTTGTTTTAAATGCTTCAAAGTCTCCTGCGCAGTTTTTGAGAAGCCGTTTGTAGCCAAAACTCGAAGTTTATCCACTACGCCTTCATCAGAGGTTTCTTTTAACAAGTCATTAGTTTGCATAGTTAAAACTATCTTTAAAGAAGAACCACGCACATTATTTTCCATACTATATCCTAAAGCAGCAAATTGTCGCCCAAGACAGTGATCACAAAGAGGATATTTACTAAGAAGATCAAACGCTTTTTGTTGTACACCCATAAACTTTACCTACTTAAAGTTTGGCGGAATACCACCCATCATGCCACCTTTGCCACCAAGGCCAAAGGGTAACTTCTTTTTGCGTTTAAACATTTTAAGCATCTTGCGCATCATGAGGTATTGTTTAAGGAGTTCTTTAACATCTTTTTCTGTTGTGCCTGACCCTCGGGCAATACGTCTGGCACGGGAAGAGTTAAGTATTTTAGGATTTTCTTTCTCCTCAGGTGTCATTGACTGTATTATTACACGCCACATGTCAAGACGACCTTCAGCATTGTTTAACATCTCGTCAGGTACATTATAAGACATGCCGGGAAGCATTTTTAACACTTTGCTAAAAGGTCCCATGTTTTTGACAGCACTAAACTGTTCATACATATCAGTTAAGGTAAATTTACCACTAAGAATTTCTTTGGTTTTTTTCTGAGGAACTTTTACTTCAGCATCATGTACTTTTTCCAGTAAAGTTTCCAAGTCACCCATACCTAAGAGTCGCCCAACAAAACGAGAAGGCACAAAGGGTTCAATATCTTCAATTTTTTCCCCCGTTCCAATAAATTTAATTGGAGCACCAGTTGCTGCAACTGCAGAAAGAGCACCACCACCACGAGAGGAACCATCTAGTTTAGTAACGATAATAGCCCCAATTGGCGTTGCCTCATGAAACGTTTTTGCTTGAACCAACGCCTGCTGACCAATTGTGCCATCAATAACCATTATAACCTCATCAGGCTTAATGTTCTTTTCAAGATCTTTCATTTCTTTGATAAGATCTTTCTCTTCCTTATGACGCCCAGCAGTATCAACAATAATCAAATCCTTATCAGCATATACCTTAAGACCCTCACGAACAACCTTAACAGGATCTTTAGCTTTTGCATCACCAAAAACAGTCAAGTTTATTCTATTACCAAGCTGTAAAAGTTGCGCATAAGCACCCGGACGAAAAGTGTCAGCTGCAATTAAACCAGGCTTAAAACCCCGTTTCTGATAGTAACGAGCTATTTTAGCGGCATGAGTAGTTTTACCTGAACCTTGAATACCAACAAGCATAATAATCTTCTTTTTTCCAGGCTCAACTTTAAGCGGAACAGGCTTATCACCCACAAAACGAGTTAATTCTTCATATACAACCTTTATCACATGCTCACGCCGTGATATTCCAGGAGGCACATTTTCTTTCAACGCACGCTCCTCAATACGTTTAGAAATATCCAACACTAATTGCACGTTAACATCTGACTGAAGCAACGCACGCTGTATATCACGCACCAACTCTTTTACTGCTGCCTCATCAACTACACCAGCTTTAAACAGCTTTTTTATTGCATTAGTTAGTGATGAACCTAAACGGTCAAGCGCCATCCATTATCACTCTAAACCTTAACAGTCACAACCACTTTAAAAGCTTACAGCACAAAACACATCAATCAAACAAAAAAGTTAACAAGTCTAATGAGAAAAAACGCCGCAACTAAAGCCTCAGTTCCCCATAATAATTTATTCTTCACAATTCAGACGGCTCTTCATGCATCATTGGCTTCAACCACAAAACAATAAACACACAAATAAACATAGCCACCACCAAAATACTTTTGTCATCACACACCACAAATTTTGCAGCTCTTTAACGCACTACACTGTAAAGTCTAAAAGCTAGGAACAGTGCATAATTAACATGCAATCACCCTTATGGTCAAATCGTGCAATTGAATGTATTACCTGTAAAAAATATCACATGTTATTTTTTCACAGTTCCTTACACTGTTAATTATCCATAGAACAATGTTAAACAGAACACTATAAAACATACAATCATTGATAACATGTTACTAACAATAATTCCTTTAAAAGAACTTTTTCAATAATCCACCAGACTGTCTAAAAACTAGTATAAAAAACCTGTAAAACTCAATAAACTAACCTAATTTTTAAACCTACACAACAACATACCTAACGCATATTTTCAC
>WQSY01000003.1 GCA_009787585.1 Candidatus Bathycorpusculum sp. | reverse complement strand
GAAGTATCATGGAAGAATGATCTTTTCTCAATCATTATCTGTCAAAAATACCTTTGCTATATCTACAGTGGCATTGCATTCAAGTTGTGTTCGTTGTAGTGCTAGTTATAATGTAACAATTGCCACAAACAAGGGCTGGCTTGTGCCATAGAGACATTAATTGTTACATTTGCAAGGTTGTATTATTAACATATAACAAACTCATTTTTTGTAGACCCGATTAGAGAAGAACCTATAGTGTACGCGCCTAAAAAAACGAAGGCCATTTTTGTGTGCCTGATAGAGCACGTTTATAGTTGGTTGTTATCTGTTAACTTTTTGAAGACTGCTTACTAGTTTTTTAAACACCCCACGGGTACAACCCATATGCCATTATCCATTTGAAACGCATACTCCGTAGCTGTGAGTACCATTAGAAATGAGGGGGTATTCATTTTTTCAATGTCCACAACTTTTTGTAGTTTTAACAAAGCCTCTGAAGCCTCTTCAACTTCGCCTGCTCCCATTTTAACTTCAACAGCACCCCAACGACCATCTGCAAGCTCAATAACGCTGTCAATCTCTAAACCATTTTTATCACGATAATGATAAACCTGCCCATCTAGACTCTCAGCGTAAACTCTCAAGTCCCTTATGCATAATGACTCAAAGAGCAAACCAAAGGTTTCAAAGTCTGATAACAATTTCTTAGGCGTTGCCCTAAGGGCCGCGGTAGCTATAGAGGGGTCAACAAAATGTCTCTTAGCAGTTGTCCGAATCGCCGTTTTAGAACGCAGTTTAGCGCTCCAAGCAGGCAAATCTTCAATAACAAAAATTTTCTTTAAAGCATCAATGTATTGAACAATTGTAACCTGTGAGAGTGTTTCGTCATTCTTTGATAAATCATTTAAAATAGTTGAAACTCTTGCCTCTGACGATATATTTCTAGCCAACGAGCGTAACAGGGCTTTAACTCTGCTGGGATTTTTTTCAATTCCATCTGCTCTTGAAATATCCTCGTTAGCAATTGCCTCTAAATAATCATTAGCCGTGGCTAACGCGATTTTTTCACTCTTTTCTTGCGCAACAGCGGGCCAACCCCCACGATTTATCAAAAAAGCCATTTGCTCAATAGAAATATTAGATCTACTTTCCCCCTTTTCCTTGCCGTTAAATAACCTCTCAAGAGAAATATCGCCATTGGAATCACCTGTTTCAAACAAAGACATTGTCCGCATTTTCATACGTGCAATCCTACCCGTTCCTGTGTGCATATCAGCTGTTCTTGTTGCAACAACAGAGCCTGTTAAGATAAATTGACCATTTTGACGACGATTATCAACAGCAAACCTAACAGCATTCCAAAGCTCAGGTGCCATTTGCCATTCATCTAGTAAACGTGGCGTTTTACCCTCTAATAATAAAGATGGTTTGGTTTTAGCTGTTAGCATATTTGCTTTTGAGGTATCTGGGTCTTGCATATATAAAACGCTTTTCGCTTTCTCCTGAGCCGAACTTGTTTTACCACACCATTTTGGGCCCTCTATTAAAACAGCTCCCTTGGCTTGTAAAAGAAGAGCTAGTTTTTCATCTGAAACACGGGTAAGATAAGTATTATTCATCTTTTCTACCCCTTTAAATTATAATCTAACTTTTAACTTTGTTAACAGTCCGCTATAAACTTTGGCAGAGTTTTACTATAAACTTTGGCGTTTACTCATGTTGATCAAACTTTGCTTTGTGCAACACGTATCATTTGTTTGGTGAAGAACTATGCGTCTTAGTTGTCTACAAAATTAGTTACCGTCAGAAACGCTAAATATTAACAAAAAAGGTTGATGTTGTAGTTGCTGTTTTGGTGTTGTTGGTGTTTATTTGTTGTTTGTTGTTTGTTGTTTGTTGTTTGTTTCTTGTTTTTCTGTTTCTTTGTCGAAGACTACGTTTGTGTATGTGTGTTTCTTTTTGAAGGGTTTGAATTCTGTTCCTGTGCCTAGGTAGAATTTGCTGAACCATTCGTAGAAGTGTAATCTTAGGGTGTGGATGAATACTATTAGTCCTTCTAGGGCAAGTACGAAAATGTTTCCAACAATGATTATTATGGTGCTAAGTATCATGGTTAGTATTGATGCGGTGCCTACAATGTTTGCAATTTCGTAGACTACTAGCATTAGGGCCCAGTGTGCCATGAGTAGGGCTAGAATTCTTGAGTATGATATGGTGTTACCTAAGAGTCTTGTGAAAAAGTCTCCGCCTTCAAAGAGTCTGTTTGTGATGCTGTCCATTTCTTCATGTTCGCCTGAGGTTTTTGCAGGTTTTGCTATTGCCAAATATACGGGTTTGCCTATGACTAGTATTATGAAGGGTATTATGGCTGCAAGTATCGGTCCGTTTAGCCAAGCGGCGAAGTCTAATTGGTAATTATATATTACGTATATGCCGCCTATGAAGAAGGCTATTTTTGGCACCGCAGTTAGTAATGCGTCAGCTACTTTATGGTTAACTAGATAATTGACCATTTCTAGGGCTATGCCTATAATTATTTGTGCTATGCCTACGTACATGCAGAAGATTAGAAAGTTAAATATGTCCTCTGCTGGGCTATACCATAGGGGTGCAAATACTTGTTGGCCAAAGAATTCGCCAAATAGTACTCCTGTAACGCATGCGGCTATACCGCAGGCGGCCATGATGTAGCACAAGTTTTTCATGCCTTGATTTTTCTTTAACAGTTTGCCAATTATTAAGCCGCCTATAAGTAAGAGTAAACCGTGTCCTAGATCACCAAACATTAGTCCAAAAAGAATTGGAAAGGTTATCGCCATAATGGGTGTGGGGTCTATTTCGTTGTATTTTGGTAATCCGTAAAGTTTTGTTAACTCCTCAAAGGGTTTAACAAATCTGTTATTTTTTATTTTTGTAGGCGGCATTACTTTAACTGGCGTTTGCTGTCCATGCTCGCCTATGTCTTCTTTTTCTTTTGCAGAGTCTTCTTCTTTTATTACAACTATTTTTCCACAAAGGGTTTTATTTAATTCCCCGCTTAGCTCTTTAAATCTTGTTTCGGGGATAAAGCCTTTAATGGTTGCATAGGGTCCTGATTGTACAATTTCTGCTTTTGTACTAAATAATAACAAAAAGTTTTCCACAGTTTCTTTCCAAACAGCAAAATCTTTCTTGTTTGCCTCGCCTATTTTGCTTATTTTTTCTAAAAGCTCTTTTTCTTTTTCAGCGTTAATTTTTAATTTACTGTTTACCTCTTCAATTGCACTAGTTGTGTTGTCAGGTAAATCTTTGGGAATCTGAAAAGTTTCAGCATGATAGGTTTTTAAAATTTTATCCACATTAGTGTAATGTGCGTCAGGGGTTGCTACACAGATAAAGTTTGAATCTTTTCCTAGTTTACTGTGGTTAATATACACAGGTTTACTTGCAAGGGCTGTTTGTAGACCTTCAATGTTTCTTGTAGGTACACTTGCAAAAATGGCGTGAATTAAATTTAATTCTTTCATGGATGCAAAATCTGCGTTTATAGTCTCCATGATAGACAATTTATCTTTAACTTGGACAAGTTGTTCTTTCTCTCTGCCTAAACTGGTTAAAACAGTTTTCAACTCTTCTGTTTCTTTAAAAACAGTGGTAATTTTCTGCATGGTTGTCTCTGCCAAACTTTGCCAATTACTTGCTGTTACAACAGTTTTTGTCGTCTTGTCCTCTTTAAATAAGTCAAATACGCCTGCTTTTTCATTGGCAAACTGTTTGATTAAAGCATCAACATTAATGATGGCCTCCTCAACCTTTTGAATAATAATTCTATATTCAGAACGGTCGATGTCATCTTGTGCTTCTTTAATAATGTGGAACTCGCCAAAGTTACTTAACGTTTCCAGTACTTCTTCAACATCTTTTTTCACACATGTAACTGATGTTGAAATCATTCTTTCAGGTAGCAACATTTTTATGACAAAAACTAAAGTTACACCTCTTAGATTTAAGGGTATATCTGGCGATTAATGGAATGATTGGTTACGTAATCGGGGATAACGATATGCTTACTGGCTTTCGTTCAGTAGGTGTTGACGGCGTAGAGGTAACTTCTCTTGATGAAACCGAAAAAGCTTTAACTAACGCGTTAAAACGCACAGATATAGCTATTCTAATAGTAAGTGACACATTTTCAAACGAACCCTCTATCCGCAAAAAAATTGATTATGTACGTTTAGAATGCACAAGCCCCCTAATTGTTGAGATACCTTCAAGTAAGAAGCATTCAAATAAGGTTCAGTTATCTGATATTATCGGTAAAATATTATCATCACAGCAAGGTGAATAAATGTTGGACGTCAAAAATAGTGTTTCGGCGATAGCAACTGAAGTAATTGGTGCTGCTAAAAAAGAAGCAGAAACTGTGCTCTTAGAAGCTGAAAACACGGCAAAAGAAACTCTGCTTACAGCTACTAAGAAAGCAGAACAATATTGTCAAGAAATACTCAGTCAGACAAACGCAAAAATTGTCTCTGAAACACGAAAAATCGCCTCTGTAACCGAAGTAGACATGCGAAATAGTCTACTTCAAGCTAAAGACGACTCTATAGATGAGGCATTTGAAAAAGTTCTTGTTAAACTCAAAGACTTTGTTACAAGTGAAAAATATCATGACTATATCTTTAAAACAATAGAAGTTGCAGCCAAACGGCTTGACCAAAAAAGTTTGGTTCTACAAGTAAATGATAAAGACCATAAATGGCTAGCTCAACATGCATTAGCCACTTTATCTGCAAAGCTACAACTTGACTTGCGATTATCTGAAAAAATTGAAAATTACATCGGTGGCTGCAGAATTCACACATTTGATAATAAACTATTTTTCGATGCTACTTTAGATAGTATATTACAGGAACTTAAACCTACTTTACGTGTTGAAGTAGCAAAAAAAATGTTTGAGGCGATTTAAATGGTAGGTAAAGTATGTAGAGTTGCCGGTCCAGTTATAGAAGCTATAGGTATGACTGATATTGTTATGCATGAAATTGTTCAAGTAGGCGAAGCGGGCTTAATTGGCGAGGTTATCCGTTTATCTGGCGATAAAGCTACAATTCAAGTGTACCAAAACACTACAGGGCTAAAATTAAATGATCTCGTCACAGGAACTGGGTCTCCGTTATCTGTAGAATTAGGTCCTGGCTTATTAGGTCGTGTTTTCGATGGCATTGCCCGCCCTCTTGAAACGTTACAAGAATTAACAGGAGCTTTTATCAAGCCTGTCCAAGGAGTAACATCCCTCTCACGAGACAAAAAATGGGCCTTTGTGCCTAAAGTAAAAACTGGTGATACCGTTTTAGGCGGTGATGTCATTGGTACCGTTCAAGAAACTGCTCTTGTCGAACACCGCGTTCTTGTACCATACAATATTTCAGGCACCATTACAAGTGTTGTGCCAAAGGGCAACTATACCGTAATTGACGTAATTGTAACAATAACGGAGTCAAATGGCAAAAAAACTGACATTCAAATGTTACAAAAATGGCCTGTTAGAATTCCCCGTCCACACAAAAAACGACTATCTGTATTTACACCCCTAATTACTGGTCAAAGAGTTATTGACACCTTTTTCCCATTAGCTAAAGGTGGAAGCGCGGCTATTCCGGGTCCTTTTGGTGCGGGTAAAACTGTTACTCAACAGCAACTCGCCAAATGGTCTGATGCAAACGTTATTATCTACGTTGGCTGTGGCGAACGTGGCAATGAAATGGTTGACGTACTAGATAGTTTTCCAAAATTAACTGACCCAACAACGGGTCACCCCCTTATGGAACGCACCATTCTTATTGCAAACACTAGTAACATGCCCGTTAGTGCGCGTGAGGCTAGTATTTACACGGGAATTGCTCTAGCAGAGTATTATCGAGATATGGGCTACGCTGTTGCTTTAATGGCTGACTCAACTAGTCGATGGGCTGAAGCTCTAAGAGAACTCTCCGGCAGACTTGAAGAAATGCCTGCGGAAGAAGGGTTTCCTAGCTATTTACCCTCAAGACTAGCCGAGTTTTATGAACGTACAGGTGTCGTTGAAGCCTTAGGTTCTGATAAACGCGTTGGCTCTATATGTGCCGTCGGTGCAGTTTCTCCACCGGGGGGCGACTTTTCTGAACCTGTAACTCAACATACTAAACGGTTTACCAGCGTTTTCTGGGCCCTAGACTCTGAATTAGCAAATGCAAGGCATTATCCCTCTATTAACTGGATGGATAGCTACAGCGGCTATGTTGGAGATCTTGCCGAGTGGTGGCATCAAACAGTTGACAAAGAATGGGCTAATTGTCGTGAAGAAGCTATGCGCATTTTGGAGGCTGAAGATGAACTAAAAAACATTGTAAAACTAGTTGGCCCTGAGGCATTACCTGGTAAGCAACGTTTAATTTTGGAAACCGCAAGAATTATCCGTGTTGCTATATTGCAACAAAACGCGTTAAACGCCGTTGACACCTATTGCAGCCCTAATAAACAGTTCAAAATGTTAAAAATAGTTCTAGACTTTCACCATTTAGCAGACAATGTCATAAACAAAGGGTTACCTATTACTAAAATAACTGCTTTACCTGTAATTGAAGAAATCATGCGTATAAAAACCAACATAACAAACGACAACCTAACTATGATTGACGATATAGATAAACGAATGCGCGAGCATTTTGAAACATTAGAGTTAAACATGAGGTAATTAAAATGACGCCATCAGTAACAACAACTTCAAACTTGGAATATAAAGGTGCAGCTTCAATTTCAGGCCCTATAATTGTCGTAGAAAACGTGCAAAACGTAGGCTATGACGAATTGGCATACATTAAAACTCAAAATGGCGAAATACGTTTAGGCAAAGTAATTCAAATTATGCCCAAAGCAGTCGCCGTTCAAGTCTTTGAGGGCACAAACGGTTTATCATCAACTGAAATATACACCCGTTTTCTATGTCGCCCCCTAGAGATTCCTGTATCAACTGACATGCTTGGCAGAGTTATGAACAGTTTCGGCGAACCCATAGATGGATACCCCTGCTTTTTTGTAGACGAAAAACGCGACATTAACGGATATCCATTAAACCCTATATCTAGAGAATACCCAAGAGAATTCATACAAACCGGCATATCCGGCATTGACTGCTTAACTAGCCTTGTTAGAGGCCAAAAACTACCAGTTTTTAGCGGCCCCGGTTTATCCCATAATGAACTTGCCGCCCAAATAGTAAGACAAGCCAAAATTCGAACAGGTGATGACTTTAACATCATTTTCATAGCTATGGGATTAAAAAATGATGAAGCCGCCTTCTTTAAGAAAAGCTTTGAAGAAACCGGCACTATAAAAAATGTTGCAATGTTTCTAAACTTAGCCGATGACCCCCCTGTTGAACGTATCATCACCCCCCGAGCCGGCCTAACTTTAGCTGAATACTTAGCCTATGAACAAGACCGCCACGTATTAGTCGTTATGACTGACATGACTAACTATTGCGAAGCCCTAAGAGAAGTTAGCTCCTCTATGGAAGAAGTACCTAGCAGAAAAGGCTACCCCGGATACATGTACAGCGACCTTGCTAGCATATATGAACGCGCCGGCAGAATTCACGGAAAGAAAGGCTCCATTACACAAATGCCCATTTTAACCATGCCAAACGACGATATCACTCACCCTATCCCCGACTTAACAGGATATATAACTGAAGGCCAAGTTGTTCTCTCTAGAGCCCTAGAAAAACAGGGCATTTATCCACCAATTAACATAACCACCAGCCTCTCTAGATTAATGAAAGACGGTATAGGTAAAGGCAGCACCCGCGAAGACCACGATAACGTCTCAAGCCAACTATACGCCGCTTATGCACAATACAACGCTGCAAAATCCCTAGTTACCATCATAGGCGAAGAAGGCTTAGGCAACCGAGATAAGGATTATCTGCATTTTGGAGAATACTTTGAACAACACCTCATAAAACAAGAACACACAGAAAACCGATCCATAGAGGAAACACTACAAATAGCCTGGGATGCACTCTCACTATTAGCTACTGAAGAATTAACTGCTATTAAACCTGAATACATTGAAAAATATTACAATAAAAAATCTAACCCCACAGGTAACTAGGTTCAATGTCAACGGAAAATATCAGCCCCACAAGAATCAGCTTGATTCAAACAAAAAAAACACTAAAACTAGCAGAGAAAGGACGCGAAGTTTTAGAACATAAACGCGACATTTTACTGCGCGAACTACGCAGCAGTCTCTCTGAGGCAGAACATAAACGAGCTGCTCTAACCTCCGTTTTAATGTCTGCCTATCAAAGCCTTCGAGAAGCAAACATTGCCCAGGGCTCTGAGGCTATTTCCAATGCTGTATTAGGCTCTCCTGCTAAAGTTAACTATAAAGTAGACGCTAGAAGCATCATGGGCGTTACTGTTCCTACCGTAAAGTTTCAAAGCGAAAAAGACCTAAAACCTGCCTATGGTTTTGCTAACACTAGCTCTGACTTAGATAAAGCCTTTAAACAGTTTACCGAAGTACTTGAATTAGTAGGAGAGTTAGCAAAAGTTGAAGGCACCATTTTTCAATTAGCAAACGCTGTTAACAAAACGCAACGAAGAGTTAACGCCCTAAAATATGTTCTAGTACCCAAATATCATGACGCTGTAAAATGGGTCGAATTGGTATTAGAAGAAAAAGAACGCGAAGAATTCATAAGAACCAAACGAATTAAAAGCATGCTTGAGGCTAAACAACAAATAAACAATACTTAACCAAAAATTGCATGTTTACAAACGCACAACGTTGCTTATCTGTTTTGTTAAAAACCTGTTTTACGCCCTTTTTATGCTTAATTTTAACATTAAAATAAAAAGGTTAATAGCTGACCTTGTGATGAAAAAATTAGGAGTTGACTTAAATTTGAATCGCAAAATACTATTGTTCGTGCTATTGCCTTTGGTACTCTTACCTATAATGGGTGTAGCAAGTGCGTTAACCATGAATACAGTTCAAAACTCAGTCACTGACACATCTACTGACGGCGCTGGTAACTATGACAGAGCTGCAATTGCATTTGCTGCTGCTATAGCTATAGGTTTACCTGCCTTAGGCGCTGGTATAGCTATTTCATCTGCAGGCACCGCTGCAATTAGTGCCTTAGCTGAAAAGCCAGACACTTTCTTCAAAAGCTTCCTAATCGTCGCCTTGGCTGAAGCACTGGCAATTTACGGTTTGATTATGGGCATTTTGCTCTGGCTCCAATTGGGATAATCTGAGCATTTTGCTCTTTGCTCCAATTGGTTAATCTGAGCATTACTTTACTCAAACTGTACACAACAAACAATCCCTCAAAGAACACTGGTCACAAAACTAGTGAATCTCTTTTTTACTTACCTGAACACAATTATCACACGTCTAAAACATAAACTCAACAAACTAATAGACAAATTACATTTAGATCCCTAACTTCTTATTTTTAAGTAATAGATGTCAGTTTTGGGCTTGGTTTTTGGTTATTTTTTCGTGGTTGTTGTGGATTGTTTTCCTTTTGTAGGGGTTGTTGGTGTTTGGTGGTTTGGATGAGTTTTGGTTATTTTTGTTTATTTGTGTTTTTAGGTGTTGGATTTCTTGGTTTTTTGTGTGTTTTGGGTTTGTAGTTGGTTTATTTGTTCGAGGAGGGATTGTGTTGCTTTTTTTATGGCTTGGGCTATTTTTTGGTCTATGTTGTTTTGTAGGGTTTGTAGTTGTTGTTTTGTTTTTCTGTGGTTATCATTTTGATTTTGGTTTTTAATTGTTTGTTTTCTGTCAGTAAGTCCTTGTTTTATTTTGTCATTCTGACTTTAGAATGTGTAATGTAGTATTTAAATCTGTTTTTTTATTATTGTGTGGTTTGACAATTTTTGTGTGACGTATTTTTTTAGATCTTATAAAAAATTTGGCGTTTATTTTTCATAAAAAATTCTGATGAAAATTACAATAATACAGCAGATATCTTAATTCACTAGCTAACTGAGTACACAAAACTACCTGCTAAGCAGTAACTTGTTTTCGTTTCTTTGAGTGATAAAAAAGCAAAACAACAACACATGCAAAACAAACGATTACTAAAATAGCTAGAATAAATACAATCAGATAACCATTCACAGCATCGCCCATGTCCTTCCACCTATCAATATTCAAATCATTTACTACATCACTTGATGTGTTGTCAGAAATCACGCCACCAAGCTTATAAAAACTGCCGCTGTCAGTCACACCACCACCCGCGCTAGCTGTGTTACCAGTAATTTCGCCATCAGACATACTAAATGTACCACCATTAAAGACACCGCCACCAACAGCAGCTTTGTTGTTAGAAATTTCGCCACCTGTCATATTAAAAATGCCCCCGAAGTAATTACATACACCACCACCCCAATCACCAGCAATGTTATCAGTAATTTCACCGCCCGCCATCACAAAAGTGCCCTCATTATACATACCCCCACCATCAACTCTAGCGGTATTACCCGAAATTGCACCACTCAATAAAGTAAATGTACTATTTCTACTAACAAACACCCCACTACCGCTTTTACCGTCTGCATGAGACACAATAATGCCATCAATAGTTAACAACCCCTTAACCGTGATGGTATTTTGTTTGTTTGGGCCAACAAGCTTCCAAACACCATCACCCACACTCACAAGCACAATATTCTTCTCAACGGGAATTTCAAGAGACTTTTTAAGAACAATATCAACACTAAAACCAATAACATAAGGCGCTTTATCCAAAGGCGCGGCATTGACAGCTTTGACAAGTTCAGCTTCATTTTTAACCACTTCATCAGGCGCTTCTACACCTAACGCAAAAAAAGAAACCCCACTAAACACCAAAACAAAAGAAGAAAAGACTAGCACTACCATAAATAATAGAGAAACAAACGATAACACTTTTTTACTATACATACCCTGAAAATCAAATTTAAATTTAACAACCATATTCTTAGTATACATTTTTCATCACCATACCTAATTTGTTTAAACTCTTATTTTAGTTTTAACCATTTAGACAGAAGGAAAAGGTGACAACTTTTTTTAGGACGCGTGTTACTTAGAGTTGTTAAAGACGTGTAAAGACAATGGTGAATTCTTTGTGGTTTTACATGTGGTTTTAAAAAAGTTGTATGTGCCTTTTTTAAAGAGGGGGGGGGTAGGTCTATTCTGAGGCGGTTTGCCCCGTTCTTTTACCATTTAAAGCCCATTTTGGGCTTGTTTTATTTTTCTGGAGGGGTATCTTTTCCATGCTGATTACATTTTGCCCGATTTAGCTCTCAGTGAAAATTTCAGGTAATTCTGTCCAGAAAATGGGTTATGCACACATTTATGATGCACACTTTAACAACATTCACGGAACTAATACGTACATTTTTATTGTTCTTTTTTTCGTCTGGATGCCCTGGTTAGGTGTTAAAGTTAGGCAAATGCTTTGACCGGCTGGAAGGTAAGACCCGTTCTACGTGTTGATATGATGCAAAAATAGTTACATGGACAATCAAAAAAGAAAATAAAACTGTTTACCCTTAATGCCTTATGAGTAACATACTGTGTAAAACATGTAAATGCTAACGAATGCTTTAATAATCATGTTCCTGTCCAAAAATCAAAAGATTGCCAGATAAGAAGGGATATTACTGAAAAGAATGATTGAATTCCGTTGGCATGGTAGAGGTGGTCAGGGCGCTTGGACTGCAAGTGAATTATTAGCTAGAACAGCTCTTGATGAAGGTAAGTACATTCAGTCTTTTCCAGAGTTTGGGCCAGAACGAATGGGTGCTCCTGTAACTGCTTTTACTAGAATTAGCACTGAGCCTATTAGGTTGCATTGTGCAATTTATGACCCTGATATAGTTATTGTACTTGACAACACTTTACTAAAAACAGTACCTGTAACGGTAGGACTAAATCAGGATGATAACTGTTTAATTATAAATTCAAACGAAAAACCTGAGGTATTAAAACAGTCTCTACATGTGACAAAAGGTAAAATTTGGACTGTACCTGCAACAGAAATCGCCTTAAAACTTTTAGATGCTCCCATGACAAATACCGCATTATTGGGTGCTGTTGCAAAAGCCACCGAAATAGTTTCTCTAGAGGGCATACATAAAACTTTAAAGAACCGTTTCCGACCAGACTTGGCTGAAAAAAACTTTGCTATTGTACAGGAAGCATACAACGAGGTAAAAAGCATATGAGCAAACAACAACAATATCACGGATCAGGTTGGAAAAACTTGGTTATGGCTGCTGTAAGTCAAAAACCCAGCACAGACTTTTTAACGGGTGATTGGAAAACTTTTATGCCTGTTGCTGATTTTGAAAAATGTGTCACATGCTTAACATGTGTAATGCTTTGTCCCGAAGGAGCTGCACGTTTAGATTCTAACACTGGAAAAGTCTATTTTGATCTTAACTTTTGTAAAGGCTGTGGCATATGTGCAGCTGAGTGTCCCACAAAAGCAATTGTTATGCAAATACCTGAAAAGGATAAAGCAGAGGAATAAATATGGCCCAAATAGGAAAAGAAGAAACATTGATTAAACAGGAACTTTTAGCTCTTAATGGTGATGAAGCCGTTGCTTTAGCAGCTAAACAATCTGATGTTGATGTAGTTGCTGCGTATCCTATTACGCCTCAAACTATTATTGTTGAGAAATTTAGCGAATATGTTGCTAACGGCGAGGTACAAACAGAGTTTGTCTGCACTGAATCGGAACATAGTGCAATTTCCGCCTCTTTAGCAGCATCTGTTACAGGTGCCAGAGTTTTTACTGCAAGCGCATCTGCAGGTTTAGCTTTAATGCATGAAATATTGTTTGTAACCTCTGGGTCAAGAGCACCTGTTGTTATGGCTATTGCTAACCGCGCATTATCTGCTCCTATTAATATTCATGGCGATCAGTCCGACAGTATGGCTGAACGAGACAGCGGTTGGCTTCACATATATGTTGAAAACGCTCAAGAAGCATATGACTCAATTATTCAGGCATTTAAAATTGCAGAAGACCCAACGATTTCTCTGCCCATAATGGTATGCTTAGATGGTTTTACGATTAGTCACACCTTGGAAAACGTAAATGTTCTCTTAGACGAGATTGTAAAACAGTTTATAGGTGAACGCGTTTTACCTATGATTATAAACCATGAAGGAAAAACAGTTCCCTTTAAACTTGACCCAGATAATCCAATGACTATGGGTCCAAACGTTTCCCCTGTATTCTATTTTGAATTTAAACGTCAACAAGAAGAAGCCATGAAAAATGCGCTCAAAAAAATACAAGAAGTTAATACACAATTCGCTACTTTAACGGGTAGAAGTTATGGTGATGGTCTTGTTGACACATACAAATTAGATGATGCAGAACTTGCCGTTATAGTTGTCGGTTCAACAACAGGCACTTTAAAAGTTCTAATAGATGAACTTCGCAGTGAAGGTATAAAGGTCGGCCTTTTACGATTACGTACTTTCCGTCCTTTTCCTGTTGAACAACTCCAAAAAAACCTTAAACACATAAAAGCTCTCGCAGTTATGGACAAAAGCATGTCCTTTGGCAGTTTAGGGGGCCCCGTATTTACTGAGGTTCGTAATGCATTATTTGACATAAAAGAACACCCTTTTATAATCAATTACATTTTCGGTTTAGGCGGTCGAGATAGTAACCCTCTTGGATTGCGAAAAGTCTTTGAAGATCTACAGCAGATAGCTAAAACAGGTCAAGTTGATACTGTGGTGCATTATTTAGGATTAAAGGAGTAACAGAGGAAAAGCTAATGACAACAACTCAAAATGAGCAGTCTAATAGAAAAAACAGTAGCCTTAAATTAGAATTATCAAAGCCCGCGATGCCAAAAGTTGAGCCGTATAAACAAACCGCAAAAGACATTGCTCTTAAACCCGATTTGTTTCTCTCAGGTCATAGAGCATGTGCTGGATGCGGTCCTGCAACGGTTCTACGTTTAGTAACAAAGGCTCTTCGTGGACCCACTATTGTCACGCAGGCAACGGGCTGTATGGAAATTGTTTGCTCAATATATCCTTACACTTCCTGGGGTCTGCCTTGGCTCCATACTGCCTTTGAAAACGTAGCGGCAAACGCTTCAGGTATAGAGGCTGCTGTTAAGGCCTTAGGTAAGAAAGGCAAAATTAAACAAGAACACATTGATGTTATTGCTATTGCAGGAGACGGTGGAACGTATGATATAGGTTTGCAAGCGTTATCAGGTGCGATAGAGCGGGGTCATGATTTTCTCTTTATATTATATGATAATGAGGGTTACATGAATACAGGTATTCAAAGAAGCGGCGGAACACCTATGGGCGCGTCTACGACAACAACTCCTGCAGGAAAAGTTTTACCTGGAAAAATGGAAAAGAAAAAACCTTTAACAGAAATTATTTTAGCCCATGACATAGAATACGTTGCAACTGCAACGCCTTATTATTGGAAGGACATGATGAGTAAAGTTCAAAAAGGCTTAGAAGTTGAGGGTTCTGCGTTTTTGCATATTTTTGCCCCCTGCCCACGCGGATGGAGAACTGACCCTTCTAGGAGTATGTCTTACTCAAAATTATCTGTTGAAACATGTGTATTTCCAATTTGGGAAGCTGTTAACGGTAAACGAGTGTTATCTATACCTAGTAAAATGTATGCTTTAGCTCCACAAAAGAAAAAACCTGTAATAGACTATCTTGAAGGTCAAGGTCGGTTCCGTCATTTATTCAAACCAGAAAACAAACATGTCATAGACCAAATTCAACAGGCAACAGATAACCATTGGCAAAAACTACTCAAACAATGCGAAACAACAATACGTTAAACTCTTTTTTCTTATTTATTTTGAGCCACTTCTAAATACTATTTTGCTATGTGTCCTTTGATATTTTTGTATAAAGTGCATAAACCTTTAATAATTGGGTGACAGATGTGTTTACAAATTTCATATATACTAATTAAGAGGATTAATGTATGAGCAAATCTGATAAACCCCACTTAAATATCATCATCATGGGGCACGTTGACAACGGTAAATCAACAACCACAGGACACTTACTATATCTAGCAGGCGTTATAGATCAAAGAACAATCGATGCTTACAAGGCAGAAGCAGAGAAAATGGGCAAAGGCACATTCCACTTTGCATGGGTTCTCGACAACCTAAAAGAAGAACGAGAACGCGGTGTCACAATCGACCTTCGATTCCTACAATTCCCAACCAAAAAATATAACATGACCGTTATTGACGCTCCAGGTCACAGAGACTTTATCAAAAACATGATCACCGGCGCAAGCCAAGCCGACGCAGCCATCCTCTTCAGTTCAGCCAAAAAAGGCGAATTCGAAGCAGGCATTGGACCTGGCGGCCAAACACGTGAACACGCCTTTTTAGCCTTCACTTTAGGCATACGTCAACTGATTGTCGGAATCAACAAAATGGACGACTCCACAGTTAACTGGAGCAAAGAACGCTACGAAGAAATGAAAAACGAAATCTCAAGAATGCTCAAAATGGTCGGCTTCAAAATTGAAAAAATCAACTTTATCCCCGTTTCAGGATTAAAAGGCGATAACTTAGCAACAAAAAGTCCAAACATGCCCTGGTACACTGGTCCAACCATGATGGAAGCATTTGACCAATTAGAACTTCCAGCAAAACCAACAAACAAACCACTCCGTGTCCCAGTACAAGACGTTTACACAATCACAGGCATTGGCACAGTCCCAGTAGGACGAGTAGAAACTGGCGTACTAAAACCCGGCACAAACATCGTCTTTATGCCCTCAAACAAAACAGCTGAAGTTAAATCAATCGAAATGCACCACACAAGCATACCTATGGCCGAACCAGGCGACAACGTCGGCATAAACGTTAGAGGCATCGCAAAGAACGATGTTCACCGCGGTGATGTTGCCGGTTCAGTTGATAATCCACCAACCGTTGCAAAAGAATTCATCGGTCAAATAATTGTTATATACCACCCAACAGCAATCGCAGCCGGATACACTCCAGTACTACACTACCACACAGGCCAAATTGCAGTCAAATTCGTCGAACTGATCAAAAAAATTGACCCAAGAACTGGTCAAGTATCAGAAGAACATCCAAACTTCCTAAAAACAGGCGATGCCGCTTGGGTACGCATGGAACCACTACACCCAATTGCAATCGAAGCATTCAATGACTTCCCAGAACTCGGCAGATTTGCAATCCGAGACATGGGCACAACCGTTGCAGCAGGCGCAGTCAAAGAAGTAACCAAAAAGGGTCCATAAACCCTACTCTTTAATTTTTTATTTATTTAACCCTAAAAATCATTCTTCCACAAATTTTATTCTCTCTCCCTTAAGAGAATACCTAAATACCTTCAAACATTTTAAAATATACATTTCATCGGAGAATACTAATGACACTTTTAAATTTGACCTCTAAAACTCTTAACCAAATAGCAGAGATCACAGGTAAATCTGAAAAAAACTTTCACTTTCTAGGGTATAGTTTAAATTTACAAACAGGAGATTTACAAGATATTATTCAACAAAACACTGTTCCATTCGAAACCAAAGATTCAACTATGTACGAACAACTTTCGGAGATACTAACAAAGTACGCACATTCTGCTATTACTAATAAGCCTGTTAAAGCCAGTAAATTGGTTAATCTAAAAGATTTTTCTGGAGGCTACGCTTATGAAAACGCTTTTTACCATCGAGTAGTTGAAACTGTTGTAAAACTTTTTGGTAACTGCCCTTCCGAATTAATTTTAGTTACTACAATACTATGTGGAAAGATACTAAAATATGGCGATTATTCAGTTGAACTTGAAACCCTCCCCGGCATACCCTTAACATTTATTCTCTGGACTGCTACTACTGAAGATGAAAACGACGAGAGATTACCTCCTTCAGCTAAGGTGCTTTTCGATGAATCTGCAGGCAAATTTCTAAATGTAGAAGATATATCTTGGATATCTGATTTCTCAGTTTGGCGTATGTCTATAGCCCAAAAAAGTCTAAAGGGTAAATATTAATTTGGTTGATAATTATGACGTTAAACACAGAGACGCTTGTTCCTTTTTTTGGTGAAAAAAAACAGAAGAGTGAAGAACCCATGATTATTATTGATAGTCGAGAAGCTAGCAGTGCGTCAAAAATTTTAAAGGGCCTCAATGAGAAAGGCGCAGTTGTTAAAACACAGTTGCTTGATAAGGGCGATTATGTAATATCTGACCAGTGTGCGGTAGAGCGTAAGACAGTTAATGACTTTGTTTATACTCTGACTAAACGTTATTTATTTGAACAACTTTTTCTGTTAAAAGATGTTTACCCTAAGGCTTTACTTATTCTTGAAGGCTATTTACCTATAATTTATAAATATAGCAGCATTCAGCCACAAGCTGTTTGGGGGGCAATGTTTAATTTAGCAAAAAACGGTATAGCTATTGTTAATACTGGTTCTTATAAAGAGACCATTGATTTTCTTTACACTGCTGCAAAACAGGAGCAGATTGTTGAAAAAAGATCCCCAGTGGTACATGCATCTAAGAAACATGAAACTTTAACAGATGCACAAATTTACTTTATCGCCAGTTTACCTAGCATTGGACGAGAAAAAGCAATTGCTATATTAGATACTTATCAGACACCTGTTAACGCGTTAATGAATGTGGAGCAATGGTCTAAAACTGTTAACGGATTAGGACCCGTTATCACAAATAAAGTAAAAGAAGTCTTATCTACGCCCTATAAAGAGACTAAACAGGCACCTCAAGAAAATAAGGAGTCTAAACAATCGACTCAAGAAAACAAATCGTAATTACGATAGGCTTAAGTGTGTCAATGAAAATAGTCGTTAGTTGGATGTAACAGTTAAATGAATAAGCTCAAAGTTTTCCTCACGGTAATTACTATTTTAA
Organism: Candidatus Bathycorpusculum sp.; assembly: GCA_009787585.1. Taxonomy (GTDB): domain Archaea; phylum Thermoproteota; class Bathyarchaeia; order Bathyarchaeales; family Bathycorpusculaceae; genus Bathycorpusculum; species Bathycorpusculum acidaminoxidans. The sequence continues at coordinate 14,219 of WQSY01000003.1, read as the reverse complement.
TAGCTGTAACGCCTATAACAGTCCAGGTAATACGTTATCATGAGAATCCTGTTGACTTAATTTTACCGCCTAGTATCTCGGCAATACTTAAAGGCGGTCCAGATGATCTTGTTAACGCAGACTATGTTGACTTTGCAGGCATGGCCTTTCCTTTACCTATCCTAACAGGTGAGCCTGTTTTCACTCAAGATAACAATCTACTATTAACCTACAACTTTACTAACCCCCTAGATGGCAAAATTACCATAGCATCCATGGACGCAGAAATAGTCTGTGTAGATCATGAATTTGCCTTAGGTGATGTTTTCATTGAACCTGCAACTTTGGAGCCGCATCAAACTCTTGACTTAACTGTTACCTGCCATTTGACACCTGAAACTATAGAACACATAAAAGCTGAACATCAAGGACAAGACAGTATAAAAACTGAATTTACAAATTACAGCGTAGATCTAACAGACATAAAAATTAATATGCCCCACAGAAAACTAGGCATAATACATGTGCCCATGACAATTCTTACCCTTAACAACTTGCTATTTAGGTGACCGTATGAAAAATTTAAAACATTTAGGCAGTCACCTATCAAAAATTAATTGGTTTGGCGTTGTAGGCGGCATTTTGACTCTTGTTGTTATCATAGTCTCTCTGTACAATCCCTGGTGGCGCCTAACCATAGGTGCAGACATCGTAAAAATCAACGTGTCACCTATGAACACAAACTTTGGTCTACTAGGGGCACATTTTACCATACCCCTAATTTCCGCCTTAAACATAGGTAGCATTTTGACATTTTTATGTAGCGGCATAATTATGCTCATATACTCTATGGCCCCAACTAAACCCTACGCAAAAGATCTGCTAGACTTTGCATGGAAAAAACCCTTATACTCCGTCATCACTAGTACATTATGTCTTTCACTAATTGTTCTAGTAGCCCATGCAATCTTTGATATGGCCATTCCCCTAGTAGGCACCGCAACAGTAATCCTGCCTGAACAATTCACTACTGAAGACGTGGGTGTTATTGTCAAGGCAACAGCAGCTTTCCAATGGCCCCTATACCTAGCTATAACAGCAGCTATTCTATGCATAATTGCAAGAATATACCACAAAAAACAACACAATATATAGCAACATAACCAAACGAAAACTACATCCAGAATTGGTTTCGATTTCACGGTAAGTTTAAAGGCTAATATACCATTAAACCAACAAATCAATAACCTTAAGGGGCTGTCGGCTAGTTTGGTCCAGGCTTGTAGCCTCGGGCGCTATAGACCCCGGTTCAAATCCGGGCAGCCCCACCAACATTCATGCATTTATTGTTGTTTATTGAAAATAACAGTTTTCTCTTGGGATATTTTTCCATTGTGTTAATTCTCTTTTATAGTTTAGAAATCAAGGGCCTAGCTCGATTTCTGCACTGTTTTTGGTTTCATCAAAACTTAGCTTGAATGATTGACTATCATTTTTTTATTTTGTTTTTCATATATGTTAAACCTATATTTATCAACTTGTTATTAATTTTAGTTAAACAATGATTTATATGTTTTATTAGCTACTTTTATCAGGTTGAGATTTAGAAGATGCATTCGCAAAACAAAACAGTTTACCCGTTTAGCGCTATTGTCGGTCAAGACAAAATGAAACTAGCTCTAATTCTAAATGTAATCAACCCAAAAATAGGAGGTGTTCTTCTTAGAGGTGAAAAAGGAACTGGTAAATCCTTAACTGTACGCGCTCTAGCTAACCTTTTACCTGAGATCGAAGTTGTTGCTAATTGTCCTTTCCATTGTGATCCAAAAAACCCCAAAGATCTCTGTGAAACTTGTGCCTCCAAAAAGGTAAATAATGAAAAATTGCCAATTATTAAACGCGCCGTTTCTGTAGTTGAACTACCTGTTGGAGCTACAGAAGATCGCCTAGTAGGCACTATCGACATTGAAAAAGCCATTAAAACAGGTGAGAAACATTTCGACTCTGGAATTTTAGCTCAAGCTAATCGCAATGTTCTCTATATTGATGAGGTTAATTTACTAGATGACCACTTAGTTGATGTATTGCTTGATGCTGCTGCAATGGGTGTAAACTTTGTTGAACGCGAAGGAGTTTCTTTTAGTCACCCCTCACAATTTGTTTTAATCGGAACAATGAATCCTGAAGAGGGTGAGCTTCGGCCTCAACTTTTAGATCGCTTTGCCCTCTCCGTCGAGGTCAAAGGTATACCCTATAAAGAGGCCCGAGCCGAAATAATACGCCGACGAATTGCTTATGAAAGCAATTCCATATCATTTATTGCCTACAACTTTGATGCTCAAGAAAACATACGTCAGAAAATCCTGTCTGCAACTGAGCTTCTGCCTAAAGTAACATTAAGCTCAGATTTGCTTGATCTGATAACGCAAATTTGTACTGACTTTGCAGTAGACGGGCATCGTGCAGACATTGCTATGTACAAAACGGCTTGCACCATTGCAGCTTACAATGGCCGTATAAACGTTACCGAAGACGACATAAAAGAAGCAGCGGAACTAGTACTTCCACATCGTCAACGTCGTCAACCCTTTGAAGAACCCAAAATGGAACATCAACAAATTAATGAAAGCATCCAAAAATGGAACAACGACAAACAACAAACGCCGCCACAAAACAATGACAATACACAGAATGAAGATAAAGATAAGTCAGATAAACAAGATGAACCCGCAGAAGAACATGTTTTTCAAGCCGATGAGCCCTATTCTGTAAAAACCTTCTCTTCGTCTGTTCTTGATGAAATTGAACGCCATGGCTCAGGTAGACGTTCAAAAATCATTAGCGATTCAAAAAGAGGCCATTATGTGGCAAGCATGCTTCCTCGTGGCAAAGTTACTGATTTAGCTTTTGATGCAACTCTACGTGCAGCAGCGCCTTTCCAGAAACGACGAAAAGAAACGGTTAACAATCAGCCTCAGCAGCAGATGGCTCTTTTAATTGAAAGTTGTGATTTACGTGAAAAAGTTCGAGAAACAAAAATGGGTAATCTGATTATGTTCATTGTTGATGCCAGTGGTTCTATGGCTGCAGAGGAACGTATGAGTGCAACTAAAGGAGCGGTTCTTTCTCTTCTGTTGGATGCTTATCAACGTAGAGATCGTGTGGGTATGGTAGTATTTCGTAAAAACTCTGCGGAACTTGTTTTACCTCCTACTAATAGTGTAGAGCTAGCACAAAAATATTTAACCACTCTACCAACTGGTGGTCGCACGCCTTTAGCTCATGGATTAAAACTTGGTTTAGACACTGTTGAATCTTCTCTTCGAACAGATGATATCCCTCTGTTAGTACTAGTTTCCGATGGACGTGCAAACGTTAATCTTTACGGTGGTGACCCTGTCGTCGAAGCCAAAAATATTGCCTGCAAAATTGCCTCTAAGGGCATACAATCAATTGCTATAGATACTGAACACGGGTTTCTTAATTTTGGCTTAGTCAAACAGATTTCTCAGACAATGGGCAGTAAATATTTACGTTTAGAAGAGCTACGCGCAAACCCTATAGTTTCAGCCGTTAGAACACAACTATTCCATGATCACTCTACTACAACTATTAACATAACTAATTAACTGAACTGATGGAGATAAAAAGTTGAAAAAACTGACTGCTTCAGATGTATTGTTAACTGCTTTGTCTGCTTTGACTTATGGTGCATACACCCGTTTTTTTGTCAAAAATTCATCAGGTTTATACTATACCTCAACTTTAATCTCATGTACACAACATAAATATCTTAACTGCCTAATAGTCAAAAAGATTTGTAGAGTCAACACTGGAGGAGCGTTTGAGTATTCATGACCACCTCCACGGTTGATTTAAAAAAGCTTTACAGTAAAGATAAAAAGAAAAAAATTCTTGTAATTTTTTCTATATTTTTAGCGCTAATAGTTACAATATTAATTTCACTTAGTTTTGGAGCTTCTTCTCCCCGACTTAGTGAAGCATTAACTGTTATTTTTTCTAAAACGTTTCCATTCCTAAACATTGGGTCAGCATCCCCTCTTTCTGAGACGATAATTTGGACTATCCGCTTGCCCAGAATTGTTCTAGCCATAATAGCTGGAGCTGGCTTAGCTACTGCTGGTGCAACAATGCAGGGGATTTTACGTAATCCTCTTGTATCATCTTATATACTAGGTATTTCCTCAGCGGCAGGTTTTGGTGCCGCCTTAGCTATAGTTTTTGGAGTTAGCATTGCAACTTTTGCGGGCTATCTTGTAATTGGTAATGCGTTTATTTTTTGTTTAATAGCTATGGTAATAGTTTACTCTATTGCACGTATAAGAGGCATGAGTTCTGAATCCGTAATTTTAGCAGGAGTAGCCGTTGGCTTTCTCTTCTCTGCACTTCTGTCCCTCATACAATATATCGCTCCCGAACGAAACGCTGTTACAGCTATTGTTTTTTGGCTTATGGGTGGACTTTACACTGCCTCTTGGCAAAATATTTTGATTTGTCTCCCCATCGTCGCAATTGCAATGATTCTCATGATGACTCAAGCATGGAACATTAACGTTCTAAGCATGGGTGAAGACGTAGCTGTTAGTCTAGGAGTCAATTCAAAACGTATTCTATCTATAAACATGATTCTAGAAACTGTTGCTACTGCCAGTATAATATCTTTTACTGGAATCATTGGTTTTGTAGACTTGATTGCTCCTCACATTTCTAGAATGCTAATAGGCAACGACCACCGGTACCTCATACCTTGCAGTGCACTTATGGGTGCTCTTATGCTTCTTGGCGCAGACACTGTGGCTAGATTAATTATAATGCCAACAGAGCTTCCAGTTGGAATTGTAACATCCCTAATAGGTGTTCCATTTTTCATTTATTTACTAATACATAAAAGGAGGCATCGATTCAGTTGAAATTAACTATAAACAATCTCTCGTTTGGTTATGCAGGTGTTTCAATTCTAAAAAATATTGATTTAAACGTTGAAATAGGCGAGTTAATAGCTATCGTTGGTCCTAACGGTTCAGGAAAAAGCACTTTATTAAAATGTATGAACCGTATCTTAAAGACAAAACCAAACAGTATTCTAATAAATGATCAAGACACCAGCAAGCTTTCTATTAAGGAATTATCCAAACTGATGGGGTATGTTCCGCAAACATCCGTAAGTGCTTTTCCCTTCACAGTATTTGATGTTGTAATGATGGGTAGAAAACCATATGTTCATTGGAGTATAGGTGAGCGTGACAATGGCATTGTTTTTCAAATGATGACGCTCTTAGGTATTGACCATCTTGCTATGCGTCAATTCTCTGAACTTAGTGGTGGCGAGCAGCAAAAAGTCATCATTGCCCGAGCTCTTGCACAACAACCTCAAATTTTGCTGCTAGATGAACCTACAAGTTCCTTAGATATTAAGCATCAACTTGAAATTCTCTGTATACTTAAAGGTCTTACTCAAAGTAAAGGGCACGCTGTCATTGTATCAATACATGACTTAAATTTAGCCAGCCGTTTTTGTGATAAACTGTTCATGCTAAAACAGGGCAGCATTTATGCCATGGGAACTCCTGAAGAGGTATTAACAGCTAAAAATATTGACGCTGTATACGGCATTAAGGCTGATGTTTCTATTTCAACTACAGGTAAACCCATAGTTATACCTGTAGTCAACGATTTTGCTGATTTCACTTCAAAAATATCTTTCTTTTTTGAAGAAAAGGAGGAATTGAAAATATGAGAACACTAAAAGTAGCTTTTGCATCAACAATTCCAGCAGACGCAATCCCAGCTATATCAGCGGCAAAAACAATAAATGAAAAATTTCCCCAAGCAATTGATTTACGTCTACGGGCAGGTGGTGATTTTCGAGATTTTGGTGCTTTAGATGATTTTATTAATTTCTCTAAAAGAGCTCACATAGTTATTGTACATTTAATGGGTGACCTGCCTGATCTTGACAAGTTAGTTGAAGCCCTAAAACCTGCAAAGGTGCCTCTTATGGTTTCTGCCCCCTTCTTTGGAGGTAATACTCAAACTAAATTTACAACTGTATATAATGAAGACAAACAGAAAATCTTTTTTTACCTTAATTACGGTGGAAAAAAAAATTTTGAAAATCTCTTTTATTATCTTGCTAACCGCTTCATAGGCGAGAATTACGTTTTTGAAGCTCCAACTAAACCCTTATGGGAAGGTATTTACCATCCAGACTTTGATTATGTTCCAACGTTAACAGAATATATGGCAAAGAAAATTGATAGCCATCGTGTAACTGTTGGGTTATGGTTTCATCAAAGTCAATGGCAGGGTGGTAACACCAGCTTTGTTGATGCCATGATAAATGAAATCGAAGCACAAGGCGCAAATGTGCTTCCAGTATTTTTTGGAGGCTCAAAAAATCCCAAATTAGGTATGAACGGATTAGATTGGGTTATTGATAATTATTTCTTAAAAGACGGCAAACCTCTTGTAGATGTTGTTATTAGCCTGTTTTCTTTTTCCCTTTCCACATGTCTCTCAGGTGTTGATGCCTTAGGCACTCTGAAAAGACTGGGGGTTCCTATAATTAAAGCTATAACTACCAGCAACACTTTCGAGGAGTGGCGTGATACCATGCAGGGCTTAAGCATCATGGATATTCCTGCTAATGTCGCTATGCCCGAATTCGATGGAACACTAATAACTGTGCCCGTTGCCTCTATAGATTACAACCAAACTGTTTACTCTGCTGGAACACGAATAATAAAATTTGAACCCATACCAGAACGCACTAAAAAAGCAGTTTGTTTAGCAATAAACTGGGGTAAATTAAGACAATTATCTAACAATCAAAAGAAAGTGGCTATAATTTTCCACAATTATCCCCCAAGAAACGATACTATTGGTCATGCCTTTGGGTTAGATTCTTCTGTTTCAGTGATGAACATTCTTCAAGACCTAAAAAACCAGGGATATACCTTAGATGATTTACCTGAAAGCAGTCAAAAGCTTATGGATACCATAATTGCGGGGTTAACTAACGATAGACGATGGGCCAGTGCTCAAGAGTTAACGGAGCGTTCTTTAGATAAAATTTCTTTTCAACAATATGAACAATGGTTCAACGAGGTGCCCCTTGATGTAGCTGCTAAAATGGAGAAAGACTGGGAAAAACGTCCTGGCAAACTTTACACTTATAACGGCAAAATTTTGGTTGCCGGCATACAAAACGGAAATATCTTTATTGGTCTGCAGCCGCCCAGAGGCTATCTAGAAACTTCGGCAAGCATATATCACAGTCCTGACTTGTCTATGCCTCATCATTATTATGCATATTACCGCTGGATACGCGACATTTTTGGTGCTAATGTTATTATGCATATAGGCACTCACGGTTCACTAGAATGGTTACCTGGAAAATCTGTTGGGCTATCTAAATCGTGTTTTCCTGACATAGCTATCTCTGATTTACCCAACATTTACCCTTATGTTATAACTAATCCTGGTGAAGGCACTCAAGCTAAACGTCGAAGCTACTGTTGTATTATCGAACACTTAGTTCCTGTTATGCATAATGCTGATTCCTATGAAGAACTTGCAAAACTAGAAGTTCAACTCCAAGATTATTATCATGCAAAAACTGTTGACTCTGATAAATTACCTGTTTTACGTAATATAATCTGGGAAAACGTGGTTGCAGCTAAACTTGACAAAGACCTAATAATCACCCGAACTGTAGCTTTTGCCTCATTTGATGACTTTTTAGAACAACTTCATGCATACATTAACGAGTTATCAGACGCACAAATTCGTGATGGTCTTCACATTTTAGGTGAAGCTCCAAAAGATCAGCGTTTAGACGAGTTTCTTGTTACCTTAACCCGTTTAAATAACGGTGATGTGCCTTCCTTGAGACAGTCAATTGCCGAGTTATTAGAGTTTGACTATGAGGATCTTTTAGCTCATAGAGGCAAACTTTGTTGTGATGGCAAAACTAATGGTGATCATTTAAAAGAAATAAGTGCTCTCTCTTTTGAATTGGTCCAAAAATATCGCTTAACTGGTTTTAACGAAGAAAAACTGGCTGTTCTAACAAGAGAAGTGTTAGGTGCAAGCAACTCACAAATCGATCAGTGCCTTATCTACATTAGTCGTTTTCTTGTCCCTGCTCTTGCATCAACAACTGATGAATTAACCTATACCCTATCGGGTTGCCAAGGTGGTTATGTGCCTCCCGGTCCTTCTGGGTCTATAACCCGCGGTATGGCTGATATTTTACCAACTGGTAGAAACTTTTACTCTGTTGACCCTAGAGCTGTTCCAACACCGGCTTCATGGGAAGTAGGTGTTGCCCTAGCCGATGTGTTACTTGAACGTTACCTTAAGGAAGAAGGAAAATATCCTGAATCTATTGGTATAACTATTTGGGCAACAGATACTATGAAAACCAAGGGCGATGACATTGCTGAAATTCTTTATCTGATGGGCGTAAAGCCTGTTTGGGAACGATCTAGTGGTAGAGTTATTGGTGTAGAACCCCTTCCTCTTGAGGTGCTTAAACGTCCTCGTATTGATGTTACCATGCGTATTAGCGGGTTATTTCGCGATACTTTTCCTGTTGTAGTTAACCTTCTTGATGCTGCTGTTGAATTAGTTGCTGGACTAAAAGAATCTCATGATCAAAACTTTATAGTTAAACATGTAGACACTGAAGTAGCCGAAGAAGCCAATAAAGGTGTTGATGCTGTAAAAGCGCGGGAAGCGGCTTGTTACAGAATTTTCGGTGACCAACCTGGCGCATATGGGTGTGGTGTAAGTGAAGTTATAGACTCCAAGAACTGGAAAGACCAAACTGATCTAAGTGATGTCTACATTAACTGGGGCAGTTATGCCTATACTCGTAAAACTTATGGATTACAGACGCCTGAACAGTTTAAACGGTGTCTAAAAAAAATTAATGTTACAGTTAAAAATCAGGATTCACGTGAATACGATATTTTAGATGGTGATGACTGGTATGACTCTCATGGTGGTATGATAAATGCAGTTAAAACCGTGGGTGGTAAGATGCCACGTTCATACTGTGGTGATACCTCTGATCCTAACCGTGTAAAAGTTCGAAGTACCGCTGAGGAAACTTGTTATGTTTTCCGTTCTAGAATTCTTAATCCCAAATACATTGACGGCATGAAACGTCATGGCTATCAGGGTGCTGCTGACTTGTCTAGAAATGTTGATTTTATTTTTGGCTGGGATGCTACAGTAGATATTGTTGAGGACTGGATGTATGAGGAGCTTGCTAAAAAATATGTTTTTGATCAAACTATGCAGAAATGGCTCAAAGACGTAAATCCCTATGCGTTACAGAACATGGTAGAGCGGCTTTTGGAAGCTATTGAGCGTAATATGTGGCAGACTTCTGATGAGATGAAAAAAGAGCTGCAAAAACTCTATCTTAGCATAGAGGGTCTACTTGAAAGTGCTAATGAAAAATAACAAACAAAAAAATGATACTGGAGAAAAAAGTAAAATGAGTAAAAAAGTTGTGATAATTAAAGAAACCTCTATAGACCTTCAACTTGCGGATGTAAACGCGCGTGTTGTCTATCACAAGTACGATGGTATATGGCATAACTTGACGCTTGTCTCTTTTAATGAGCAACGTTTGGTTTTATCAACTTTGGATGGTTTACGAAAAGTCCGAAATGTAGGTAACATATTTTTCCCTGATGAACTATCAAAGAGGCATATGACTCTGCAGAGTTATGAAAAAGTTAAAAAGCAACTTCCTAAATCTTTGGGACTCTCTTGCAAAGACTTTATTTTTCTAAGCACCGCTGTAAATATGGAGTGCGTATCTGTGTGTGAGAAAACTTTTGGTGATTTTCATGTTTGTTGTATTGCAACTGGTGGTGCACTTGATAATGCACTACGTGCAGGTGTAGACGCTGGGAACTGGGTTGAAACTCAAACACAAATGAAGTTGGTTCCTGGTACCATAAATATCATGTTGTTAACTAATGTGACTTTAACTTTAGCTGCTATGGCTAGGGCGATAATGACTGCTACAGAGGCTAAATCGGCGGCACTGCAAGATCTTGGTTATAAAAGTAGTTATACGCCTCAGGTGCAAGCCACTGGAACAGGAACTGACAGTATGCTTGTTGTTTCAGGTGTAAATCCTGATATTGTGATTAAACATACTGGAGGCCATACAAAAATGGGTGAATTAATTGGTTTTACCGCCAAGACTGCTGTTACAGAAGCATTAAAAAAATTCGACAAAATATGAGGGTAATGTTTGACAGACTCTATATATACCGAAAATCTCTGCAAGAATTACGGTTCTGTTAAAGCGATAGATAATCTAAATTTGAGTGTTCCTGATGGAGAGATCTTTGGGTTTTTAGGACCCAATGGTGCTGGAAAGACAACAACTATTCGTGTTCTAACAACTTTAACCCATCCAACCTCAGGACATGTTTCAGTTGGAGGTTATAATGTAAAATACGAATCTGATGCAGTCAAGAAGGTGATTGGTGTTGTTCAGCAACATTTGAGTTTGGATCGTGATTTAACTGTTAGAGAGAACATGGAATTCCATGCACGTATACAACACTTAAATTCTTTTAAGCGTAAGCAACGTATTGCTGAACTGTTAGAATATGTAGAACTCACCGAGTATGCGGATAAAATGGTTGACACACTTTCAGGTGGAATGAAAAAGAAAGCAGCTATAGTTTGCAGTCTTATTCATGAACCTAAATTATTATTTTTAGATGAACCCACTGTTGGACTGGATGCCCAAGCTAGACGTCGCTTATGGGATTTTGTGCGTCGCTTAAACAAAGATGGCACCACAATTTTCCTTACGACACACTACATTGAGGAGGCCGAAGTGTTATGTGATCGTGTTGGAATTATGCATCATGGGCAATTAATCAATGTGGATACACCTGCTAATCTTCGTGAAAAAGTGGGATCCATAGTTGTTGAAACTCTAGTAGGTAATAAAGAGACTCATTACCAATTTTTTGTTAACCGTGACGCTGCAAACCATTACGTCAAAGGGTTGCCGTCTGATGTGAAAACTGTGATTATTCGTGAATCAAACTTGGAAGATGTCTTTATTGAACAGACAGGTGAAAAAGTAGGTGACCAATGATGAATATATTTAGTGATATTTACTCAGTTTTTTGGCTTGATTTACGTAACATGCAACGGCATTGGAAAGCAACTATTGCAACAAGTCTTGTACTTCCTCTGCTCTATTTGGTGGCTTTTGGCTACGGATTAGGGCGAGGTATAGATGTAGATGGCTTTAGTTATCTTGCTTTTGTTATTCCCGGTATTGTGGCTTTAACGGCTTTTTCCACTAGTTTTAATGGTGCTTCATCAAAGCTTCAAGTGGACAAAATGTTCTACAAAAGCTTTGACGAACTTTTAATGTCCCCTGTAAGTTCGTATGCAATTATTATAGGTAAAGCCTTAATAGGCGTAGTAAGAGGTGGCATTAGTGCTATTGCTATATACCTAGCTGGTTTAGCTCTTGCACCAACATTATTGGTAAATACGCAAGTTACTCTGCTCTTCTTGTTGTTGATGCTGTTGTCATGTTTTGTGTTTGCTCTATTTGGAGTGATGGTTGCCTTGCTTATATCGTCTCATCATGGAATGAGTAACTTTAGTACTCTGGTAATTTTACCTATGACTTTTTTATGCGGTACATTTTTTTCGTTAAATCAATTACCTAGTATAGCTAAAGTGGTGCTGTATTTCCTACCATTAACTCATTCAGCTAACCTTCTGCGCTCAACAATGCTTTGTCTGCCATTTCCTTGGTTGTCATTTGCCGGCCTTTTGATTTTTGGAGCCATCTTTTTTGCTGGGTGTCTATTTGCTTTAAAGAAATCAAGCGTATGAAACAGCCGTATATAACCCTTTTTTTATTGAAAATTGATGTGACAAGGTAGTGAGGTAAAATATGGGTGATCAAATAAATAAAGAACAAATAAATTATCAAATGAACCAACTTAAAAAACTATCCGAAAACACAACAACACCTGCGGTGAGTATGTACATTATTATGTCATTGCGTCAAATAGTGAAAGTACTTGTGTTAAACGAACACTACAGATTTAAAGTGTGGCGAGTGAATAAGGCTATTGAGTGTTTACGTACTGCTACGCAATTACTGCAATGTACCCGAGAGGAAAAAAGCGATTTAATTGCAATTATGTGGCAGCTTGAAAAATCGTTAGTTTTGTGACGTAAGGAACGGTTAAATAATAATTTGCGAAATTATGGCTTTAGCAAATAAATTTAAGGCAAAAATAAGGCGTTATTGTCTAATACACCGATTTAAAATCCTTTGTGCCCACACGTTTTCCCAAATTATAGTTTAACTGTTACTAATTGTCGAAGTATGTGGTGTAAATAGTTGTGTGTGGTATTTGGTTTGTGCGTAAGTATTTGTTGTTTTTTGTTTATGGTTGTCTGTTGTTGATTTTGTTAAACTTTAGTTAATCAACTTTGACTTAATGTTAGTTAACTTAAGGTTTATTAAACTTCTTGTTGTTGATGGATAGTTAACTTACAAGTTGAGGCTAACATGGAAAAAAATATAGACATAAGCATTTGTAATAATGAGCTTAATAGTAACTTGTTCTCAGCTTCTGGAAACACGCTAACTAGTAATAATGACAGTAAACACGTAATTCTAAACTGTGAAGATGATGCTGAGATAAATGTTACTACTGTCTCGCAACAGACTATATTCCCCTTGTCTATTAGTACAGCTGCTTTGTTTGTTGTCGATGCAGATAATCAACCTGCTAATGTTGCTAATTATCGCGCTTACCCCTGTAATTTTGCTGCGTGGCCTATTCTGTATGAGGTGTAAATATTGGCGCGTTCAACAGTAGTTAAACTAAAAACATTTTTACTCATCGATCTAATCATAGTAGGTGCAGCTATTGGTACCTATTTTTATCTTCAAAATCAAGGACTCATACCAAAAGATAATGGTCTTATACCGATTTCCACGACGACAAATACTAAATCTGCCGTTTTTGTTTTTACAGATTTAACGGTTAATCCGTCTGAAACATTTGTAGGTCAACCGATACAGGTCTCAGTGAATGTCACAAACATTGGTGATGTTGAGGGTTATAAAACGGTTAATCTTGAAATAAATGGAGTAGTTAAAGACTCTGTAAATATAACTCTTGCTGGTTTGAAAACTTGTAAAATTATCGAATTTATAGTTGTCGAAATTGATGCAGGAAACTATACTGTAAAAATTGACGATTTAGAAACATCTTTTATGCTAAAAAAAACATCTACTAATTCAAGTCAAACATCTAACACCGATTTAAGTCAATCATCAACTGTGGATTCAAGTCAAGTGATACTTTATGGTCTTAAAATTAGCCCATCTGAAATCCGACCTGGTGAATCTACTACAATATCTGCAACTGCTATAAATCCCTCAGAAGAGGCAGACAGTTTACTTGTGTCGTTAACTGTTGATAATATTTTAGTTGAGACAAAGCAAATTAAAGTAGAAACACACGCTACTGTAACTGTCGAGTTTAAAGTCACTGCACCCACTGAAGGAATTCATAACGTTAAACTAAATGGGCTTACCAACTCATTTACAGTTGTGCCTGCTGGTTATTATACTCTCATAATTGACCGCTCAGGGGGCGAAGGTGTTCCATTGCCTTTCACGCTCAACGGAGAAAAATATGAAACTAGTTTCTCAAAACTTTTACCAACAGGTCAATACACCGTTACAGTTCCTACTGTACTTGATATTGGAACTGGTGTTGTAGAGTTTGGATCTTGGAGTGATGGCTCAAAGTCTTCTTCGCTAACTTTTACATTAAATAAACCTATGACAATAGTTGCAACTTACAATTTAATTAGTGGATATGCTTCTTGTCCTTCACTTTACATTTGGAATGGTGAAGATTACAGTTATGTTACTGATGTGGCTAACCCTGGTTGGATAGGTTACACCGGTTACATTACCCCTGATGGCGAAATTGTCTTCATAGGCGGTAACCCCTATGATTATGTTAAACTAGATAAAGATGTGTTAACTGCCAAAGACGGATACTTTGATATCGTGCTCTTTCAGCAGTGGGATGAACTCTTCTATTTGGATTCTGCTAGTTTACTGGTAGTTGATCACCCCGTAGGTACAGACGTGTATACTTCAATGACTAATTACCTAA
>WQSY01000002.1 GCA_009787585.1 Candidatus Bathycorpusculum sp. | reverse complement strand
GTTGTCATTTGAACCCACAGATTCAAATGCTATAGTGAATGTTTTATGTTTTTCTAATTTCAAAAAACTAGTTTTGGTTCCGGTTCAGCCGGGTTAGGTGTTATGGAAATATTTACGAGGCATTTAGCGTTGGGTGTGTGGTCAAATATTTTAATGCCCTGCATGTCATAGCTAATGATTTCATACAGCGATTTTGAAGACTTAGTTTTTTTAGACACAAAAACACCTATTGAATTATTTTTTGTTTTCCCTTTTATGTTTTTAGTTGTTGTTATTATTCATCTTCTTGTTGTTGTTTTTTGTTTTTTGGGATGAGCCAGTGGTCAATTGTGTCTTTTATCCATCTGCCGCCTATGCTTTTTACGGTGACGTTAATGTCTTCCCACTCGGTTTTTAGGAATTGTGTTGGTTTAACAATAACGAAATCGTCTGTTGAGGTGAATTTGAGTACTTTGCGTTGTTCTTTGGTGAATTCTTCTTCAAATCCGCAGGTATCTATGTTTATTTCAGGTTTTGCTCCTAAGGTTTTAATTCCTGTGCCTATATTGTTGTCAGTTGAAGTGCGGCCTGAATTTGGTGAAAATGCAGGAGTTGCTATTGTTACTGTTTTTGTAGTGATAGCAGTTGTGTTGTCTTTTTCTGTTTGGGGTGTTGTCTGTGTGGGTGTTATTGATTGGATTAGTGTTCGGGGTGTTTTTTCGTGGGTGAGTTCTGGTGTTGGTGTGCCCTCTGTTGTGTCTTCAAATAGGTCGCTTCTAATTACGGCTGATACGTGTTTTGTGAAGGCGTCATATTTTATGTCAATTAACTCTATATCTAGGGGGAGGTTGTATTGGGTTAGTTTGTTTTGGAGGGCCCATGTTAGTTGTTCGGGTGTAAATTTTATTATTCTTTGTTTCATAAGCGTCACATGTTGTTTATGTCAATAAATTTGGGATGATTATTAACTGTTAACTTTAAACAAACTGTTAGAGTAGTGGAGGGGTCAGTTAATGTGAAAATGATTGATTTGTGAGTTTGTTTTTCTGTGGAAAAGATTTTTTTTCTATTGCACTTCAATGAAAACTTGTTTTATAAGGTTTATGTGTTGTTTTTTGTTGTGTTGCTGGTAAGTTTTAGGGTTTGTGGTGTGTTGTGGGTGTGTGTTTGTTTGTTGTTGTAGTGTTGTGTATTTGTGTCTATTTTGTGGTGTATTTCAGAAGACAAATAAACTTAATTGTGTAGTGTGTGGCTGTGTGGTTTCTTATGGAGATTCTTACCCCGTAGTAGTCGTGGGTGTGGCACTTAGCGAGTCAACTACCTTTTATTCCACGCCCACGCTCTCCACATTTAAAAAACTTTTTTGGTTTTTTATTGCATTTCATCTATTAAGTAGCCAATTAAACCAAAAATAATAACAGGTATAAACAAGTACATGCCCCAAGGAGTTGGTATGATGTCTACAACATAGTCAATAATTATTAATAGTATGTACAATAAAAATATGGCAGCAAAAACGGCTCGATGAAAAATTATGCCTAACACAGCTAACCGTTTACTCAATTTTTCACTTCCACTATTATTTAAATCGTTACGTCCTATATTACTTTTTTTCACCCCTCAAACATAATTCAATTCACACGTATAACATAAACTAACGTAATGTATAATAACAACCAAAAAACATGTAAAAATGATAACTTTGAAACATAACTGTATTATTCTCCCTGATAAATAAAATTGTGCATATACCTCACGGAATAGCAACAACCTAAACTCCCCTAACAGCAAGTTTCTTTATCATCATGCACGTCTATACTGTAAGGTAACTCTTTGCGGGTCAACTATTGGACCACTACTTGTCGGAAAACGCGCTTGTAGATCATTAAAGACGTGTATACTGTAGAGCTGCGCTTTGAGAACTCTAAAAATACGATATTTGTCTGCTGTTCTTTGGTATTTATGTTTTAGAGCGTAGAAAATGGAACTTTTTAATAACTTGGTAAGTGAAAAGTAGTATAGGAGGCGGGTTACATGGTTAGGATGAAGACTAAATGTATTGCTATGTTGCTTATGGCTCTGGCAATTTATTTAACTATAATTTGTGTAAATTTAGATAAGGTCTTCTTTTTCTTTGGTTCTAAACCTCTTACGTGTGCCTTTACTATTTGGTTATACATAGGCGCGGTTGCTTTATTCTATGTGGTCTATAATGGTCAAATTAGAAAAATAACTCTGTCAAGAATGCTAAATATTGTAATGTTACAGAGTTTTATCATGTTTTTATGGTTTACATTTGTAAATTTAATTCAACTATACCCCTTTACCGTTATAGAAACACATTATTGTTATTGGTATTGGCCGCAGGATTTCTTCCCCAGCATATATGCTACGCGTTACATAGTTGCTATCTCAGCTCTTTTAACCGTTGTATGCTTCACAATTAATTGGATATTATTACATAAACGTGCAAAATACTGACAACAATAGCTATGACGGGCTCTACTGTTAACGTCTAATGTTGACATGTCTCTTTTACTTTAACACACCTCTCCCCGGTTTCAGTTAGTCGTTTAAACAGCTTGTTTAAAAAGCAAAATGTGCCAAATCTTTTGAGGAACCAATTATGGAACACAATATTGAACATTGTCAAAATCCTTGGGAAGACACGTGTCGCCAAGAACAAATTAAACTCTATATTCAATTTAAAGGTGTTATTATCCCTATATGTGAGCGTTGTTGGAGTAAAATTGCAAGTCAAGATGCTGAATGGTGAATAACATGGTGGAATGTTTTACTGTAAATAGTGCAAAAACGTACATAGGTAAAAATGTTAATTTACATTTAAAAGATGGCGGCGTAATAGTAAATGTTCAGTTAAAAACAATTAAAAATGCTAGTCTAGGTAAAACAAAGCTGCTTGAATACACAATTTTTGGAAACAATAATAGAAAAGAGATTCCTCTAAGAAACATTGCATACGCTCAAGCGCTTAATAAAAATCTAATACTTGTACAAGCTAAATAGGGTGGTTAAACAAAGGCTAAAATAACATGTTGTAAAATTAGGTTTATGCATTGTTCTCACTGTGGAATCTGTTGTACTGAAACAGAGATGCTTCTAACTATTGAGGATATCAAACGTATAGAAAAGAGGGGGTTTCACAAAAAGTATTTCTTAAAAATTGATAAAGAAGGATATGCTCAACTTAAAAATCGTAATGGTTACTGTGCCTTTTATGATTTAGAAAAGCATAGTTGTAGTATTTATTTAGATCGTCCCTCTGGGTGCGGTGTTTATCCTGTAATACTAGATGAGGCTGTAGGTATAATAATTGATGATATTTGTCCTCAAAAAATGACGATAACTCTTGAGGAGCAAAAAGAAAAGGGTAAAACAGTAATAAGGCTCCTTGAAGTTATAGATGCAGAAGCTAAAGATAGGTGTTAACTCTGTGGTTTTATTTTAATTTTGGATCCTTAACTGCACAAATTATAGGGTAATACAATGGGTAAAATTTTGTCATTATGCTCTTTTTCGAAAAATAAGAATAGTTAGCGTGTAAAACAGTTTTCGATGTGTTCCCATATTATCGTAATACAAAATAACTGATTTTTATCGTTAATTTGGCTTGTTTTTCAGAAAGAAATGTAGTATCAGGGTTTTAGGTATTGTGTTACCCCAAAAAAATGGGCAGTTAAGGTTTGGATATCTTGTATGTGTTGATAGGAATGTTTATTTCTTTTCTTTTACTTGTTTTAGAAGGTTACGAACATGAGTTATGCTAATAGTAGTACTAAGTCTTTGTCTAGTATAATTATTTTGATTTTTGTTTCAGGTTTACTTATAGGTGGACTTGCAAGTTTTGTTGTTGTTATAAATTCTGATAGTGATTCTAATTTGCAGGCTAAAATTGCTGGGCTTCAAGCTCAAATTTCAGAATTAGAGGGTACACAAAATATTGACTATCAAAATATTACTATATATCAGGATAGTCTTGCGTTAGCTGAGATTTACGCCAAGGTCAAAGACTCCGTAGTTCTAATTCAAGGAGTAACTAAAACCGGTTCAGTGCAAGGTTCAGGATTTGTTTATACTCATAAAAGTCAAATAGTTGTTATAACTAATTATCATGTGGTGCAAGGAACTACTGCGTTAAGTGTTACCTTTCAAAGTGGTAATGGGTATCCTGCAACCGTTTTAGGTGTGGATCCCTATGCGGATCTTGCCATAGTGTCTGTTAATGCGCCTGCAGCAGAATTTAAGTCTCTTAAAATTGCTAGTTCCGCCTCTTTGCGTGTAGGTGAATCTGTGATAGCTATAGGAAATCCCTATGGTTTAGTAGGTTCTTTAACTACTGGTGTAATAAGTGCTTTAGGTCGGACAATAGTTGAGGATAGTGTAAACCGTTTTTCTATAGCAAATGTTATACAAACTAGCACGCCAATTAATCCCGGTAACTCGGGTGGTCCTATGCTTAACGCTGCAGGTGAGGTTATTGGTATATCAACAGCTATTGTTTTAGATTCTCAGGGTCTAGCATTTGCAATTCCTTCGAACACTATTTTGCGAGAAATTAATGCTCTAATAACGACGGGTACTTATAATGGTCATTCGTATCTAGGTGTGAATGGAAATGATATGAATTATAATGCTGCTAATCAATTGGGTGCCAGTGTCACATACGGTTGGCGTGTTGCCACTGTTATAGCCGGTGGTCCCTCCGATGGTAAACTGCAAGAGGGTGATATTATCATAGCTTTAAATAGTGTTAAAATCAAAAATAATGATGATCTGGCTAGTTATTTGGAGGAAAAGACGTTGCCTGGGCAGAGCATAAACATAACTGTGATGCGTAACAACGTGTCTACAAATATTGCTGTAACTTTAAGGGAAAGACCTTCTCTGTTAACATAACCGTTCTCTTGAAATAGGTTTACTGTTTGATACCTAGCAACGGTGTGGCGGATCTTGGTTAGGTCAGCTGTAGGTTGGTCTGCATGATGCTGTCGCTTTGATGTTGCTAGGGTCAATTGTATTTTTTATTGGAGCCGAGTTGTTTTAGTGTCTCTTGTTTTTGGGTGCGTGGGTGGTGTTTGTGTTTGTGTGTTTTGTATGTGTGTTTGTGTTAGTTTGTTTGTTTTTTTGTGTAAACTGGTAGTGTGTAATGTTTTGTTGTGTGTTGTGTTTTTGGTGTGTGTTTATATTGTGTGTTGTGGTATATGTCGTTGTATGTTGATAAATCGGTGCGTCTGTATATAACATATAAATATGTCGCGGTTTATGACATTTCTGTGGTGTGGCGCCGCAAGGCAAGGTTACATATAACCTCTATCCACCATGCCGCCATGGGTGTGGCCCACACATTTCATTCAGCATATTTCAGCAGTAGCCACACCCATGATAGTAATCAATATTTTCTGCTCCAACAACCGTTTTTTTATACTTTAATTACCAAATTATGCCAAAGCGAACTATTGTATCATCAAAGGATGTTCGAACATGCGGTATATTACCCCAATATTGAACTCCAACATCAACATTTACTATGTCATCATATTGTGGTTCAATATATATTAAGCCTCTATCTGTTGTGTTAAAACAGACAAGTGCATGAGCACTCTCTTTAAAATAAAGATAAACAAAACCTACCCGATAACCCTGCTTAGCAGCATTTTCACACAAGTCTCGTGTATAGTCATAACAATTATAAGTATCCTTATCATACACGTTCTCATTAGTTTTATCTGCCCGTATAAACGTCATAATCTCTGCATACGTTGGATCCCGAATAGTATAACCCGAACCTACACCCTCTCTCACTCCCTCTATATACCCCTCAGTGTAGCCTACCCTATACCTCTCTTCATATTCCCCATATGCACTATAAAGGAAAAAACCACTAAACAAAACAATAACAATTACAGCCACAGTTGTCAACTTTTTCAATGTATTCGCCGAGATATTAACAGCTAATTTGCATATAACTCTTGCTAACCCTAACTAGACTGAGCCAAAACCCAAGCGAACAAAAATTTTGTGCATTTTCCAGATTTTTACTCATAAGATACTACAAAATTAGAAAAAACGCAAAAACACGGCGCTTGTTAACTGTTTATTTTCTTTAACAGCCAAGCCATGTTTTTGCCTAGTTTTTTCATTGTTTCTATGCCTTCCTCATCTTTTTCTACATCACCCTTTTTTAGGCCAATGCCTACATTCCAATAAGATGATCCCGGCACTATCATTTCGTTAATTAGGAAAAAATGGTTAATAGCATCAAATGTAGACATAGCCCCTGTTCTACGTACAGCAACTATGGCCGCTCCAATTTTATGGTTAAACAAGCAGCCATTAGCTCTGCCAACGTAACCGGCTCTATCAATTAGAGCTTTAAGCTCAGAGGTCATCATTGAAAAATATGTAGGTGACCCCAAAATTATGCCATCTGCTTCAATCATTTTTTTAACATACACATTAATGTTGTCCTCTGTAATTTTGCACTCCCTATTCCGAAGTTTTACACATGTACCGCAGGCCATGCAGCCATGAATTAGTTGCCCGCCAAGCTGAATGAACTCTGTTTCTATGCCCTCTTCTTGTAAAACTTTTAAAACATGTTGAATTAAACTGGCTGTGTTTCCGTTTTCTCTTGGACTGCCATTAAAAGCAATAACTTTCACATACTCACCAATTACTGATATTTTTCTCTAAATAAAAATTTAACGCTTATAACCACAATTAGCATTTGTAAATATTGTCTGCTTAGGAATTTTTTTATAAATGATCTTGTATTCTCTTATAGGAGATATTTCGTTGTCTGTCTACTTCATACCTTGGGACGTTAATCAAAATTTACTTTTAGAGTCTGAACGGTTATATGAGAAAGCTGAAACTTTTAGCTGTATTGAAAAAGGCGATTTAGTAGCCGTTAAACTGCATGTCGGTGAATTGGGTAATCCTAGTTATGTGCAGCCCTTTTTTGTTCACCATATTATTCAAAAAATTAGGGCTGCCGGTGGAAAACCTTTCCTTACGGATTCCAACACTTATTATCTCGCACAGCGGCATAATGCCTATGATCATATTCAAACCGCTTTAATGAATGGCTTTAACATGGCCCCCTTCATAGCTGCCGACGGTTTAAGAAGTGAAAATAGTCGTATAGTAAAAACTCGTGGCATATTACCTGAAATTTCGGTTTCAGGTGCCATAGCTGAAGCTGATGCTATGATAGTTATCTCTCATTGTAAAGGACATGATCTTAGCGGGTTTGGTGGAGCTATAAAAAACTTGGCCATGGGCTGCACTTCTCGTGCAGGAAAACTACAGCAACATAGAGTTGTAAACTTGGAAATTGACCAAACCAAATGTACCGGTTGCGCAACATGTAAATCTGTTTGCCCAAATAATTTGCCCGAAATTGTCAACAAAAAAGCGTATATAACCTCCCCTATATGTATGCGCTGCCCAATTTGTCAAAGTGAATGCCCAACAAAAGCAATAAATTTTTTAAATAAAGAAAATATTTGTAAAGCCCTAGCATCTGCGGCTCTAGGTGTTATTGAAACCTTTCAAAAAAATAAAATTTCATATGTCAATTTTGCCAAAGACATAACTCAACACTGCGATTGCGTCCCAAACCCCGGTGCACCTATAATCTCTAATGTAGGTATTTTTGCTGCAAACTCTCCTGTCTCTATAGACGCAGCCTTTCTTAAAAAAATTAATTATCAACAATTCAATAACCTCTCAAACGTAGACTGCATGACTCAAATAACTGAAGCCATACACATAGGCATACCTGGCAAAATAAACCCTGAAATCCAACAAGTCTAACAACAACAGCAACCTAAAAATAAACAATCAAACAATCAAATATTTTTGTTAATTAACATGTTTGTTACTGTATCTTTTATATTTCTAAGATCCACATGTAAATAAGGAGTTCACATTGCCTAAACTATCTGAGCCTCTGCACGTTAAAGAGTACACCCTAAGAAACCGTCTTGTTTTTCCTCCTATGCAAAGTGGACGCGCCGATTTTGACGGTTCCATAACGCCAAAACTTGTCAATTTTTATGTTAGGCGCTCAACACATATTGGTTTACCCATAGTTGAACACGCCTACATTGATTTAATGGGTAAAATTGGGCCTAAACAGCTAGGTATTTACGCTGACTCTCTAATTCCTGGTTATGAAAAACTTGCCACTGCTCTTCACTCTGTGGGTGTTCCTGCGGTAGTTCAAATTTCGCATGCAGGTGGTGTGGCAAATAAAAAAGTTATCCATAATCAACCCGCAGGACCTAGTTCCTCTGGAAAAACTCGTATGTTAGAAATTTGTGAGTTAGACCAGATTTGTCAACAATTTGCGGCTGCAGCTAAAAGAGCTATAGACGCGGGGTTTGACGGTGTTGAGCTCCATGGTGCTCATGGTTACTTGCTTAATCAATTTTTTTCTCCTCTGTTAAATAAGCGTGTTGATAAATATGGTGGTGATTTACAAAAACGTATGCGTTTTCCCTTAGAGGTATCTAAAACTGTACGTCATCAAATAGGGCCAAATAAATTGTTACTTTATCGTTTAGGTTCAGATGACCTAGCTCCCTATGGCATACATGTTGAGGATGCAATTGTTTTTGCTCAAAAGCTTGTAGAAATAGGTGGAGTAGATATTTTAGACGTTTCAGGCGGCATGTGTGGCAGTAATCCTAAACAGTTTAAGCATGTTCAAGGTTATTTTATACCTCAAGCAATGGCTATTAAGCAAAAAGTTACGGTGCCCGTTATTGGCGTGGGTGGCATTACAGAGCCTAAATATGCAAATACGATAATACAGGAAGAGAAAACCGATCTAGTTGCTATAGGTAGAGCCTTATGGAAAGATGCTCAATGGGCTCAAAAAGCTCTTGAAAACCTAAATTAGCCTAATTTTGATTGTAATTTGACGTTTTGTAGCAGTGTAGTAGTTATTGCTAGAGAAAAATTTTTTGTTAAACTCTGTCAGGTTACTTTTTAATTCGTATTTTTCAGTTTTTAGGTAGCAGGTTTTGTTTGAAAACGTGTTTTTAAGGTTAAAATGGAAAAAATGTTGTGTTTTTGCGGTTTAATTTTGATATGCCGTATATGCCTGATAGGTGTATAGGTAACGTGATTTTGAAGTTACATAACTTGCTATAAAATGTCAATATATGATAAGTTTATGATAGTTTTTCTCAAATATCAAACGTTAGCAAATATTTATAATTAATAAATAATGCAAAATCATAAAAACACGTATTCCCTAATCACCGAAAGTTACGGGTTAATTGTTTTTCTGTTGTATAGTTTATTAATTGAATTGAATCTAGAGTGAATAAAAATTTGTAGGTTTACAAAGATTTTGCTCGTAGAATACATTTACTGTTTGATTTTTAAAAATGACATCTAAAAATTAGAGTTAAAGGGGGGCTGCACTTTGTGTGCAGTGTATTTATTATTATTATTATTATTATTATTGTTTTTTGATTTTTTTAATGAACTGCTCTAGAACGTTTTCCATGTTGGGTTGGCCGATTTCTTGTAGGTTATATTGTACGCGTGTGTTTGGTTTGTTTATTTGTATGACTCTTCCTAAATCAATTGGTGTAGCAATAATTACTGAGTCACATGGAGTTTTTTCTATAGTAGCTGCTAAGTCTTTCATTTGTTGCTCGCCATAACCCATGGCAGGTAAAAGTTTTCCTATGTTGGGATAAATCTGATATGTTTCTGCTAATCTGCCTACAGCATAGGGTCTAGGGTCAATAATTTCGGCGGCTCCAAAACGTCGGGCGGCTACTATGCCTGCTCCCATTTTCATCTCACCATGAGTCAACGTTGGGCCATCTTCAATTACTAATACTTTTTTACCTTTTATAACCTCAGTGTTGTCTACTTTTATAGTAGAAGCGGCATCTATTACTGTGGCTTTTGGATTTACACGTTCAATGTTGTTTCGAACAGTTAAAATGCTATCAAAATCTGCGCTGTCAATTTTGTTGATAACTACCACATCTGCTATACGTAAAGTTGTCTCTCCTGGATAATAAGCCAGTTCATGTCCTGGACGTAGAGGATCTACAACTGTTATCATAAGATCCGGTTTGTAAAAGGGAAAATCGTTGTTACCCCCGTCCCATAAAATAATATCACAACCCTTAGGATCATTTTCAATAGCCCGTAGAATTGCCTCATAATCCACACCGGCATAAATTACGTTGCCTCTAGCAATATGTGGTTCGTATTCCTCCATTTCTTCAATGGTGCAATGATGCTTTTTTAAATCCTCAATAGTGGCAAACCGCTGCACTTTTTGAGCAACTAGGTCACCGTAAGGCATAGGATGGCGAACTGCAATAACTTTTAAACCATGTGCCATTAAAACTTCTGCAACACGACGAGACGTTTGACTTTTACCGCAACCCGTACGCACAGCTCCAACAGCAATAACTGGTTTAGTGCTTTTAAGCATAGTATTTTTATGACCTAACAAAGAAAAATCTGCACCCGCAGCATTTACTTGCGCTCCAAGACTCATAACCACTGAGTAAGGAACATCACTGTAAGCAAAAACGCACTCATCTACATCAAACTCTTTTATGAGACGACGAAGATCATCCTGTGCATAAATAGGAATACCCTCAGGATAAAGACTACCTGCCAATTCGGCAGGATATTTTCTGTTTGCTATATCTGGAATTTGTGTAGCAGTAAACGCGACTACTTTATAAGCCGAGTTATTTCGGAAAAAAGTGTTAAAATTGTGAAAATCACGTCCAGCCGCTCCAATGATTATAACTTTTCTTTGTGCCATAATGCTCACTCTCACTGAAACTTTTACATACAACTAACTTTGATAAGACGTAAAATTTTTTATTAAATATAAATCTTCGTACAAACTTTTTTCTTTTTTAGCCAACCCTTTAGCCAACTTGACCTGCTTAGGGATTGTTACAAAATAATTTTTATAGTTACGAAGTGGTCGTTGAAAATAGTTACAAATATTTGACAAAAATAACTCACATTAACACGTATACACGGTTTTTCATAGAGAATAAACTATAATGTTACTCCCGCTAATGTCCAACTGTAAAAGTTATTTAGTTACACTCCCTTATCTTTTTAGAAAAAAGGTGTGTTCTATCCAAGTAAATAAAAAAAGAGAGATGTTATAAAAGTATGAGAGTTGCGTGAAAAACAAAAATCTAAACGTGCACAAGGTTTACTGTTGATAAGGAGTGTTAATTGTGGTGTGGCGCATTTTTATGGTCGAGTGTTTTCTTATGAGCAGTGGATGATTATGTGTCTGTTGTTTGTTTTGGGTAAACTTTGATTATGGGCGTGTTGGGTTTAAAGGGTATGCGTTTTTGTTCTTAAGATGCTGTGTGAGTTGTTTGAGTATTATGTTTGCAGGTTTTAGTGTCTGTATATGTTGGGGAGGTTTTTTGGTGTTTGATGATTTGTTTGTGCATGAGGAGGGTGTTTTGGATTCTTTGGTTGCTATCGTAGTGCTGTGTTTGTCTGTGTATTTGTCTGTTTTTAATTCTGTAGAGGGGGAGACTGTCTAAAAACTCAGGTTTCAATTAATCTAACCGCAACATGTAGTGTACGGTAAAAAAATGTGTGCTATGTGCAGTGTATTGCAGTTGGTGGGCACTAGTTTTTAGACAGTCTGGGGGGGGTGGTCTAAGATTAAGGTGTATTTGTGTAAGGTCAAGTCTGTATTTTTAGAGGACTTGTGTAAGTTGTGTAGGTTTTAGTCACTATGTCTGAGTTGCTGTTGGGGGTTGAGTCAAACCTTGTTGTGGGCTATAAAAAGTTAAATTACTTACTAACAGGGATAAAGCGTGCAAAAATTAGTGGTCAAAAACTTGACACAACACAAACCAAACGACCGTTTTGCGCTATAGTGCAATCGTTCTGCGGTGTAGATATATATATGTATATAGTTCTTTAATCTTTTCATTAAGTATGTTTGCCTGAAGAGATGATATATGGGGATTTTTAATAGAGCGACTCAAAATATAGTTCGAAAAAAAAGAAGAACCGTATTGGTGCTTGTAGTCTTAAGTATATCCTTTGCATTAATGATTACTTTGCCTGCAAGTATAAGTGCAAATCAGCATGTTGCGCAAAGTATTATGGATATACAAGTAAGTGTAGTTGAAGAGTTTTCTGCACGGTTAAATGTGGTTGCAACTGAAATAGATTGTCAACTTGTCTTTATTCCCAGCTTTGGTTCTGATAAGGACTTAGTAGAAGGGTATCAGCGATATCCTTTGATGAATTTAACTGATTATTATGATAAAATTTGTTTAGTTCCAAATGTTGAAAAAGTTGTACCTGTGCTCAGAGAAACCAAATGGGCTCCTGGAAAAGAATATGGTGAAGAGTATGCCGTGTATCTTTATGATGTTTACGGTATACCCTTAGAGGCGGATATTTTAAACAAGTATCCCTCGGTTTTGCCTTCTAATATTACTGTTGGTCGAAATCTTGTGGCGGGTGATCGTGGCGTGGTAGTTTTAGATGAGATTGTTGCGGGTAATTGGAGTGTTGGTGTTGGTGATACAGTTAAGGTTTTAGGGCAAGATTTTACAGTAGTAGGTATTAAAGGCTATGGTAAATTAGGTCTAGATTCAAGTGCCATTGGTGTTTTTATGAGTATAGAGGAAGCTCAAAGGTTAACTAATAATTTGGGAAAAATTTCCTTCCTTCAAATATTTGCTAACGATGCTGAAAATGCGGAATCAATTGAGACAACCATCAAAAGTTTATATCCACTATATAGTCTTGACATTACAACTGCTGCTTGGGTAAGAAGGGACTCTCAACAGGTTATAGATGTAAATAGTGCTGGAATTGAGGACATTCAGGAGAATATGGGTCAGATACAGAATAATGCTACCATGGGGATGGTTCTAGCGTTTGTTGTTCAGGGTGCAGTGATTTTTGTTATTATGACGTATTCTGTTCGTGAACGCACCAAAGAAATTGGTACTTTGAAGGCTATGGGTGCAAGTAATGCAAACATTTTAGGTCAGTTTGTGCTGGAAGGTGCAATTCTAAGTTTAATGGCTGGTTTAATAGGTATAACTATTAGTATAGTTGGAGCCTCAACTTTAGGGCATCTGTTACTTCCAAACTTTAACGTTGTAGGTATTGATCTTATCTTCAGTGAGGGTGTTATGGTATCTCAACCTGTTGCTGTGGGGATTTCTCCTCAGTTTGTGTTGGCTGGGTTGGGTGTCGCGGTGCTTCTGGGGGTGGTTGGTAGTTTATATCCGGCGTGGCGAGCTGCTGTAACAAAACCTTCCGAAGCCATGAAATACACCTAACTATCTCTTTATATGCTTATTTTTTCTGGTCAACAAATGTGTCGTAGTGGCTATTTTTTGGTATCATGCACAATAGCTGTCTATAATGAGTGTTTGTGGAAAATAACTGTTTTTTTTTGTCTGTTGTCCCTTCAAAAGGTGTGGCAAACGGTTGAAAACGAAGTGTAACTTTTGTTTTATGGTATTGGTAGTCCTGATAAATCTAGTGTTACGAGTTTTATGGTATAGTTGTCAATGTTTCTGTTATTAGTTGCCATGTATATTTCTACGGTGTTGGTTTCGTTACAGTATAAATTCCATTGGGGAACTCCTAAGGGGGGTGACATAGAGCCTGTTATGGCGTTTGTTATGTCGTTTGCTGAAATTTGGGAAGTGCCTTCGTAAAGTGTGGCTTTCACGGCAAAGTATACCTTTCCTGTATGAGTATTTTCTAGATAAGTGTTAGCTGTTTGTAGTTCTTCTAATGTGTAGTCATTTCTTATTGTGGCTGTTATAACAAAGCAGTTCTGATTATCAAATGTGTCCCCCGTCCATGATGTGTTTGTTGAATACACGCCGTATGATGTATTTGCTGAAATCAAAAACAGTTTTGACTCTCCAAGATATCCTGTATTATTTAATTGTACATTGCTTGATGTATCGTGTAAATTTTGGAAAACAGTAATGCCTATCAATGAAATAGTGATTATTATAATTAATAAAACCACAAAAACTATGTTTTTTTCTCTTTTTATTTTTTTCATATTTGCGTTTTTCCTGATTAATATAAACATTAAAAAAATTAGTAGTTATTTTTGTTCAAATGTGTCTATGTTACCCAAGCATCAAATACGTATTTGCCTAAGTAGGGATAGGAGTCGTATCTTTGAGGTGATGTGGCATATAGATCTTGAGTTCCAATACTTGAACCCCAATCCTTCCAAGTGCTACCTAAGTATAAGTATGGGTTAATAAAGTGATCGTTGTAAGTATCACTTGTGAAACTATCAGCCTCAGACCACGCTTCATCTGCAAAGTCTACATTGTTATAATATCAAGTAATGTAACCAGTGCGTACTGCCACATTATTTAGATAACATTTGTATTCATACCCGTCTGTTGTCATACTTATCAGTAAGGAACTGTCATAATTAACATGCAAGTAGCCTTATGGATAAATTGTGTAATTGTACTTATTACACACCAAAACTATTGCACGATATTTTTGTACAGTTCCTAATTTCACCTTCTTTTTATGTTTTCTGTCAGCATATTTCTTTCGAAATTCCCTTGATTTTTCTCAAATTTTGTCATATAATGTTAAATGTGTTGGTGTATAATAATTCAAATATAGCAACTCAACTTTTAGTTAACTATATAACTAGCGGTGTGTATTGAAATGTGGTTTTTGTATTGCCCAACCCCACATCAAACGAAATCAGAGAAAAAATAATCCAACACAAACAAAACAACATAAACGAAACCGACATAGCAAAATGGCTCATCATAAGCCAAAGCACAGTCACAAAAATATGGGCACTATACAAAAAAACAGGAACCACACAACCAAGACCACGCACCCAAGGACGAAAACCCCTCGTGAACCAACAAACCATGGACAAAATTACCCAGAAAATAGACAACCAACCCGACATAACACTCAAAGAGTTAATTGCAGAATTCAACCTACAAATAAGCCCAGCCGCACTTAGCAAACGCCTCATAAAACTAGACTACACATTTAAAAAAAGAGCTTCCATCCAAAAGAACAAGAAAACCCCAAAGCCCTAAAAGAAAGAGCCCTCTGGCAAGAAAACCAACCAAATCTAAACGCCCAAAATCTAGTTTTTCTTGACGAGAGCTCCATAAATCTTGCCTATACACGCCTCTACGGGCGGGCTAAATCAAACCAAAGAATACATGAGGGCATAAAGGATGTGCGTTTTAAGCGTCAATCCATATTGTCCACGGTTCGTTTAAGTGGGGAAAAGGTTGTTTTTGTTTTTGAGGGTACGCTAAATAAAGAGTTGTTTGCGGAGTATTTGCGGGTTTGTCTTGCACCCGCACTTGGTGTGGATGATGTTTTGGTGTTGGATAATTCTTCGGTGCATACTTCCAAGTTGGTTTTGGGGGTTTTGGAGGAGCTTGGGATTTCGGTGTTGTTTTTGCCTGTGTATTCTCCGGATTTTAATCCTGTGGAGTTTATGTGGGCTTATGTGAAGGGTGTTTTGCGTAAGCTTAAGGCTAGAACTGCGGAGGCTTTGGTTGATGCGGCAGTTGAGGCGCTTGATTGTGTGACGCCTGAGCTTGTTGCCGCTTGGTTCAAACACTGCAACTATGTTTTTCCCATACAGTTAACAAAAAGTTGAACTGCTATATCAGGTGTTGGGCGTATGGCTGATAAAAACATCAAACTCTTTGAAAATAAACGTGTTCGTACCGCTTGGGACGAAGAAAAAGAGGAATGGTATTTTCTATTGTTGATGTAATCCAAGTTTTAACGGATAATGAATGTCCGCGAAAGTATTGGAACGACTTAAAAACAAAATTAAAAATTGAGGGAAGTGAACTGTCCGAAAAAATCGGACAGTTGAAAATGCTTGCGCCTGATGGAAAAAAGCGTTCATGCGTTTGACGTGTCTATTAATGACTTTTAATAAATTGGTAGCGGCAGGTGGACTTGAACCACCAACCGTACGAGTATGAATTTCTATTTAATCCGTAACTTTCAGTTTTTAGGCAGCAGGTTTTGTTTGAAAACGTGTTTTTAAGGTTAAAATGGAAAAAATGTTGTGTTTTTGCGGTTTAATTTTGATATGCTATATATGCCTGATAGGTGTGTAGGTAACGTGATTTCGAAGTTACATAACTTGCTACAGAATGTCAATGTATGACAAGTTTGTAATAGTTTTTCTCAAATATCCAACGTTAACAAATATTCATAATTAATAAATAATGCAAAATTACAAAAACACATTCTCTAATCACCGAAAGTTACGGTTTAATACCCATCTGTTGTTAAGCCCCTAAAGAAACCCAAACAAGCACCAGAAAACTAAGTAACGACAAATGTTTTGACAATTGTTATTTTGCTTGTCCTTTTAAGACCGAATATGTTTATATGAAAAAGGAGCGAGAGGTTCTAAATTTTCCTCTTTCTAAAATCTTATCTTAATTATAACTTATTTTTGTCAACCTTGTCAATGCTTTTTGCGAAAAAAGTTTAACCGTAAATTCCAGATTTCCATTACTTCAAATAGTCCTTTATGAGTTGCTTAATCGTTTCCTGCGCCCCTTCAATTCCTGATAATTCAACCAATTTTTTGTAGTCTTCAATTTCATCATTAGTAAATACGATGCTTATCACTTTCTGTTTCTTGCCTGCGATGTAGTCATAGCTTTCGGGATGTGTCCAAAAACATTTCACGCAAAAATCAGCATCTTTCTTAATCCAATTCTCGCAATGTTCACAAGTCCAAGATTTCGCTCTGTTTGCGGATGGGCAAAGCAACATATACTGATCAATGTCCTTTGCATCAGTTTCGCCGCCAATTTCATACGGAACACGATGGTCAACCTGCAATAAATGCTCGTCCATTGGTTCAGTGTATATAAAGCACTTAGAGCCGTATTTGTTAATCAATGCTTGTTTCAAGGCTTTTGACAATATAGTCCGGCCGGCAGATTTTGAAATATTATTTATTACGTCGTTTGGGTCACCAAATTTATACGCCGCAATCTTTCTTCCATTATTACCGGTTATGGTGTATGTAACCAACGGAATGTCATATTCCCTAACGTCACGAGCCGCTCTTGGCGGGTGATTGTAACCATAAGTATCCTTCAGTTCTTGAGAAGTGATGTATCCATGTTCGAGAATGTGCTGGATAACTGTATGCGGACGTTTTGCCTTAACGGAGTTTAATAAGTTCAAAAAACTTTCAGGATAATCATTCTTCATTACATCACCGTCTTGATTAATGTTAATTGCTCTGGTATAGGCGTAATAAATGGTGAAAGATTTCTGCTTACATACAATGCTTCGTAAGTTGTATTTCTTTCTCCAAGTAATGTTGATTGTGTAGATATTCCTGCGTTCAAAAGGAGTTTTGTGCAGTTCAATTCTTCGGGTAAATCTCTTCCATACTCTTTTCCTCCGCATTCGCCGTCATAACTGATTAAAAAGTCTACCTCTTTGTGATTGAGTGTTTCTATAGCTTCTGCAAAATCATCAAATTCAACACCGGCAAAATATCTATTATCCCGTGTGTTTGTTACGCCTTGATAAGGTGGATCCATATATACTAAATCACCTTTTTTTGCTATGTCAAAAATTTCTTGGTAATCCACAGCGCAAAAAGAGGTCTTTCCTTTTAGCAAACGGGCGATTGTGCATACATTTTCGCGAATATTTTTAGGATTGGTTCCATGCCGCCGCTTGTCGGGCGACTGATTAAATTTACCGTTTTTGCCGTATCTCACCGCACCCTTTACACAACGCGCTAATAGATACAGCATATTTTCCGGTGTTTGTTCGCCTGAATTAAATTTATCTCGTATATAGTAAAAATGCTCTATGTGCCCGTTCCCATAACTAAACTGTTGTTCCCATACTTTTTCATAGTTAGTTACGAGTTTAGCTGATGTGTTAATTACGGCCTCCAATAGTCTTATGATTGGCTCATTTAGGTCGTTTATAATATAATGCTCCGCGCGTTGCTGTACAGCTGTAGCAATTGTAACAGCTGCCATGCCTGAAAATGGTTCTAATAAGCGATTAAATTTTCTCGGCATATACCTAAGGATTTGAGGAGCAAGAATACGTTTTGACCCTTGATATTGAACCAAGTGAGGTGTTTTACCATTCATTGGTAGCTCTCCTTAATAACTTCCATAATACTATGGTCACTCTCTAACACATTATAGACGCATATCAAAAAAGTTAGTAACTTTCGTCTTTATTAAACTTGCTTTCAATAGAATAACACAATGCTTTCGAAAGTGCAAGGCTCTTTTGTGATTTTTAAGATTTCTTGCTCATTTATAGTTCAAATATCCCAATACATCCATTATTGAAGTCATGGTATTTTTATCTGATGTCGCCGGAATTATCTTGCCCTTAAGTACAACTACAACGAACGCTACGTCAAATTACATCCATTACAGCTTGTTTTACCCGTGAAACCGTGGCGTAGCCTTGCTTTTCTTAATTAATATCTATCAAAAACACCTACCAGCTCACATAATATTGCATTAAGTAACACTGTTCTTTGTAGTAGTGCAATTTCTGATTTTTTAGGCTTTGGGATAATGTTATTGTTTTTCTTTGTTTAGTGTTTTTTCATCTTCAGGTGTTAGTATGATGTCTCTTGTGTAGATTTCGGCGTCATATTTCTCTAAGAATTGTAGCGCTTTTTCCAAATCGGATTCTTTTACAATAATAACGCTGCGTACCAATTTTATGTGTGCAATGTCTTCAAGTAAACCCTGTATGTGATGTTGATACTTTCCGCCGTGGTTGCTAACGGTTTGTCCATAAAATTTTTGTACAAACTTGTTAAGCACCGTTTTATCGTTGTTTGTCTTGATATTGTTTTTGTAGACTTGAAAAGTCACTAGTTTGCCGTGTGTCATATCTATTTAAACTATCTATAAGATATAAATGCAGGAGAAAGTTGGCACAAATAATATTGTTCCAAAGTCTAAAAATAGAAATAGTTTTGGGCCAAGACTGAGTGAGGAAAATATTGTAGTAACATACTTATTTCGAACTTTGGTTTGTTGTTTTGTTTTTAATGATTTTTAGGAGAAAACAATAACTTCCTTGCAAAAAAGCGTTCAAAAAGGTCTTTGAATGGTGAAAAGAGCGTTTATTACTGGTCTTAAAGCTAACACTAATATTGCAGTAACTACTTACTTTACCCTTGTTGAGATTTATGGATGACGCAGCTAAAACTCGAATACAGCGTGTGTTTCCTCTGCTAAATGAAAGACAGCGGCGACTATATTTGGCTGCTGAGGTAGAGAGTTTAGGGCATGGAGGACTTAAGGCCGTTCACGAATTAACAGGTGTTTCAAAATCTACTCTTCTCTTAGGCGAAAAAGAGTTACGTGAAGGTGTGACTCATTTGGAGGTTGACAAGGCTCGTAAAGCAGGTGGTGGGCGCTCTTTGGTTACTCAAAAATATAAAGACCTAACAACCGTTCTTGAAAACGTAATGGAACCATCTAATGTTGACGATTCGGAGCGTGTTTTATGGTGGACAACTAAAAGCTTGAGAACCATGGAAGAGGTGCTATCTAAGAAGGGGTTTAAGATTAGTCATAATGCAATAGGCAATTTGTTGAATGTTATGGGGTATAGTTTGCGTCAAAATCAAAAGATGAGGTATTTTAGTGGGCCTAGGCCTGATGTTTTTGCTCAGTTTTTGTTTATAGTTAAGAAGTGTTGTAGTTTTATTGGGGAGGGGTGTCCTGTTGTGTCGGTTGTTACTGATAAGAAAGAGTTACTTGGGGATTTTAGGAAAAGTTTGGTGGAGTGTGGCAAAGGAGTTTCTGGTCAAAGTTTGGTTTCAGAGTTTCCCTTAGAGACGTTGGGTAAGGTTGATTTTTCTGATGTGTATGAGGTTACGGGGCGTTTGGGGTTTGTGAATTTGGGGGTTTTGTCGGGTGATGAGGTAGGGTTTGAGGTGGAGAGTCTTTTGCGGTGGTGGCAGACTTTGGGTTGTCATATTTTTCGGGGTGTTAAAAAGTTGTATGTTATTAGTGATGACGGGGGTTGTGATGGTTTGCGGTTTGGGTTGTGGCAGAGGCAGTTGCAAGAGTTGGCTAATTTGACGGGGCTTGAGATTCATGTTTCATATTTTCCTCCGGGTACGTCTAAGTGGCATGTGGTTGGGTATGAAATGTTTTGTTTTACCAGTAATGGTGGGGTTGGGGTTGAGGGGGATTTGGGGGTGTCGGTGGAGGCTGGTGTAAAGTTGATTTTAAATATGGTTGCTTTGAAGCGGTTAAAGATTATTTGTGTTAAGAATTGTGAAAAGGTTGTGTTGAGGTTAAATGTTGCAGGTGATGAGGGTTTGTCTGGGGTTAATTTGGTGCGGGATGAGTTTTATGGCGATTGGAATTATGTAATATCTCCAAAATAGTGTGTGTTGTTTTATTACAATTACATTATGTTTATATAGTTCTATCAAATATATTGGTTATTGGCGATGCTATGTTGAATAACATATCTTCACATAAAAAAGAGTGTTATAATATGCGATTCCCCAAATCAAAAAACAAAACAACAATCACAGACTTCACATCAAAAGAAACCACCCTATGCAACCATGTAGAGAAACATATTGTCTACCCTTCAACACCTACCACAAATCTACGCTACAATAAAATACAAAATGACCCCCCATGGCCAAATAAAGACAACTGGCATACCACCTATAAACCTCTAAACCCTACAGAAAAAAAATACAACATAACCCCTCCCCTGTCTTTGACAGTTAAAGTTATAATAGGAACCTGTGGCTTATGAACAAAAGAAAAAAGCAAACTGACAAAGACACCACAGAACCCTTACAAGGAACCCAAAATGACGTTTACCGCTTCATACTAACGCATAATAAACGTGTTGGAATCCGCGAAATTGCAAGAGAACTAGACATGAGCAGCCCCTCAGTAGCCCAACATCACCTCAACAAATTAGAAGAAATGGAACTTATCAAACGCGAATGGGGCGGCTATGTAATCAACAAAATAGTTTTACGAAACCACATAAAAATCAACAGATTCCTAATACCAAGAAGCCTACTATACCTACTATTTTCAATAAGCGCCCTCATAGCAGAACTCATACTCTACCCCGACATCCTCTACCACGCCTACGCTATTGCACTCATCACCCAAACCATAATAATTACCTTCTTTGCCTACGAAACCACCAAAATATATCGCGACAAAGTAATATAACCCACAAACACCAGCAACAAGCAACTCAATTTACAACACATACTATAACCTTACAACTTGACTAAACACCGCAAAAAAATACTTAACAATACAACACAGCAAATTTACGAACAAAGCATCTTGGCACAAATTAATTATCCTGCCAAACACCATCACAACCAATTCATACACTAAATATCCACACTATACTATGATATTCAGATGTTTGTGGTAAATTGTGTTGAATTATTTTTTTTGGTGAGTTTTTAACAGTGGTATGCTAAAGAGTGAAATAGATTTGTAAAAATTAGGTGTGTATTGTCCAAAGTTCTAGGGTTTAGGATTTTACGGAGTTAGGGGTGAAAGTTTGTTTTTTTGTCACTGTATTTAGGTGTTTTAAAAAATGTGGGAGTTGGGTTGTTTGTTTTATTGCTTGCTATTAGTATGTGACTTTTATTTGGTCTATGTAGAGGGAACCGCCAGAATTACTGATTGCAAAGTATTGTTGACCGCTTGCGCCGATAGTGCCGACTTTATACCAGTCGAGGGTGGTGCCAATAGTTTTAGAGCCTGCCGTTGACCAAGATCCAGTGTTAGATGAGCCATAGTAACATATAACTTTGGGAGTTCCTGAGAATGCGTATCCGTATATCCATATTTCTGCGCCTGAAGGTGGAGCATTTACTGTCCATTTGCCAACAAGTTTAGAACCTGCGCCGTCAAAGATGGCATAGTTGCCGTCTGTTGAAGAACCTTTTACGTTATTTGGGTTAGTGACGCCATAACTATCTTCAACGCTGGTTACGTATGCGGTGGTTCCTGGGATTGCGTTTGCAAGGGGTGTTATTAGCATGGTTGCTATTAGAATAAGAGCAACTGGGATTAGGGCGTGTTTTTTATTTAACAACAGTTTGTTCATGTGTTTCACCTCCAACACCATTTGGTGTGTAAATATGTTGTATCATTGAGTTTCATTCCTCAACAACACTATTGCTAAATGTCAACTTAATGCTATACTATAGGACAAAGCGTACCCAAAATAGAACGTCAAAAAACTTGACACAAACCAAACCAAACAGCCGTCCTAAGCAATAGTACACCTTGTCCTATTGTGTAGTCATAAATAGTTCCCTAGGCTTTTAATGAAAACACATTTGATTAAGATGGGATGTATATGGGAATTCTTAGTAGAGCAACTCGAAATATAGTTCGGAAAAAA
Organism: Candidatus Bathycorpusculum sp.; assembly: GCA_009787585.1. Classification (GTDB taxonomy): domain Archaea; phylum Thermoproteota; class Bathyarchaeia; order Bathyarchaeales; family Bathycorpusculaceae; genus Bathycorpusculum; species Bathycorpusculum acidaminoxidans. The sequence continues at coordinate 12,345 of WQSY01000002.1, read as the reverse complement.
AGAAGAACCGCACTAATACTCATAGTTTTAAGTATATCAATAGCATTAATGCTTACTCTTCCAGCAAGCATAGATGCAAACCAACAAGCCTCACAAAAAATAATCGATAAAAACACAAAGGAAATTGAGCAGTGGTCTGCGCAGTTAAATGGTGTTGCGACTGAAATAGATTTCAATGTTGCTCGTATTCCTGATTTTAATTCTAATAGTGATCGAATCGAAGGTTATCAGAATTATCCTTTAGTAAATTTGACTGATTATTATGGTAAGCTTTGTTTGGTTCCAGATGTTGAAAAGGTTGTACCGGTGTTTAGGGAGACTCAATGGGCTCCGGGGCGAGAGTATTATGTGGGGGAGGAGTATCATGAAGAGCTTGCAGAATACTTATATGATGTTTATGGTGTACCATTGGAGGCAGATCTTGTAAGTAGGTTTCCTTCGGTTTTGCCTTCTAATGTTACTGTTGGGCGTAATCTTGTTGCTGGTGATCGTGGGGTTGTGGTTTTGAATGAGGTGGTTGCGGGTAATTGGAGTGTTGGTGTTGGTGATACTGTTAAAGTTTTGGGGGAAACTTTTACGGTGGTGGGTATTCAAGGTGAGGGCGTTATGGGCTTAGATGCAAGGACAGTTGGGGTTTTTATGGGTCTTGAAGAGGCCCAAAGAATTACTAACAATTCTGGGAAAGTGTCTTTTTTCCAAATTTTTGCTGACAACGCGGGTAATGTAGAATCAATAGAGGCAACTCTTAGAAGCTTATATCCCACTAACGTTATAATTATAACTGCTACCTATGTAAGAAACGATGCGCAACAGATAATAGATGTCACTTCTAATGCGTCAGAGAGAATTCAGACAACCATGAGTCAGATTCAGAGTTCTGCTTGGGTGGGGGCGGTTTTGGCGGTTGTTGTTCAGGGCGCGGTTATTTTTGTTATTATGACGTATTCTGTTCGTGAACGCACCAAAGAAATTGGTACTTTGAAGGCTATGGGTTCTAGTAGTGTGAATATTTTGGGTCAGTTTGTGTTGGAAGGGGCGCTTTTAAGTTTAATAGCAGGTTTAATCGGTATAACAATTACTCTGGTTGGAGCTTCGCAATTAGGTCATTTTGTGCTTCCAAACTTTAATGTCATAGGTATTGACCTAATAGTACCTGGCGGCATAACACAGACACAGCCTGTGGCTGTTAGTATTGCTCCACAGTTGTTGTTAGCTGGGCTTGGTGTTGCGGTACTTCTAGGTGTACTTGGAAGTTTATATCCAGCGCTAAAAGCGTCTAGAACTCGTCCTGCGGAGACAATGCACTATGAATGAGACAGTCCTAAAGATTGAAAGTCTTAGTAAGACTTTTAATCTTGGAAAAAACAAAATCCAACCCCTAACCAACATAGACCTTGAAATCAAAAAAGGCGAATTTGTTGCTATTATGGGACCAAGTGGCAGCGGCAAAACCACTCTTTTAAATCTTATTGGTTGTATTGATAAGCCAACTGAGGGCAAAATATATATAGACGATATAGATATCTCGGCTCTTTCTGAGTCTAAGTTATATAAGATTAGAAGGGATAAGATTAGTTTTGTTTTTCAGAGTTTTAATTTGTTGTCTTATCTTAATGCTAGAGAAAATGTGGAGGTGGCTATGGAGCTTGCAGGTAAGTATGGTGGGCGGCGCAAGCAGAAGGCTAGGGAGTTTTTGGCTTTGGTGGGTTTGTCGGGTCGTGAGGAGCATCGTTCTTCGCGGTTGAGTCAGGGGGAGCAGCAGCGTGTTGCTATTGCGCGGGCTTTGTCAACTGATCCGGCGATTATGTTGGCTGATGAGCCTACGGGTAATTTGGATGCGGCAAATAAGCAGGAGATTATAAAGTTGTTATCTGATCTTAATCAGAAGGTGGGTACTACTATTATTATGGTGACGCATGATGAGCAGGTTGCTGCGCATACTCAGCGGGTGTTTATTTTAAATCAAGGAAAAATCATACAACAACAAAAAACGGTTAGTTAGTTTGTGTGGTTTGTGTGATTTATTGTTAAGGTGATGGGTATGGGCGTTTTTACTCGTGTGGTTAGGAATTTGTTTCGGAGGGGGGCCAGGACTGCGTTAATTGTTGTTGCGTTGGGTCTTGCTTTGTCTTTGTTGATTGCTTTGCCTGCTAATATTGATGCGAATCAGTTGGCTTCTCAGAGGGCTATTGATGATTTAAATGAGACTGCTGAGGCGTATGTTTCTTGGTTGAATGGGGTGGCGTCTGTGATAGAGGTTTTTCGTCCGTTGTCTTTTGATTATGGGTCAGAGGATAACAATTATACGATGTCTACTGTTTTGTATCCTTTGATGAATATTAGTGATTACGCAAACCTTGGTTCTATTTCAAATGTTACTGCTGTTGTGCCTGTTCTTAGGCAGGATATTAAGGATCCAGAAAACGAGAACATTACCTTATATGATGTTTATGGTGTGCCTTTGGATGTGGATGTTTTGGGGAATTTTTCGTCTGTGTTGCCTTCTAATATTACTGTGGGTAGGAATCTTTGTGTGGGGGATAGTGGGGTGGTGGTTTTGCATGAAGTGGTTGCTGAAGAGTTGGGGGTTGGTGTTGGGGGTTGGGTTGAGCTTTTGGGGCAGCGTTTTGAGGTGGTGGGTCTTCAGCGTCGGGGGGNGTATCAGGGGTTAACGGATTATAATGTGACGGCTGCGTTTATGAGTCTTAAAGATGCTCAGCGTATTACTAATGCGTCGGGTCAGGCGTCAAAGTTTATTATTTTTGCTGATGAGGCGGATAGTGTTTATCGTATTCGGGGAAGAATTAACGAGTTGTATTTGGGTAATGTTTCTGTTCAGGTTGCTGAGGCTTTGTTGTCTCAGGCTTCTTTGGCGCGTTTTCGTGTGGAGCAGCAGCGGTTGGATATTGAGAATATGATGGTGCAGATGCGGAGTACGTCTATGGTGCAGGTTGGTTTGGTGGTGGTTGTTCAGGGGGTGATTGTTTTGTTTATTATGTTGTATACGGTGCGTGAGCGTACACGGGAGATTGGAACTTTGAAGGCTATGGGGGCTAGTAATTCTGTGGTTTTGGGTCAGTTTATGTTTGAGGGTGTGTTGCTTAGTTTGTTTGCGGGTGTGGTGGGTGTTGCTGTTGGGGTGATTGGTACTTCTACTGTTGGGTATTTGTTGTTGCCAAATTTAGCTCAAGCGGGGGTTGAGCGTGTTGCTGTTAATGTTTCTTTTGAGTTGGCTTTGTATGGTTTAGGTGCTGCAGTGCTATTAGGTGCCCTGGGTAGTTTGTATCCGGCGTGGCGTGCTGCTGTAACGAAGCCTTCTGAAGCTATGAAATATGATTAGCTATCTTTTTTTTGGTTGTTTTTTTTTGGTTGATGTAGTAGTATTGTGTGTGGTGTTGTAACGTTTGTTTGTTGTGTTGTTTGTTGTTTGTAGTGTGGTGTTGTGTTTGGTGGTGAAATGTGTGCGGGTTGTTTTGTTGATTATGACTTAATTTTCGTGTTATATACTAGGTTTCTTTGTTTATGTCCCAAGCAGTAAAATTTTCTCGCTGGGCTTTAGATAATTTTGAAAAAATGGTTTTTTGTTGTCCCTCAAAATTTACACTGTAAAAAGACTTTAACTCATTTAACAATTCAGGCAAAGAATATTTCTCATCAAACTTTGAAAAAACCATAACATTACGAACCCCACAAGAAAGAACCAAAGCAACAAACGCAACAAACAACCGACCCTCCATAACCAAAACATCATAAACACACAACTGACACATATCCCAAGCATTCTTCAAATCATCAACCCCTTCTCCAAAACAGCCTTCTCCAAATACACCCTATAAGCCTCCACCACATCCAAGACACAATTAGACAACAACACAAAAAACCCCGCAACACCCAACCTAAAATCCAAAACCGCACCCTCACAAACCTCCACCACCACACACCCACGACCACCACCAACATTATTATTATTAGTTACATCTTAACAGTGAAATACCCTTATAATACACACGATTCGCCTCAACCAAACGATCCTCCTCCAACTCTTTCTTCCACACTCAAGTTTTTCAAGCAACTCTACATGCTCCAAAGAAACTTTTTCCTATAATAATACACATGTCGATAACATGTATGTCCCTTCCAAGGCGTAGTATCTGTTGTAGCAAAAAAACTATGCACCCCACACAATGAAAACACGAAAAACCTTATTCACCCCGCACCTTTAAAACAAGCTCCCGCGCTCATAACGTCGTAAAAGGCACCTAACCGTGAACAAAAACCCTACTCATAAGCTTATCAACATTGTATTCGCTATAAAACCCTTATCCATTACGGGTGAATATTTGTTACGTTTAACCAAGAGAGCGTTTTAAGCACGTTCTCAAGAGCGCTGACATCTTTAGACATGGTTTATGTCGTATTTTCCTAAATTACCCGTACTCTAAGAGTTTTTACAACCTATGTATGATTACATGGGGGTTTAGGATACATGTTGTTTCTAAAAAAGATAGAAAAGTATTTGCTGCTGAGGTTGAATTGGTGCTTCTTATTTTTTGTCGTATTAATTTTAGGGTTTTTTTGATGGTTCTGGAACGGCAGAAAGTTGTTGAGTGCTTATAGGTAATCTTGTTTGTGTTCCATTGGCATTGTTTACTATGTAAAAGGCATCGTCTAGCATTAGAATAATGGCTTCGGATCTATCATCATTTAGGAAGTAAATAGACCGCTCAATTCCACTGCCACCAACAAAGTCTGGCGCACCAGCTATTTTATTGAATTCTCCTTCCAACTCACGTATTTCTTTTGTATTAAATAACTCGGTAGCTTGTTCAATGTTTAATCTCTGTGTATCCTTTGATAAATCTTCAAGGACCATAAGAATTGGCCGTCTCCATTCACCTGGTAAACCAATGCTATCGTCTGCAATAATTTTATCTATCTGCTTTTTTTGTGCATCTGTTGCTTTAGCATATGCCCATTCATAGAAAGATGTTTCTGATTCATATATGACTTTTTCATTTTCCGTGTCCTTTGTTACTGCATTTTTAGTAGTTTCCTGTCTTGAAATCCATTTAGCTACTTTTTTTTCTATCTTATCTATCGGATTAATATCGTTTGTAGCTGAGACTGCCAAAATACTGCAAAACAATATCCCAACTATAACAATTGTTAACATGCCAATGATTTTTTTATTTTTTGTGAACATGTTCTTATCTCCTTTATTACTTGTAGCAAAGTATGTAGGCCCAGTATTGGTTTTATAGTCAGTTATGTAAATATGGTAAGTTGAACCTGTAGTTAAATATGTGCTAAAGTCTGCATTGTTGTTGAGTAATCAGATATTAGTGTGTTTCCATCGCTATTAAATACTGCTTCATCGATATCGTAACTAGGACCTCTATCTGTTGAAATATGGTATGTACCACTTGAAGTTGGAGTAAATTTAAGTAGTCTTTGTCACTAGGATAGTCAAAACGTGAGTTCCAGTTATTGAATGTTGTAACGCTTTTTGTGATTGAATTACCGATGTTGTCTCTAAAGTCAACTGTTGCATACTGAGTGAACTTGCTGTCCATATTTTTGGGGGAAATTAATAACGATGGACTTATCAGTTAAGAAATATCTTGTGCTATGAATATAGCTCCCTTCTTTACTAACAGCCTCAATGTTTGAGTCAGTTATTTTAACTCCAGAAAATGAATAATCTGTTATTGCAGTTGATCCTAGTTTGTGATCATGTTCCGTCTGAGTGTCGGAGAAAAGTGGTAATCGCTGTTATAGCCGTCTTGTCTGACTGAGAGTGCAATTTTTCTTTGTCCGGAAGGAACGTAGCTGTTTGGGTTGTTTTGGTTAATTCAAACTCGTCTGCATACTAATCAAATATATTATAACCCTCAGATACCATATGCAACAAAATAACGAAGTTATTCCAATAAGTCATAACATATACATAACCTGAAGCAGTACCTACAACAGCACTAAATGATGAGGAGACCCACCGTATAGAAGCGAGAGGCGTTCCCATTATTGAATAAACCAATTACTCCCACCCGCAGAGTTTGGAGATTGATCAGATTTTACAAGCTCTAATAATTGGTTCTTTACCCGCTTGGCGCAGGGTTTGAACATGCGCAAAATGGCGATAACACCACAAAACCCTTTTTTGTTTTGTTAAAGTAGTTTGATGAATTCTTCTTTTGAAAGTCCTGTGTCTTTGATTATCTTGTTTAAAAGTCACTGCATAGGAATCGTTACTAAATAATGTCTACAGGACACATTTGATATAACGTATGAACTATGAATATCATTACAATAAATGATTACTTTATTCAGTAACAATTCCCTATTTCTTCTCCCGAGTGCACTGGAACTACTGTTAGCCTGCCGCCGGGGTGCTTTAGAATTACGTGGCTTCCATGGGTTCGAACAATTTTAAAATCTATTTTGGTAAGTGCCTTAATTATTTTCTTTGCTGATTGCGGGTTTAAACTCATTTAGGCGTGAACCTCAACAAACGAAACACCCACCAACTTATTACATCTACGGTTTTTCAGATCGTCAGTTTCCACTTCTAAGTATGCTTGAATAGCTTCTTTTATTCGTTCCATTACGGCATCAAGGGTTTTAGCTTGCGTATGGCATCCAGGTAATTCTGGAACTGATGCAACATAATATTTATCCTCGTCTTTTTCAACTACTACGCTAAATTTCATGTCTGCCTTCCTGTATTACTATCTTTTCAAGTTGTTACTAAATGTTTCTCATATTTTATTGGGTGGCGAACGTTAAGTAGGGTAAACAGATTGTTGCGACACTGTCACAATAATTAATCGGAAAATATGGGCAGAGTTTTGAATGCACAAAAATAACTCGTGTGATTAAATTTTCCGAATTGACTTTTGATGTTGAAATTCGTGCCACAGTGTCGTACGAATTGGAAAAGTCTTATAAAATTGACTCCTACGATGCAACTTGTTAGGCATATCGATCTCTTATTAAAACTCTCAATATGTTGAGCGTTTTGTTGATAAGCAGATTTTAACACAAGAGAACATAGATTTCAAATGGAAAAATCTACAAACTAAACTAAAACGACCAAAATATGGGTGGAGGGTTATCTTGTTTAGGCTTTAACACGTTTTTTTAGAAAAACAAAAACGCCAACACCACAAATTACAACAACCAAAACCACAAAAACAACAACCCAAAAATTAACTGATAACCCCACGTCTTTTGAATCATCCACAGACGAACCCTTGCTGTCAGGTGACAAAATACCCTTATCATCGTTATTTACTGGCGAGTTTTTGGCATCAGATGACGAAACACTATCGCCATCAGCAGCTATTGACGAGCTTTTAGTGCCCGACGACAAAACAGCACCATCACCACCATTATTACTGCTACTATTATTGTTGGTATTTGTTGTTGAATTTTCTGTGTTGCTCTCGGGGGATATTTTGATTTCTACAGGAGCAAGAAGAGTACTGCGTGTAGTGTCTTTATCAATAATCTGCACCAGCTTGATTTCTATCAGCTTGACACTTTGAGAATCATTGCTGGAGCGATTAAAAATTAGGTGGCCGCAATCTAGTTTGCCATTTTCAGGCACATACCTATTATCTACATTGTAAAAACCCAAATAAGTACGCCCATCTCTCACCACAACTGGCGTATTTATGGCAGAGGAAACAACTGGTGATTTCTCATAGGAAACAAATTCAAGACCTGAAGAGTATTCAAAGGCAAACTCTATTCCCGCAACAGCATAAGACACATCAACAACCAACGGCACCTGCACCTGACCACTATCATCATTAAGAGCAGTACCAAACGAAACAGGAATAACATTCATCACTAGAAAAACTGCTAACAATATTGTAATAGAACGTGAATAACGTTTTAAATATTTCATATACATCCATTCATCCTTTATTTTTAAGTGTGAAAACATTCCACCACCACAACTACTGTTCTATGTGATGGTGGAATCATTTCCATATGCTATACCGTTTGTTTTTACAAAATGAGGGAAGACCAGTTGATGTTGTTAAGTATGAGGATTAGGTCTTCAATGTCGATTCGTCCATCGTTGTTGAGGTCAGCGGCTTTTGCGGTATTCCAGTTTGCATCGCCTTCTTTTGCCATGTAGTATAGTTGTGTTGTGGTGAGGTCGAGTTGGTCTATTTTGCCGTCTTTGTTGATGTCATATTTTGAAAAGTATTGCTCTATTAATGTATGCACACTGTTGTTTGTTATGGTGGAGTCAATGAGGATGGCTTTGTCTGTGTTATCGTTGTAGCCGCTCAAGTCAGCCTTAACTAGTTTAACAGTTGTAGTTCCAAGTTGATTTGTTTTTGATGAGAATGTCATTTCAAAGATGTCTATGGCATTGTTGTTGCTTATGCCGTTGTTGTCGAGGTTGATGAGTGTAGCGCGGCCAATCCAGGTGTTGCCGTTTTGTGTCCATTGTATGTTGCCAAGTAGGTTAAACCCGTTTAGTCCGCTAAAGGTTTTGCCTGTAAGGTATGTGTCATCGACTTCAAACCACAAAGTGACTGTTGCAAGTTTGTTTACGTTACCAACAGAAACAGTGTATGTAGCATCATTACCTGTAACTATGTTTGTATTGCCGTTTAATGTAACAGTGGTGGTTGTGTTTGTTTGTGTTTGCCAAGTTAAAACTGGATAGTTTTCTGTGACTGGGGTGTAGGCGTTGCCAAGTTGTGCAGCAAAAGTGGGGTCTTTCATTTCTGCAGACGTTTTTGCAGTTACGCCTGTATAGGTTTCAGAGTTGACGGCACCTGAAGCTGAAGTGTCAAGGTAATAGTTGTTAACGCTATCAACCGTTCCTCCGTTAATAAGGCCAATGAAGCCGCCAACATTAGTGCCGCTTCCTGCGTTAACAGTTCCAGTGTCATATGTATTGGCAATGTAAGCACCGTCAGCATTATCAACACGACCGATAATACCGCCGACTGCTCGAATGGAAGCAGAAGTCACATCACCACGATTGTAGCTATTTATGATACTTAGAAGGTTACCCTGCTGGACATAACCTGCGATACCGCCAGCATAGTGGATACCTCCGTTGATTGTACCGTAATTAGCACAATCTTCAATGGATACACTCATAGGACCAGAATCAAATAGGCAGCTTGATGCACCGAGTATGCCGCCTGTAGCGAATCCCGCAATGTCAACAGTTCCAGCGTCGGTGATATCACCGTAGTTTACACAGTTTTCAATCACAATGTTTTGGGATTTGGTATAGAGGTGGTCACTTGTGCCGCCCACTATGCCACCACCCTTATGTCCAGCTATTAAATCTGCGTAGTTAACACAATCTATTACTGTGACAGTAGCATCAAAATACGCAGATCCAACCGAACCAATAATTCCACCGACTGGTGCAGCATTAAGGTTTGTGTTGTCTAATGTGCCTTTGAATTCGCAGTCGATAATCACGGTATCGCCAACAGCCTCACCCACAATGCCGCCCACAGGGGTGGGCGATAGCATGCTGTATATCAGTGTAACATCACTTTTAAGGTTGATGAGGTTACTGTCTATCGCTTGATTGACAACACCTGCTATGCGGTGTTGTTCACGAATTATTGTTCTAGTTGTGAGTGTGCCAGAGGTTGCGAGGTTTTGTATTGTCGCACTTTTGATAAGGCCAAAGAGTGAGTAGTCTGCCAAACCGCTTATGATATAGCCGTTGCCGTCCAAGGTGCCCTTAAAAGGTGCATAACCGGGAGAGCCGGGTCCGGTATCGGGCTCATCATAAGATCCCCATCCCATTGCTCGCCATTGTTCTCCATACGTATAGGTGGGGTTTGTATAAGCGGGGTTTAGTGTTGAGAGGTCAATATCATTTACGAGGTTTATTGTTTTTCCCTCAAAAGCAACGTTATAGACCCAGCCTGACAGTGGCGGGTCTTCTATTTCAGTGTTAACAAGATATGCCATTCCGAATAGCTCTGCTGGTGTGGAAATATAAAATTCATCGGCGTCAGGGTTAGCCAAATACCAGTCAATGTTAGCGCCCGGATAAGTTGATAACTTTGATTCAAGTGCTGAAAGATATTCTTGTGTTGATGGTTCAGTGGGATACTCTGCAGCATATACACTGGTTGGTGTTAAGGTGCCTGTTGGCATGACTAGAATAAGCGCAAGCGTAAGGGTCATGAATAGAACCGTTAATACTTTGTTTTTAAGTAAATGTTTCATTTATTTCTCATCTCCTATTTTATCGGGTCACCCTCATCTGGAGCTGTTGAATTAGTTGCCCGAAAACCTTTGACAACCGTAAAGTAGGTAGTGGCGTTAGCTACTAGAAAGCTCACAAAACTCGCGGCTTCGGGCTTAATATCGCCTAAAGTGTTTTTCAACGCTGCAGCATAGTAAATGATTTGTACGTTGGTATCGTATGGTGCATAGTTCACGAAAAAGGCATTGGAAAGTGGAATTGACGGTGGATTTTTATAGTCTGAACGATAGACTACACCAACTGCGGGGATGGGAGTTGGTTTGTTGTCATCGGCTACAAGTTTGGTAAGAGTGTCCTGCACGTCAGAGCCAAGCGTATTATCAGCACCGGGTTTGACTTTGTCCCATATATAGCTCCAATTACTCGTTCTAGTGAATGCGTCTTTTGCATATTCACCAGCTGGAGCTAAATCTGGATCGGCAATCCAGATATGTCCGCTTCCGATGTTGCCCGAGGTGACGGTTCCAAAACTGGTGACCCCTGTAAGAGCGGTTTTTCCCGTAATATTCTTAATCAGTACCAAAGAATTTGCAATAAATGAATCTTTGGTTGTGTTATCAACTTTAGCAGACCCAGCGGCGTCCAGTGCATCCTCACTGGCAGCCAAAAAGACGTCAGGGGTTATATCACCCGTTTTTATCTCTTCGGCGAGAGCAATAGAACCGCCATACTTAATGACTGTAGCTGTGTTTCCAGTGAGCTGAAACGCTGTGATTAGATCAGGTAACCCGTTTTTTAAACTGGCGGCAGCGGCTATTGTTATTGTTGCTCTATTTGTAGACATCAATATTATCTCCTAATGAGGTTATAACTATGTATTTTTTGTTCATGTACACTTCAACCTGATGTTATCATACAGTAATATCGGTGTGATAAACCTTTTCTAAAATGAGGTCACGTCTACACGATAAACGAATGAAAGTTTTTTGTGCGATGCCATGGCAGAGATTTTTAAAATAATAAACTGGAGAGTGCTCACGTTTAGAAAGATGTTGTGGTTTTTTCATAGTTTTGCCGTTTTTTGACTCATCTCTTTGATTGATGTGACATGTATTTTATCTGGTTTTTAACATTTTACAATCTTATGGAAACCATTGTATCCACATTTATTTCCATAAGTGAAAACTCTCAAACAGGTAGAAGTATATGTACCTTCAAAGAACACGTCCGCTATGGGTGCAGTTAGATGGAACTCAAATATTGCCTGCTATGACAAGAGCATCACATTAAGTTAGTTTGTAATAAAATATAGCCACGTATTTATGCTAATTTGTCTAAAGATGCCGCACGTTTATTTCATAGTAAATAAAAATATGGCACATTTATTGTAAAAGTGTGTTGTGGTGCCGAGGGCAGGGTTTGAACTTTAAAGTAGTGGAGATATCGCCATCACAGCCCTTTTTTTCTTCTAAACGTTTGTATTTTGCCATATTTTTATGAATAAACAGGTCATATCTATTTTTTAACGGGTCATTTAATAGTTTCATTGTACATGTGTTGATTTTCTTCAAATTCTTGAGTCCATTCAATGAGTTTTTGCTGAAGCAAATTTTTATCCGGCAGATAAAGGTTGTATGCTGAAGCATAAATATTCGAGTTTTCCGGCAAAGTCAACTCAACTATACTATCATCTTTCTCCTTACATAAAAGAATTCCAATTGTTGGCTTTTCATGTTCTGTCTTAACGTATCGATCAAAATAGTTAACATACATCAACATTTGACCCAAATCCTGATGCTTCATCTCCCCAGTCTTTAAATCAATAACAACATAACACTGCAACAGCCAATTGTAAAAAACCAAGTCCACAAAGAACGACTTCTCATCAAAACTGAACCGTTTTTGCCGTGCTTCAAATAAGAAACCTTTCCTAGCTCTAACAAAAAAGTTTGTAGTTTACTAATTATGGCTGTTTCTAAATCACTTTCACTATACTCAGCTTTTTCATTCATTCCAAAAAATTCTAGCACTAACGCAATGTCATTAACTTAACGAAAAGGGCAAATTGCTTTTGACGAGTTTAGCCACTTCTTTTTCACACCAAAGTAATTTCAAAATATTACAATAAAACATTG
>WQSY01000001.1 GCA_009787585.1 Candidatus Bathycorpusculum sp. | reverse complement strand
GATATTGTACACATAAAGTTGGTACGTAGTGTTATTATTGTGAAAGAATCTGATTTGGAAAAAGTGCTACAGTTCTTAGAGATATATGATGCTGAAGTCTATACAAGAGATATCATACTAACGCCTGAAGATGAAAAAACTCTAAACAAAGAAACCCAATAATTTTGTCCCAAAGCCCTGAAAAACAGAACAAATATAAGTGTGAAATAATTTTCGTAAACGATAGTTGTTGATTTATGTGTTTAAGCTTAATGTAACGAAGCAAGTTCAAACAAGATTGCAGCAGTTAACAGGGGTAGTTTATTATCGGTTTTTAGGTTTCACACTAAATTTGGAAGAGGGCACTATAATTGATGATTTTAATCCTTCAGTGCAGCGGTTGACTGAAGAGTTAGCTGTGAAGCTTATTGCGCCGTTGCTTACTCATTATACAATGGGTAATCAGGTACCCTTAGTTGGTAGGCTCGTTAAGTTTAGGGATTTACCGGGTGGTTATGCATATGAAGGCGCGTTTATCAATAGGGCTATAACGCCTCTTGAGCAGGTCTTTGGTGGAGACTCTGAGTTACTTTTTGAAGCGGCAGAATTTTTGGGTGGTAAACGTTTGGGTTTAGGGGATACATCTGTTGAACTTTTAGCGTTGAAGGGTATTCCTTTGACAGTTATTCTCTATGTTTCTGACGAGTTTGGGGCAGCCGCTAATATACTATATGATGAGTCGGCTGCAAATTTTTTACCCACGGAGGATTTAGCTGTGCTAGGCGAATTGATGACTCTGCGGCTTATAGAAGCAAAACAAAGTGGGCTTAAAAAATAGATTACTAATGGTTCAGTTAAGGGAACGTTACTAAATAAGTCTACGGGACACATTTGATATAACGTATGCTCTATGAGCATCATTTACATTACTGTTACTTTATTTAATAACAATTCTAGAGCGTGGATGTTTGGATGGTACAATAATAGTGATGGTAATGTTGTGTTTGTGTTGTTGAATGTTGTATATTGAACGGTGCGTATGTGGTGTGGGAGGTCGGCAACTCAAATAATGATGGCCTCTGTTTGATTTGTTAATAATTTTTGCTGTAATTAAACGATTCACTTTACCATAACATTATAATATTTTGGTGATTGAGGAGTTTATACAGTTGGGCTTTATGGGTCAAATACGGTTATGTCTTGTTACAAGCGTGTTTCTGCCCTCAGTTGGTGGAATACAAATTGTAACTTATGAGCAAAGCAAAAGGCTTCTTCAAAAAAATTTTGAGCCTAAAATTGTTACAAATCGCATTCAAACCCCTAAAAAATACGTTTATGACGGATTAAAGGTTGAATGTTATGAATCTATGAATATGGCTTTTCGTTTAGGCATACCCTACACTATTCCAACAATGCCTAGTTTTTCCGTATTTACTAAAAACATAAAAAACAGCAAAATTATTCACGCTCATGGTCATCCATATTTAACATCTCTTATAGCTGGTAAACTCGCGAAATACTATGAAAAACCATTTGTCCTAACTCAACACAATACATTCATAGATTACAAAAATATTTTCAATTTTGTTGAAAAAGTCAATGACATAACTGTAGGTAAAGAAACCCTAAAACAAGCTGACAAAATAATAACTGTAAGTAATGCAACAAAAGAGTACGTGTTAAGCTTAGGTGCAAACCCAAACAAAATCCAAGTTCTCCATAACGGTGTAGACCTTAACAGATTCAAGCCTTTACCTAACGTTAAAGTAGATATGCGTAAAAAACTTGGTGTTCCCAAAGAGGCCAAAGTTGTTCTAACAGTTCGTAGACTAGTTTACAAGAACGGTGTTGACACGCTTATTGACGCTGCAAACATTGTAGTAAAAAAGAAACAAAACCTTGTTTTTATAATTGTCGGAAAAGGTCCTGACATGTTAAGTGTTCAAAATCAAATAGAACAATTAGGTCTTGAAAAAAACATTAAACTAGCCGGATTTGTTGCTGACCAAGACTTACACTTATACTACAACGCTGCTGACCTGTTTGTTTTGCCATCAAAATCAGGTGAGGGTCTACCTTTGGTGGCTCTAGAAGCTATGGCGTGCGGTTTGCCTGTTATAGCTACAAATGTTGGAGGTATAAATGAAATTATGGTGAAAACTTTTGGAAAACTGGTTCCCGCAAATAATCCTCAAGCGTTAGCAGACGCTATTGCTGAATTTGCAGAACTTTACAAAGAGACAGATGAACTGCGGGCAATTGTTGAGGAACAATACAGCTGGGACAAAAATGTAGCGCGACTTGTTGAAGTATACGAAGAGCTTATTTAAGTTAGCATAGACAGTATCATCTTAACAATAGGAAGATTGGCATGACTAGAAAGGTAGAACTAGTATCTATAGTAATTCCAACACTTAATGAAGCAGGCAATATACTGGAAGCTGTAACTACAATCCATGAAGAATTAACTTATCCTAACGAAATTATTGTTGTGGACGGCAACTCTACCGACGGCACACAAGACATCGTAAAAAGCACAAACTTTTGTAGACTAATAACTGAACCTAGACGAGGTTATGGTCGAGCTTTAAAAACAGGTATGGAAAACGCAAAAGGCAATGTTATCATAATGGTTGACGGCGATGGCACATATGAGGTAAAACATATAGGTCTTATGCTTGATAAATTAGTTCAAGAAAACGCTGACTTAGTTTTAGCTTCACGCATGTATGATCCAAATAAAGCTATGGGTTTTTTCAACTTTGTTGGAAACAAAGTAATCACTTTCTGCTTTGACTTTCTTTATAGTCAATATTTAAGCGATACTCAATCAGGTTTTAGAGCTATATCCCATGAGGCTATAGACAACGTGCGTCTCGTTGAAAGTGACATGGCCTTTGCCACAGAGATGCTAATTAAATTTAAAAAGAAAAATTATAAAATGGTTGAAATAAAAAGCACCTATAAAATCCGTAAATATGGCAAGCCTAAATTACAAAAATTCAAGTCAACCATAGAGATATTTACTACAATGATAAAAGGTATAGTAAACAAGTGAAATCTATGGAAAACGACAACTCGACAGTTACAATAAAACTTGATAAAGCACATACGGCGGTAGCTATTGCACTTATTCTTATTTGTTGTATGGTAGGCGGATATCTCATTGCAAATATAATTAAACCCCCCGGTTACCACGTAATGTACCTGCTTGACAACCAAAATCAAGCAGTTAACTATATAGAAACTCTTATCATAAACAAAAACAATACCTTTACCATTCCACTTGTTGTTACAAATAACATGCACGCAACACAAGAGTATCAAGTTCAAGTAAAAATTGTCCACAACACTTTCATATTTCCTGTTGACGCTCCAGCCTATAAAACATACGAGTTCACATTAAACAATGAACACACTTGGAATAACCAAATACCTTTAACCATCAACGAAGAGGGAAAATATAGTATTGTGTTTGAACTCTACGTTAAAAATGATGTAAATTATAGCTATACTGATAATTTTTGTCTCTTACATGTTGATGTAGCTACTGCCAATACCGACTAAACTGCTTTTTTATCTGCTGTTACTTTTATTTTTTTGTTGGCGTTCAATGTACTCATTTTCAATTTGCACTCTGTGAACATTGTTATACGCGCAGAAGGGGATGATTTTTTTGTCAGGTGTGATATAGTGAACTACGCATCGGCGTACACGGTTTACGTCAAAATTGTAGGAATCCATAAAAGCCATACAACCTAGCAAGAAAATTTTCCGACGTATTTTTCCCAATGACGCATAAGAAGGCGCGATATGCATGCGCAAAATACTGTTTAACAATGTAAATGTGCCTACTTCTTTTGTTACTGTTAACATGCGCATTGATAGCATGGCTCCCATGAAAAGTGAAGAAAGAAGAGATATTTTGCCTTTTGACTCCGCGTTTTCAGCAGTTTTACGGATGTAATTGAAAAACTTGTCAAAATTTATAAACTGGTTAATTGGAAACATTTTACCATTTTTGGATACGTAGACCCAGTTTACAATGCCGCATTGGGGACTACAGCTAAATAGAGGCCAAGGCTTCTGCATAAATTTGCGCATTATTTTAATAGGAGACGTCATAACTGACATTGGAAACAGATCAGTTGTTTTTATTTCTCCATTTGTTTGTTTTTCTACGTCTTCGGCAAAATTCCATTCACGGAAATTTTCGCGAAATGGATTCTCCGTTGCTCTGCCCGTGAAAGCAATTGGTTGAAAAATTAAGCCTCTTACGATGTCCGTGTTTTTGGCTGCAAACCTTATCATGTCACCGACCTCGTTGTCATTTAGACTTTTCATTAAAGTGTTAACTAGAATAACTTCCATATCATGTTCACGACAAACTTGGATAGCTTTTAGTTTAATATCTACCAAAGGTAAACCGCGAACTTTTTTATTGAAAGCTTCATTAAAACTATCAAAGGACAGATAGACAATGTTTAACCCTTTTTCTTTAAGCTCTTTAGCTAAACCCGGTGTGTCAACAAGATGAGTGCCATTAGTCGCTAGGATAGTCATAAATTTTAATCGGTGAGCAGCAGCTATGATCTCTGGCATATCTTCTCGTTCAAGTGGTTCGCCACCTGAAAAAAGAATTGCTGGAGGTTTTGGGTTTGCTTTTGCGGCAAACTCTAACATGTCTATTAACGCTTCTTTAGTTGGCTCATAATCTTCCTGTTCTTGATTGGGAAACGTTGAGAAACAAACGGCACATTTAAAATTGCAACGTTTTGTTACATCAATTACGCCTATAACTGTTCCAGAGGCATGATTTTTGCAGGTTTCACAGACATAGGGGCAGCCTTCAGGATTTTTTGGTGCATTAAGATCTCCTAAGTATTGAAATTGGTCATATTTTTGCATGTGATCAAAAATTGGTGTACTCTGCCAGTGTATAGCTTTAAATTCGCCATGCTCTTCGCATTGTTTGGTAATTTTTATTTGATCGTCAAGTTTGTGTAGTTTTGCATCAATTTTTTTCTGACATTTTGGGCAGATGCTTTTAGTTTCACTCATAGTAGTATTCCAACTATTGCTTCAACAATCAAAGCTAAAGGCAGTAAAATCATAGACATAGTTACTACTCGTTCATATTTACGAACATTTTGTATTGTAGAGGCTGCTGTTGCAAGACGAATTGATGAGTAAATTAGTAACACACTCCACATTAAAATAAACGGCAGATAAAATATTGAAAAGCCAGTTACATTGGCAAAGCCTACGTATTTTGCAATCTTTCCAATAAAATAGGGTAAGGGTGCAAGAAGACCTGTTAGCATAAAAAATAAAGCACCAACTTTAGCTGCACCGATGCTGCCAATTTTTTGAGGTAATGTGGGGTAACCTACTTTTGTATCTCCCTCTAAACTTAGAATGTCTCTTAGAACGTTTCCACCAATTGTGCCAAAAGCTATTGGATAGAGACTTAATGTAACAAGCATTACCTCTGAAAACGCTGCACCTGCAGCTATTACAGCTGCTCCACCATACATGAAAGCAGTTCCAGTTAAAATGCCAACAAGAATATTTGCGGCAAACCCTGATTTTCGTTTCACAAGGTAAGAATAGAAAAGCAGCAGAACTGAGTCTATGGCAATAATTGCAAAACCCAGCCAACTGATGAGATAGGCCATAATTAGGCCAACAGCGAAAAGTACACTTGAGATAACTATTACCTGTTTAAGAGTTAAAGCACCCGAAGGAATTGGACGCTTAGGCTTTATTACCGCGTCACTTTCACGGTCAAAAAAATCGTTTATAGCAAAACCGGCACTAGTGATAAATGCCATAGATAAAAAAATTAGTACCATCTGCTCAGGAGCAAGCATGCCTTTGGTTATGGCAAATGCTGTGAGCAGTGATAAACCGCCAGTCATCAGCCAATATGGCATTCTTAGAAGTGCAACAAATCCTTTAACGGGTGATGTACTCATCTAATTAGGTTCCTCTCAGCAATGATCTCTTTTATGTTATCTTCAAGAGATACCTTTGGATTCCAATTTAACTCTTTCTTTGCTTTAGTTACGTCAAACCATATTTTGGTCACATCTCCATGCCATGAAACATTTGTTGTGGTTACAACAGTTTTATCCTGAAGTCCCATGATTGTTAACATCATCTTAGATAGCTCTAAAATAGAAACTGTTTTTCCAAACCCAAGATTATACACTTCACCTGTAACAGAGTTCATGGTTCCAACTTTAACTAGTGCATTTACCACGTCAGAGACGTGTACAAAATCTCGGCATTGTTGACCTGTGCCAATAATTTCTAACTTTTCAGGATTTTTAACAAGCTTGTCCAAAAAATCGTGAATTACACCATGACATCTAGAGCCATAAACGTTAGCAAAACGAGTTATTACAATGTCAAGACCGTACTGTTCACGATACATCTGACAATATTCTTCGCCGACAACTTTGGATAAACCATAGCAGGAGAACGGATGAAAACCATAACTTTCAGGTGTAGGAAACACAGACGGATTACCATACACCGCTGCGCTAGAAGCAAAAACCACTTTAGCATCGTCTTTACGTGCCTTTTCAAGAACACATAGTGTGCCTTTAGCGTTTGTGTCAAAATCTTCCATGGGGTTTTCCATAGAGTAGGGCACTACAACTTGAGCAGCTAAATGATAAATTACGTCCATTTTCTCTTGAGTGAGCAATGTTTTAAGATCCAAAATATCGCCTTTAACAAATTTTGCTGCAGGCACATCCTGTACGTTTTCTATTTTTCCACTTGATAAATTGTCATATATTGTTAAATTATTTGTTAAACTGGTGAGGGCCTTAGATAAGTGAAAACCAATAAAACCAGCGCCACCTGTAACCATCACTTTTTTATCATTAAATTCTGCCATTTTAATCACGACAAAGCCTATATTACCTATTACCTACTGTTAGTTATATGTCGCCTGCAAAAACTATAAAAACCTTTAGGGATTTGCTTGCATTCCTTACTGTAATCCCTGTAGGTGGAAAAGAAGACTTTGTTTTCACTTCAGCAGAAAACATGTACCTTTTCCCATTGATAGGCAGTTTCATAGGTCTTATGGCTAGTGCATACTTTATCACTAGCAACTTTATCCTCCAAATCTTGTTAAACAGCCTTAACAGTTTCATAACTTTACCTGTTGACTTTTTAGCAAAATTTGCGACGGCAGCTATGACTGTAGCGTTTCTACTGGTTATAACGGGACTTCAACATTTTGACGGTTTAATAGACCTTGGCAACGCTTTAGGTTTTCGAAATGAGCATGACCGAAAAATGGCCGCTCACGCTTGGACAGTGAACTATTCTGGAGCAATATTTGCTATAATTATAGAATTCATAGCCTTTTTAGGGCTATTTCTAATAGTTCCCCTCTTTACGAACCATTTGTTAATATTTGCCGTTATTATTTCAGCAGAAGTTGCAGCTAAACTTGCAATGGTAACCCTTGTATGGATTGGAAAACCCACCCACAAAGGCTTAGGCTCCATGTTCTTAAAGAAAGCTAAAAAGAAACTAAACATAATTACATATATCATTTCAGCAATAATTGCTTTTGTATTATTTACCTTAGCAGTTAACCCAGTTTATGGTCTTTTAAGCATTGGTATAATATTTGCTAACATTCCTCTTGCAGGTATAATGGCAAAAGTAGCTGAGAAAGTGTTTGGCGGCGTCTCAGGCGATATCATAGGCGCAACAAATGAAATTTCAAGAGCAATAACATTTGTACTATTCTTAGGAGTGCTAATGACCATATGACTGTTTCCGCACTAGTTATGGCCGGCGGTAAAGGTACACGTATGAGTACTTTACAAGAAAAACCCCTCATAGAAATCTGTGGCACACCTGTTATCAAATACGTATTTGACGCCCTAAAAAACGCCAAAAAAATCGATAACATATATGTCGCAGTAACCCAGCAAACCCCAAAAACCGCTAAATTCATAGAAAAATTCCCTGCAAAAATCACAGTAACCCCTGGAAAAGATTATGTCTCAGACATGGGATACGCTACTCAAACCCTCAAACTAGGTGTTTTTCTTGCTATAGCCGCAGATTTGCCATTAATAACCGGAGAAATCATAGACCAAATAATTAATCGTTATGAAAACTGTGGCAAGCCTGCACTAACAGTCGCAATACCTATTGAAACAAAAATCAAAATGGGAATGAGTGTTGAATACTCATTTAAAATGAGAAACAAAGATGTTGTACCGACAGGAATTAACGTAATTGACGGCAGCAAACGATACGACGATGAATGGCTAGATCAAGAAATCTTTTTACTTGACCAACCCGAACTAGCAATAAACGTCAACACACCTAAAGAACTGCAAATAGCTCAAACACTACTAGCCAACCGGTGTGTATACAGTTCTCAACTAAAATATGGTTTTAGTTAGCTCTTTTTTTGGAGTTTAATTTTTTATGTATTTTATTTATCACACATAATTGCATCCGCGTTTTTGTAATATAACCCTTTTAACTTTAAGCCCATAAGATCAGTTTAGGGGCTGTTACTAAATAATTTTTAACTTTCACCTTGTGTTATGGATATTTATGACGTTATTGTAATGGCTGCTATAACTTATTCAAGAGCAATTTTTAATTGAATACGTATCTGTTTAGTGCTACATAAAAACTATGTGCAATATTGCCTTATCTTGCTAAAGATATGCGTAAATTAATCGTACTAATGTTTAGCTTTTACCAATATATATATGTCTTTTTCTGAAAAGATGCTCAATGGGTGTTAGACTGAATTTGAATATGAATAAAGGTATTGGTTTTGTAGTTGAGTTGGTCGCTACTTTAGTGCTTATGGCGCTTGTTTACTATTTTACCCGTGTAGATTATAACCTTCTTTTTGCACTAATATCATTTATTTCTGGACTTATCATTATCTTTGTGTTACGACATATTATGCGCAAATCCAATATCAAAGTCTATGATAGCAAATTCAGACGCGACAGATTAAATACTTTAACCACTGATGGTAGGATACTAATGGCAGCTGCTTTGGGTTTTTTCTTTGCAAGCATACTGTTAGTTATCGTTACAGTACTCATAGGTCCTCTACCGACATTTTTTCGTATATCTTTTTTTATTATCTCGTGGATTGTCGGAGCCATTATCGGAGATACCCTTAGAAAAGCGTTGCAAAACACAAAACTAGCTTTTTAACACACAAAATTGGAATATACCACGGAAAAATCAGTTCAAAAGTAAATTAACACTTAAGAGCAGGGCACTCTGACATTTTTGGAAAATATCATTTTCTGTCAAACTTTTGTCAGAGTTATTTGTTAACTGATCCTTAGGAGAAAATTAGTGAAGAATGTTTAACTCGTTATTTGTTATCGCACTCAAAGTTTTCTTCTTCTTACTTTTTTGAAAAATAACATGCATGCATTCAACTCTATGTCCATGCTTTGGTGAGACTGTTTTTCATTTGTTTAAACGTATCTACAAAACTGTAGTGCAGTAAGATACGTGTTTATAGGGAAATATTTAACATCTCTACATACAAGTATTTACTTGAGATAGGAGAACGCTTGTATGAGCATACTTAGCTATGATACTTTCTGGAATGCTATCGTTAGCATGCCTATGACTAAAAAGATGCTTCGATTATCTCTTCGTAAATGCAATAAATGTGGACGTAGTGTTCTTGAGGCTGCGTTGGATGATTACGGTAAAAAAACCCGTAGTCAGTGTGAGGCGTGTAGTTCTATTTATAATAAGGTCATCGCGTTTTGGATAGAGTTTTTACGAAAAGCTCTAGGTTTTAAACGAGTAAAAGTAGAACAATTATTAACAGACAAGTACGCTCGAAATGCTGTGCTAAATCTTGTAGAGTCTTTTGAGCATTTTGGTATTAAAAAACCTATGGCACTTTGTGCACCCTTTCTAGTAGTTTGGGATTTTACACACAAATGTAATTTGCGTTGTAAGCATTGTTATTCAAATAGTGGTGAGGTTGAAGAGGAAGAATTAACTACTCAGCAGGCGTTAGCTGTTGTAGATCAACTTGCTGATGCACATGTTACTGCTTTAGCGTTTAGCGGTGGAGAACCTTTAACTCGTAAAGACTTTTTCCAAATAGCTCGTTATGCAGCTGATCGTGGATTATATGTTTCTCTTGCATCAAATGGTACTTTACTTACTAAAGAAAACGTGCAAAAACTCAAAGAAGCAAAAGTTAACTATGTGGACATAAGTATCGATGGTGCAACCGCTAAGACACATGATGACTTTCGAGGAATTAACGGGGCATTTGAAAAAACACTTGTTGGTCTTAAAAATTGTGTTGAAGCCGATATTTGTACTTGTATAGCTACAACAGTGGGCAAAAATAATCTAACCGAATTGCCGGGTATTATTGACTTAGCTGAACAATTGGAAGTAGAACGATTTACCTATTTCAATTTTATTCCAGCTGGGCGTGGTAAAAATCACGTAGACCAAGATCTCTCACCTCAAGAACGTGAAGAAGTTATGAGGTATCTGCTAAATCGTATGTCCTCTGGTTGTAAAACCACAATTTTGGCCACTGCACCTCAACTGGCGCGTGTCGCAGCTCAATGTCAAGGAGTCTCAGGCACAGGTGAGGTCACTATGGCTTTAGCACATATGCAAACCGTAAAAGTAACCAAAAAAGCTGTACCTCTAGGCGAGTTTATAGGAGGCTGCGGTGCAGGTAGACTTTACTGTTCAATTTCTCCCCAAGGTGACATACGTCCTTGCGTATTTTTACCCACAAATGTTGGTAATCTAAAAACCCGAGCATTTAAAGATATTTGGCTCAACGCACCCTTATTTAACGCTTTTCGTAACCGCTCTAACTTGAAAGGATCCTGTAGTAAATGTACATACAAATACATCTGCGGAGGCTGCAGAGCTAGATCAGCTGCGTATAACAACGGTGACACCCTCAACGGTGACCCCGGCTGCATTATGGGAGAAAAAAACAAATGACAACAAAAACCGTAACCCCCGTTAAAGTCTACAGTGCAAAAGACACTTCCATAAATGATATTTTAAAAGAAGCCGTTGCCAACGCAAACTTGCAGGGTAAAAAACAAATTTTCATTAAACCCAACTTAAGTCACCCCGAATACTTGCCCGGTGTAGTTACAGATCCAGAGTTAACCAGTCAATTAATTGGTTTGCTGCGTAATAAAAACAGTGAAGTTATAATAGCAGTAGGGGAATCTAACGGTTTTAACTATCCCTGTTGGACAGCTTTTAATAAAACAGGTATGAAAAAAGCCGTTGAAAAAGCAGGTGGAACCGTAATTAATCTCTCAGAGGACAAAATAGTTGAAGTAAACTTTGGAAACAAAACTTCGGTAAAACGATTGTTTTTACCTAAAACAATATTGAACGCTGATGCTGTGATCGATTTACCCTTAATGAAAACACATGAATTCATGGCTTATAGTGGTGCAATTAAAAATCTGTTTGGTTGCATACCTAGCAATAAACGTATTTATTTGCATCCATATTTGCCAGAGGTTTTCTATCACTTATACACACTGTTTAAACCCGCTTTAACAATAATGGACGCACGCACAGGTATTGAAGGAAATGGGCCAACTAAAGGCAAACCTGTTAAAATGAATCTCTTGTTAACTAGTGTTGATGCTCTCGCATTAGATATTGTAGCCACAAAAATCATGAAGCTCAACTGGGAAAACACTTATCTAAATTATATCGCTCGAAAAACTGGATTGCTCGAAATTAACATTAAAGAGGAAGGCGTGCCTGTTCCCACGGTTGCTCGACGGTTCGAGTCTCCGTGTATTGATTTACCCGTTAAAGCCCAAATAATTATCTACCAACATGAGTATCTCACTAAATTGTTGTTTTGCTCTCTAGATATAGTGCAACTATTTCAAAAAATCACTATGACCTACAGAGGTAAACCCGTTAAAGAACAAAATTAGTGTTATTTGGAAACTTTTTCATAGACTTGCATGGTCTCTTTTACTAAGATGCTCCAGTCGTATTGTTCAACAATGGTTTTGCGGGCTTTTATGCCCATTTCGGCTGCTTCTGTTTGATGTTCAAGTAAATACAAGAGGGCCTCGGAGAACTGTTTTGAATTAGCGGGTTTTACTAACAAACCGTTTTTGCCTGTTTTAATTGTCTCAGCAATTCCTCCCACAGTTGTTGTAACTACTGGTAATCCTGTTGCAAGGGCTTCAAGTACTGCAAAGGGGTGATGCTCATAAAAAGTTGAAAATGCAAAGACGTCTGCGGCTTGATAAAGTTTAGGCAATTTTTCGTCAGGATAGTAACCCGTAAAAATTATGTTGTCTCTAACCCCTAAGCGTTCTGCATGAGCATATAGTTTTGCCATTTCATCACTTTGGCCTTTGCCGCTAATGACAAATTTGGCGCGTTTAAATTGTTTAACTATTAATGGCATAGCTTCAATTAACGTAAAGAGGCCTTTTCTAGCGTATAATCTGCCTACTGAAAGAATTACTGTATCATCTGGGTTTAATCCAATTTCAGCCTTTATTTTCTGTTTATCTTTCGCAGGTTGAAATTTGTGTGTGTCTACGCCATTGTGGATGACACGTATACGGTTTTCAGGTATGTTGTAATATTTTTTTAGTTCTTGACGTGTAAAGTCACTAACAGCAATGACCTTGTCGGCCCGTTTGATCATTCCTACTTCAAAGAAGCGTAAAAACCAGTTAAAACTTGCAAGAAATTTCTCATTTGCATTTAAGCGACTATAGGGCTCAGTACTTATAGCCTCTGCTTCGCCTTTCCAGGTGGAGTGAACTGTGCAGACTAGATTTTTTCCAAAATGAGGTGGAACTGCAAAGCTAGGTGTCAATGGTAACTGTGGATGAGTAATGTCAATATTTGTGGAATTACGAATGCTGTTAAGTTTTCGGTAGCTGGCCTCTGCTAGCATAAATGATTTTATTATAGGTATTTTTGGAATTTTTTGAAAATATACCCTAAGTTGATTATTAACTTGGACGTCAAAATTTTGATTTGCTCCAGTTACGATGCTTATGTTGTAACGGTTTTTCATTAACTCGTTGGAAAGATAATAAATATATGCTCCTGTGCCACCGGCAAGTGGCCAGTATTCAGGTGAGACAAAGCAGATGTTTTGATTATTCATAGAGTTTACCTCTAAGATACGATATAGTTGTAATTATTGCGCCATTAAACCATGCTGCAGAACGTACATAGTAAAGAATGATAAGGCACATTGCTGTTTTATCTTTGAATTCAACAGTAATTTTTCCTGCCAAATAAACATAGTAGATCAGCAAAACAAAAAACATGGCACCTGTCAAGTACCATAAAGGTCGCAGTAATGGCACTGCACCTAACAAGAAACTAGTCACTATGGCTAAAAGCCAAATTGGTTGAATGTTCATACCTATATCTGTAATTTCGTCACCATGTGCCAAATTGTTATGTTTTAAGTATAGTCGTAAGGTGTTTTTACCATATTGAAGTTGTTGTCGGTAAAACTTTTGAAGCGTGGGTCTATTAAAATGATAGCACACTGAGGTTTTTTCATAAGCAATTTTATAGCCTTTTAAAGTTAATCTGTGGCCGAATTCTGTGTCGTATTGGCTTGGCATGTTTTCTGCCCAACCTCCCACTTCTTCAAGAACGGAGCGTTTAAGTAATAAATTCATAGTTGCTATACGTTTAGTATATCTGCCAATACGACGGTAACGTGTCTTCAATTCATACCCTATGCTTCTTGCCCAGAGATTATTGGTATTCCATGTATCAATAGAGCCACTAACTCCTCCAACATCTGGCTCGTCTATACGTGAGACCAGTTTTTTTAACCAATTCTCTTCAACTTTAGCATCAGAGTCTACAAAACCCAAAATTGGGTGACACGCAAGTTTTTGTGCATAATTATATGCTGCAGGACAATTTAGAGCAACTTGATAAATTTTAATCGGATATTTTTTGGCAATTTGTACTGTTTTATCTTTTGAGCCGCCATCTACTAAAATAATTTCTAAATGATTCTGCGGATAATTCTGTCCCAACAACGCCTGTATGCATTCCTCAATTGTCTCCTCATTGTTCATTGAAGATACAATCACCGAAATTTTAGGTAAAGCGTCAGGCAAACTTACACCTTCCTTAACCAAGCTGAAATTATAGCAACAAATATCCTAAAAACATCATGCAAGTAGTCAATACCTGATACGCCATATGTGCGTTGCTCAAAACTTATCGGCACTTCAAACACTCGATAACGGCTTTTAGCAGTTTTCACTAACATTTCTGTTTCAATTTCATATCCACACGATTTTAAATGTTGCACATCAAGAACTTTTCGTTTCATCACTCTATATCCTGACTGAGAATCCGTAACGCGTACGCCTGTAAACATTTGAATAATGGAATTAAAAACTTTAACACCAAACATGTTCAGTTTCTTAGCTACTGCATTTTTTTGACATAGATATCGCGAGCCAATAACAAGATCTGCCTGATTGTTCAAAACAGGGCAAAGCAGTCCTGGCAACTCTTCGGGAAGATGTGACCCATCTGAGTCAATTGTTACGATCACGTCACCTTTAGCCTTAGTAAATCCTGCCCGTAACCCTCCGCCCTTTCCTACATGCACTATTAAACTGTATAGCCGTACTGGATATCTCTTAGCAACAACAAGAGAATTATCAAAGGAATGATCATCAACCACTATAATTTCATATTTTAAACCAATTTGCTTCATGACCGTTTGAACACGCTCAATTACGTTCCCTATGGTTTGTTCTTCATTGTACAATGGAATGATAATGGAAATCATCATTTGACTATGACTCATATACTTATAGACCTAAATGGAAGAGCTTATAAAGTTTGGCTACTCCAACATTATATCAAACAATTTGGATGAATTGATGATTACATGGAATCTCAAAAATTTACTTCACTTGTAAGTGACCGAAAAGTCTGGTTTTCCATGTGGTTCTTAAGTGCCATAGTCACATTTGGCGTAGCATTTTTTCCCATGATTTATCGTTTAATTGAAAACAGAAATCGACACTTCAAAAAAGAAGAACTCATCCGAGAACAAGTAACAAACTATTTGCAAAGTCAAAATAAAACAGTACCAAAAACAAATCATCAACAGCGTGAGATAAACGCAAAAATTTGGACCGCCGCGATTCTCCTAGTTTTTCCAGTTTTTATAATAACATATTTACTATCCAAAGACCTAGTTTTACATGAAGCTGAACAGGAAAAATTTCTTGCTCAAGTTTTCCCAGAACGCATATTTATGACACAGACGATACCCATAAAAACATACGTAATACTTACTATAGTGACATTAGGCTTTGGAGTAATTTACTGGCTATACAAAATAGTTAATCAATATAACGCGCATTATAAAGCGCATTTACAAGTAGAGAAAAAACTTTCAAGTCTGATGGAGGAAAAAAAAGTTGACCAATACAGAGTGTAGAGAACGCAGATTTGTAAGCCATGGCGGAGACGTTTGGGGATTTGCCCGAAAATACAATATCCCCATAGAAGAAGCACTTGATTTTAGCGGACCTATAAACCATCTTGGGCCTTCACCAAAGGCTTTAGAAGCCGTAAAAGAAAACGCTAAATTGATCCGTTTCTATCCTGACCCTAACCCTGTCGAATTATGCAAACGTATAGCTGAATATGTCAATCAACCAAGTGTAACTGCCGACAATATCATACTAGGCAATGGGTCAATTGAACTTATTTACATGATTACTGAAATTTTCTCAAAAACTAACTTTAACGCAGTAGTGCCCGTACCCTCATTTACTGAATATGAAAAAGCTGCACTACGCTTAGGTGGACAAACAATTTACGTACAATTACCTCCTGATTTTAGCATGGAAAACGAAAAAATCAAAAAAGCTATAACCCATGATACTAAAATCGTTTCCATATGCAATCCCCATAGCCCGTCGGGTAGACTGTATCTTAAAGACGAAATTCTTGATCTTGTGGAGTACTGCCAAAAAAAAGATGTAATTTTTAGCATAGATGAAAACTATATTGAATTCACTAACAAAGAACTAACTGAAACAATGGCTGGCTACGTAAACAAATATAGTAATCTGTTTGTTATTCGTTCTGTAACCAAATTTTACGGTATGCCCGGTATACGTTTTGGTTATGGTGTTGCCGCTAAAAGTTTAATTGACAAATTACTAGATGTACGACAACCTTGGAGTATAAACAGTCTTGCTGGTTTTGTTACTTTAGCTGCTTTTAGTGATAAAGAGTTCATAGAGAAAACCAAACAAACAATCAACCAAGAACGTATAAATTTTGCAAAACAACTTGGCGCAATTCCCGGTTTGCAAGTTTTCCCCTCTGATACAAACTTTTTACTTGTAAAAATAACGTCAAAAAATCTAACTTCCACAAAAATTAAAGAGGAACTCGCCAAAATGTGTATGCTAATCCGAGATTGCTGCACCTTTGTAGGTTTAGATAACACATACTTCCGCGTCACAGTACGTTCAGATAAAGACAATCAAAAACTCGTAGACGAATTAAAAAAATTGTTAGCTCCGTAATAACTCTCTTGTTTTCTCTATCAAAGTCGCTACTCTGAAAAATGCGGTGTTTAGCAATGTTTATGTTTTATAGTGTTATTCTAAATTCTTGCTTTTAACCTCATACGGTTTTATATGGTTAAAATAAGGGTTTTATTTTTGATTTCGATTTTTATTTAATCATTTTCTAACAAGTGCATAAGGAGATTATGTAACCCGTGTTTAATCATTTTTCAGAAAAATTTTGAGATTTTACGGTTTTTAAGTGATTAGAGTATTTTTTAGCGACTTGTGAAGGTTAACCATACTGCGTATGGCTTGAAAAATAATAAAAATAAATAAATAAAAAATGATGATGCTGAGGCGTGTTATTTGAGCATGTTTTTGGCGCGTGGGTTATCTGCAAATTCCCATGCTATATTGCCTTTCCAGATGTCACCTAGTTTGGTGATTTTGATTTCTTTGTCATCAATTGTTAACAAGTCTTTTTCGACGAGCCGTTTTAGTTGTGGACCAAAGACGTCTTCGGGGTTTTTGTCAAATTTCTTTTTGAATTCGATTTTATCAACTGGTAAGCGTAGATAGAGTCGTGTCATTACTTTACGCATCATTTCCTCAGGTGTGGACTCGCTGATTTTGTTGATTGGTAATCTGCCTGCGTTTACAGCATCCATGTATTGGTTAATGTCTTCAATGTTGGAGTACGAAAACTCTTCAAAGTAACCCATAAAGCAACCTGCGCCAGTTGTTAACTGTGCCGCAAATGGCCAACCGTTAAGACAGGATTCTTTGAAATGCCACGGTTCACGGGAGAATCTATCATGTCCGACGGCTTTGTATCCTGCATCGGTTAACATTTCGTATGCTTTTAAGTACATTTGCGTCTCTTGCTCTACGTTACCTGGAGGCGGCATTTTACCTGCTTTTATCTGCATATCTAATATGGTGCCTGGAACAACTTCTAACGCGTAGACATCAACTTCAATGTCTAAGTCAATGCATTTTTTAAGCGTGTTTTCCCATGCTTGCATAGTTTGACCTGGGAGATTGTAGAGAATGTCTGCACAAACACACATACCTAGTTTACGTGCAAGTTTTATTGCCTCTTCAACTTGTTCTGCTGGATCAGGTAGACAGAATGCTTTCCGTAAGTCGTTATCAAAAGTTTGAGCGCCCATATCCATTTGGAATGTACCGTATTCGGCAAGTTTCACGATTTTGTGGCGGTCAAAACTTTTTGATGACCCTGTAACTTTTATGAAATACTCATCTGTTACATTGAAGTGTGCTTTACAGTATTCAATTAGGTCAATCATTTGTTCAGCGGTTAAAACGCTTGGTGTTCCGCCACCTAGAACTATTTCGTCAAAAACGCTTGTTTGCAGATATCGAGTTTTCGCGTACATGTCTAACTCTTTTTTTAACGCTACAAGATATGGCTCTATACGTGCTTTACTTGTAGCAGTGGTTGGAAAATAACAGAAGGAGCATCTAGAGTCACAGATGGATACCCACGGCTGTAACTCCATTAAACGGTTTGACGTGTTTTCTGTATCTAAAAAATCCAAAAAAGCCTTATATGCTTCAGGCTTAATCTCTGGGTAATCTCTGTAAGTATAAGGCGGCCAATTTGTTCTTAAATCATAGACACCTGATTGTTCAGTCGCAGAGTTTTTCATTTGTATCTCCTTGATTGTTTTTAGAATGCCTTTGTTACAATAATAACGTTTCTATTACTTCTCTCCCAAGCTGAAAACTGACTTGAGAGCTGAAAACATATTTTCTTACAAAACTATCTTTTGTTATTGTCATGTTGCTTATCGATAAAAAAGTGATTGACAAATCGCTGTAACAGACGGAAAATGGAGTAAAAATTGTTACTCCTCTCTTTTGTTATGGTGAGCTTTTACGCATGACTTTTGGTATGTATGCGCATGCATCGTCTTGTCCATAAATGTCTCCTGTTAAGGCATATGCTCGGTTTCTGCATCCGCCGCAGATGTCTCGGTATTCGCAAACACTACATTTACCTTTTAGAATGGCTCTATCCCTAAAACTACTATAGTAAGGTGAAACTTTCATTTCCTCCCAAACTTTTAGTAGAGGTTTATCATTTCGAATGTTTCCTATATTCATAGGTTCCATTGGACGAAGATCTGTATAGAAACAGGGAATCAAGTTGCCATTTTCAATTATGCTAATGTAGCCTCCAAACGCGAAATAGGTACATTTGCCATGAAATTTGTTTTCGTACCATTCATCAAAGTTTGGTATGTTACGTTGTTTTACAACCCGTGCAAAATGGGGACAGTGTACATGTATATCAAATATGCCCTCATATTTTACTGATAAATCCCAAATCTTGTTTAAGGCTTCTTCTAACTGCTCGGGTGTAGGACTTAAATCTTCAGCTTGATCTTTTGCTCGACCACTAGGCACTAAATGGTTAAACCAAACAAAATTTGCATGATATTTCGCTGCTAATTCACATACATGATCTAAATTGTTATAGTTAATTGAAGTTATAGCAGCAGCTAGACCGTTTAGAATTTTTCCCGTTGAAAGCTTTTCAATTGCCGCTATAGCCTTCTGATATGACCCTTTACCTCGTAGTTGATCATTAATTTCTTCTGGGCCGTCAATGCTAACAGAGCCCCAAACTTGATTCTTAACAAGATTATCATATATCTCGCCGTCAACAAAGCAGCCATTAGTTAAAAGGCACACATTGAGGCCTTTACTTTTTGCGTAACTAACTATTTCAAAAATATCCTTGCGTAGAAGTGGTTCACCGCCCTTAAGGCCAAACCAGCTGACACCAAAATCGTAGACTTTGTCAACTAAATCTAATGCTTCTTGGGTTGTTAATTCCTTCTCCGCTTTTTTGCCTGTTGCGTCTACATTGCAGTATCTACAGCGTGCATTGCATGCTCCTGTAGTTCTCCATGAGGTCATCATTAAAGGGCCCTTTTTTGCCATAAAAATCATCCTTGTATACTCTATTCTACCTAGAAGTCTGTTCTTAAAAAAGTTTTTGCGGTAAAACAGTTTTTGGAAAAAGTTAAGTTGATAAGCAATAAATAATTATTAACTAGTTTTGGAGACAAACATGTGACCCCTGCCGATTTGGTTTTACTCGATGGAAATATCATAACAATGAATTCTAAAATGCCCTTAGCACAGGCTATAGCTGTTAGAGGTAATAGACTTTCTTGCGTTGGCAGTAATAAAGAGGTTAAACCGCATATTGGCAAGAAAACACATGTTATTTATCTTGAAGGTAAAACTGTTCTGCCTGGGTTTATTGATACTCATGCTCATGTTGTTGATTATGCCAAAATGTTAACTTGGCTTGATCTCCAAAAAGTTTTTTCAATTAAAGACATTCAAACTCTGCTATCTGAGCGTGTAAAACATGTTAGTGAGGACCAATGGGTTTTAGGTAGAGCTTTAAATCCTGAAGGACTTTTAGAGAAGCAGCTGCCCTGGCGACATGACTTGGATATATCAGCTCCTAATAATCCCGTAGTGCTTTACTGCCAGACAGGACAGGTCTGTGTTGTCAACAGTAAAGCCATTGAGCTTGCTAATATACATCAGCAAAACAATTTAGGTATAGAAAGAGACCCTTTAGGTGAACCAACAGGGATTCTACGCGATAGTGCTACCAATTTTGTTTGGAATATTATCCCCGAACCTACTCAGCAAGAACTCTACAAAACCACCAAGTTAGCTTTGGAAAATTTTGTTCATTTAGGCATAACAAGTGTTCACTGGATTGTACTCTCCGAAGTAGAACTATTAATTATTCAAAAACTAGTCGAAACGGACTCTTTACCTCTAAGAGTCTACTTGATTGTGCCAATGAATTTACTTGATTTAGCACTACAAAAATTAAAACCATTTGAAAATAGTTTTTTTAAATTAGGCGGCTGCATACTTTTCATAGATGGCTACTTAGCGGATAGAACAGCTGCACTGTCTGAACCATACAGTGACAGCTCTGGCAATCAAAGAAAATTGTTTTTCCAGCAAAAAGAAATGATTACACTTGCAAATAAAATTCAAAATTCTGGTTTACAACTTGTTATTCACGCTGTTGGCGATACAGCCATCCAAGAAGCCATAAACATAACAAGACATATCGATAGAAACCCTGCAATTCCCCGCCCCCGCATAGAACAAGCAGCTGTTCTAACTCCTCAGTTAATGCATTGCATTAAAGAGTTAGATCTCTCTGTGTCCGTTCAACCCTGCGTGATTGCTTCCGAATTCTCTGTTTGGGCAGCTGAAAAACGTTTAGGTAAAAAACGAGTACGCTGGTTGTTTCCTATAAAAGAGATGCTTAATTATGGTATTCTAGTTTCTGCAGGATCTGATTGCCCCATGGAACCTCTTAATCCACTATTTGGAGTTGAGGCAGCAGTTAAACGCGAGAGCGTACAAAAAGTGTCTGTTTTTGAAGCTTTACAAATGTACACTACATCTGCGGCGCAAACAACTTTTTTAGACATTGTTGATAAAGGCTCTATTGAGCAGGGCAAACTTGCCGATTTTGTTGTTCTATCCGACAATCCAGAATCTATAACAGATGATAAAACAAATGGTATTTTCGTGTGTTTTACTGTTCTAAATGGTGTTGTTTACTGTTCTAAAAAGTAGACAATATCTGTTTGAAGCCTGCTTTTTTATGTTAATTTCCCGTTCTCACTATAACAAAAGGATTATCTTTATTAATGTGCCTAAACGTACTAGTTCTTAAAAGTAAGCTTAAAAAAAGTGAAAAACTTTGGAACCTGAAAGATTTAAAATATCGGATATTCTCTACGGCTTTGTTATACCAATGATTCTAGTGCTACTAATCTTCGTACTTGCAGTCTACGTTAACCCAAACGGTGAATACCATGTATTTGGCAATTCCACTGGACTTGGAACAACAGTTGCAGTAATTCTAACGCAAGGTTTTGCTCAAATGATTATCTTGGGCATACCATTGATTCTTGGTCTTACATGGAACAAATGGGCAGGCGGCGCAGCAGGCTTTATCATGGGCGGAATGTACTATCTAGCAGTTGCAGGCACCTCTACTGGCTCCTATCTATCATATGCTATACGTTACTCAAATCCTGATCTTACTTACAATTTCTTCGGCGACATGGCAATGCTGTTCTACTTAGTCAATGCAGTAATCATTGGTTACATGGCAGGTGCATTAAATGGCGGATCAACAAACTTTAAACGTATGCTCGGAGCAGGCTTAGTTGCATCACTGACAACTACAATAATACAGTTATTCATGAACAACCAATACGCACTATCACCCTCAAGGCAGATGTCTATAGACCTGTGGGCTGGACCATTAGGCTATGCAGTCTTTATATCATTCTTGCCAAGCATTGCCCTAGGTATAATTGTGCCAATACTTGCAAAAGTCATGTCTTGGTATGGTTTATCCGCAAGAAAGCAGTATTAAACCCCACCTCTTTCTTTTTTTGTTTTTAAAACTATTTCTTTTTCATCAGGAGAAATTAGGGTTAAAATTATTTTTTGATAGTGGTTTTTTGACGTTTAAAATAGAAATATTTTTTTGTTGCTGCGTAGCCTGTGTTGAATCCTTTACGCCACATACGTAATACATAGCCCGGACGTGTGTAAAAGCTCTTAAATGCATAATCATAGAGTGCTTGCAAATCTTGCATACTAAGTTGTGGGGTTTCAAATATTGGCTGTGTGGCATCATAGTCGTCAAAGTTGGTGTTTCGTATCCACCCGTTTTTCATTACTTCCTCATACATTGGTGTGCCTGGATAAGGAGTGGCTATGTTGTAGTAAGCTATTTCGTCGGGGCTTACTTCTTCGGCGAACTTTATTGATTTCAAAGCTGACTCTATGGTTTCACCCGGATAACCCAGCAGTACGTTGGGTGTCGGTTTTAGGTTTAGCTCTCTGACCCATTTTAATGCCTTTCTTGTTTGGTCTGTTGAAATACCTTTATGCATATCGTTGAGTACTTCTTGAGTGCCTGATTCAAGACCACACCACATTGAAACGCAACCCGCGTCTTTCATTTTAGTTAATAGCTCTCTACTTACTCTGTCTACGCGAGTGCCCATGTTCCATTTAATTTTTAAGTCACGTTTTTTGATTTCTTCACATAACTCTTCGGTTCTTTTCATATCTACTGTGAAGGCATCATCACAGAAAGTAAAGTTTTCTGCATTGTATGTTTTGTATAAAAATTCTAATTCGTCAACAACGTTTTGTATGCTTCGCATGCGGTATTTTCGTCCAAACATGCGTACCGCTGCACAAAAGTTGCACCAGGCAGTGCATCCACGTGTTGTGATTAGATAAAACATGTCTTCTTGTTTTCTTATAGTCTCAAGATCCCAGAGGTGTCTTGCAGGGAATGGTAATTCATCGAGATTTTCAATATATGGCCGGTCAACGTTAAAAATGAAATTATCATTTTTTCTCTGTGTGGTTCCCGCTACATCGTTTATGTCTCTGCCTGCTTCTAAGCGTTGTACAAGCTCTAAAAGTGTATATTCTCCTTCCTTGCGTACTACAACATCAAGTTGGGGGCATTCTTGAAGGGCTTTCTCATTCCAAAACGTTGCATGTGCCCCGCCAAGCAGAGTTACTGTATCAGGATGGGTTTCTTTGCTGATTTTGAGAATTTCTTTAGCAGAATTGTATAGTCTCGTAGGAGCTGTTACACCAACAATATCAGGCTTCCGTTTAGTTATTTCACGCTGGTAATCCTCATAGGTGTACCGCGATGCTTGACAGTCTATGACCTCAACTTTGAAATTGTTTTTTTCTAGCACCGCAGCTAAATACCCTATACCTAACGGTGGAAAGGGCGGATGCTGGTGAGGTCGAGTTCGATAAGGTGGATTTACAAGTGTTACGTTAAGCCCCATTTGTTCTTCCTTGCCTCTGTATGGTGCAATACAGAATACAAAATGTTTAAAGCTTTCGAAAAACCCTGCTAAACTTGAAGAACCTGCAACTTAATGAAAATGCTACAGAGGTAGACCCCAAAGAAATGGTAAATAGAGTCCAATTACCACTATAATGGGTATAACCATGAGTATGCATAGCACTATGGATAAGTCGCGTACTTTTAAAGATTTTAAAATTTTGTCAGGTGTAATTACCTCTATTGAATCCCCGACTGTATATCTTCCAGGTTTCTCTAATTGAATATGCAGAGCTCCTGCAATTGCGGCCATTTGCCATCCATGATTCCGGCTTTGAACACGTTTATGATCTCGTTTAGCAATTTGCCACGCTGCTTTGTAATCATACCCTAAAATAGCAGCTGAGATAATCATAAGTAGCATTGTAAAACGTGAGGGTATATAGTTAACCAAGTTGTCAAGGTTTGCTGAGAACCAGCCTGTGTTAATGTGTTCTTTATCTTTATATCCAACCATACCGTCAAGAGTGTTTATAGCCCTAAAAGCTACTGCACCTGGCAAACCAAAAAACGCGTAAAAAAGAAAGGGCGAAAGTTTAAAATCAGTTAAATTCTCAACCATAGACTCTATAACAGCAGAACCAATTTGTGGACCCGTAAGATTTGTGGCGTCACGTCGGCTAAAATGAGCATATTTCTTTGCCTCTTCTACGTCATTTATTTCAAGGGCTTTTGCAACTGCAACTGCACCATCTGTTTCCAGCTTTATACATATTGTAAATTTGAAGAGCACTGCAGCCACAATTAGATACACAACTGCTCCAAGAACAATATGAAAGTAGGTAAGCGAAATGAAAAGATAACGCAACCCAAAATATGTTGGAATAGTTATTACGCAGATGATTATTAGAGCAAGAATTATGCCGTTAATTTTCTCTAATTTGTTGTTACGTGTTTTGAAATGAGGTTCCAACTTTTTTGTTAACTGCCCTAACCACACAGTGGGGTGTAAATTGTAAATGCGTTTCCACGGCTTCCACGGTGAAGGATCACCTATAATTAAATCTAAAAGTACCGCTAACACAAGTACGAAAATCCCTATCAAGACAGCTAACATCTAACAATATCCTCAAAGATGCTACAATTTTGGAAAATTTAATGCTATCGATAACTTCTAAAAATTATTCGCCATGACCAGAGTTGATAACTGTTGAAGAGCCTGGTAGATTATTATGTAGTAGTGGTATCCAAAAGTTTTTTGGCTATTTCTATGTCTTTTTGTGTGTTGATGTTTAGGAGTACTTCGATTTCTTCGGTGATAATGGCACTGGTTTCAATTTTGCCTTTTTCGTGGATTTTTTTTCCGTTTATGATGTTAATGCCTGATACTGCATACCATACGCCTTTGTACTCGTCTGTGCTAGATATTGATAAGCCTAAATCGAGGCGTTTTTGTATTGGTACAAAGACTGCTAAAAAGTCTTTGTTACATTGTTCAAACTCGCAGACGACTTTGTCAAGGAATTTGCCTGTGATTGCAGGTACATCTGAGGGCATAGTCAAAATTGGGCCTGTCAAATTAGCTTTGTGTGCTGCCTGCCTGAGGTCATCGTGATAACCTTTAGCGTCCGTGTGAAGAATGTTCCAGCCCATGTTTTTACAATGCTGCTCTGTATTGGGTGTGTTACTGCTTGTAACTATGTAAAACGCTGTAACCTGTTTTGATTGGTTAATTGCTGCTATGATATAATCAATTAAATGTTTACCTTTGAAGGGTATCATTGGTTTTTCGGTAGATAGCCCCATACGTGAGCCTTTACCACCCGCCATAACTAGTGCTGTTATACCCATATGGAAATCACCGCCAATAATACGATAAGTGAAACCAGACGTGCTAGCTCGTTTGTGGCTCCAAAAACATCGCCTGTTACACCGTTAAAGTTTCTATGTGCAATAAATGTCATAACTAAACTGGTTAAAACTCCTGCAAAAATAACTATTACACCTGTCCAACATAGCAGAGGCAGTGCGATTGCTAAAGAAATTAGCAGTCCACCTATTAGGCGAGCGGTGCCATGTGTTCCGTGCATAAATGAGAGAAAAGACGTGTTCATGCCCGGATGTGTTGCTTTTCCCATCCGCGCCATAACTACCATTGAAAATTTTGCTGAGACCTCAACAACAATAATTGCCGGTATGATAATACTAGACTCAATTTGCCCAACCGTTAATGCAGTTATTAACATTGTTAGAATACCAAGGGCTAAGCCTCCTGCGCCTGTAAGTTGATCATGCATAACCTCAATTTTACGTTCAGGCGTGCCGTGAACCATAACGCCGTCACCAAAGTCAAGTAAGCCGTCAGTGTGATGCAGACCCGTAAGCCATAACAGCACAGCAGTAATTAACCCGCCAACAACAATACCTGGTAAAACTTGATACATAGCCCAACCGAAAACGCCTGCTATAAGACCAATAAACGCGCCAATTAAAGGGAAAGCAAACATGTACCGCGCACAGTCAGATAACATGTTATTATCCATTTTAACTGGCAAAACCGTAAGAAAAGATAAAAGATTTTTAAATTCTCTAATTACCAAGTTTGTCACTTCATTGACATTAATACTGAATAGTTACGTTCAATAGCTTTAAGGAGTAACTCTTTGTTTACTGCGTTACCCATTTTTGCCATAGCTGCAATTGAAGCTCCACCTGCACCTACACCTTCTTTTACAAGACCTGTCTCATATATTTGAAGTCCTGGAAATTTAGAGCTGCCAAAATTTAGATCTGCTGCTAAAATGGGAACCTCACAAAATTGATTTATTATGCCCCTAATGTCTGATGTTGTATCATTGGTTACCCAACGCGTTGTGCCAACGGCAATGTTGCAGAGAACATCAGGATTTAACGCGTTAATTAATGCTAACACAGCAGTCATCTGAGTCCCTCCCGCTAGTAGAACAGGCACTTGATTTGCTGCGCCCATAGCTAACCCTGCTAACGCCGGCATCATAGGATCACCCACGCAACTAACCGCCTTTATAGGATTATTATTTAAACTGCCAAATTTTTCTCCCGCCGCCTTAAGACCCGTCTGCACAACATCTACTTTGAGGTCATGGGGATTTAAGGGCAGAGTACTGCTTACTTTTCCTGTCGCGTTCACACCTAAAGCTGAGAGTAAGCCAAGAGCTGTCGTAGTTCCCCCTGGAATACTCTCGCCTATAACTAGATAATCAGAGGTTTTCGCAAGCTGATGTCCCGCAGTTTTAGCGCGTTCGATAACTTCTTCAACATTATCAACAGAGTTACCACTTCGAATGTCCCGCCCTGAATTACCCCCTAGCTCGATAAAGGGCACTTGAGGTTTAACTTTACACCCAGCATTAACAATTACCACAGGAATATCTGCAAGGTTTAATGCTGACATTGCTATCAAACCCGGCGTTGGAATACCATCTGGCGTTATAGGTACCCCTTGAATGGATTTACATTTGCCTAAAAGAAGCAATTCCGCATCTGCAGGCGGTGTAAAGTCTGTAAAATCCGGATTTTGACCTGCCGCTGATAATCCCGGAATTTTGCCTGTTTCTGTCGTGGCAATGGTTGCAATGAAAAGAGGGTTTTTATCTTCAATTTCTAAGAGAAAAGCTTCTGCTTTTACTTTATTATGAGCTAATATAATATCAAAGTTTGTTTTCATACGTTTACCCTTCTTCCTTTTATTCTAACGTGAAGTCTTTAACTTCTAAATAACCAAAGTTACCCTCAATATTATGTTTCTCTGCTTCTAGAATTTTAACTTTCTTTTTAAAATATGGCCCATCTGTTACCACAGTATGATACTCGCCGCCTTCACCACAAGGATCAATGTTATCAAGCTTGAGAATGTCCTCATAAAATTGTCTATCAAGCACACGCCCAAGCCATTCTATACCAAGTTTACAAAGATTAACACGTATAACTGTTGCTCTAAACCCGACTTCTAAATAATTGAGATAAATCTGTTTTGTATCACTCATCAACCATAAGGGTCTAATTGGTTTTAACTCCATTTCCTTACAAACACGATCCAACCAACCCTCCTCATGCCCTGCAACTGCACAAATATCACCTGTAACCAGACCCTCCACACCCATAGTTTTTAACTCCGCAAGAACCGCCTTAAAATCCTGCTCATAGGTGTCATTATCTGTTTGTTTTTTAATCAAAGGTATACCTATAGCCTTTGCTTGCGCTTCTAAAAGCTCTGAGTGTAACATGTGAAATTTTGACTTCCCCTTACTTGACATCATAGTAAAAAGACTAATAATCCTATGTCCCTGCTGCTTTGCCAAATGTAACGCATAAGCGCTATCTTTACCGCCACTCCACGAAGCTACTACTTTCATGTTTTCTCTGCCTGATCTACTTTACATGGTTTAAACGATTTAAATTTTAGGCTGTGCATTTTTTTTCTTGAGATCCACAGAGCTGGCTCGTTTATGTTTTCACCAAAAATTGGACACGATAACACATTAAAATTAGAGATAATTTTTAGATTACCTGTAGTTGTTGATTAAATGCAGATAAACATTTGGTTTTTGCCGATAGAGCGTAAAAGCGGTTGTGTCTTGATGTAAGTTACCTGTTATGGGGCATGAAGACATTATCTGAAAAAGTAGCAAACCGATGTTCCGAAGAAAACAAAGAGCCATAATAGAAAGTGAACCGTTTTTGCCTCTTTAAACGATAAAGCAACAACAAAATACCGGAAACTATCACAGCAACTATGATAAACAAAAGACAATTTATTACTGTAAAGGGTGTCCAAGGATGGACGGATACTTCAGCTAAATTATTACCTATGGCGTATAACGTAGCGGTGTTGTCAAAAATTTCGCCACCTAATAGGGTAAAAGTGCCCTTATCGCCACTAAAGTAGAATACACCACCACCGTCAACACCTGCTGTGTTGTGGGTAATTTTACCACCTGACATAATGAAAGTAGCCCGACTATCGGTTAGCACACCACCACCCCAGCTAGAAGCGTTGTTGTCAGAAATTTCGCCACCAGACATAACAAAACTACCTGCATTATACATACCACCACCATTGATGTAGACTGTGTTGTTTGAAATTTTACCGCTATACATTTTAAAATCGCCTTGATTGTACACGCCACCACCCGAAGCATTGACTGTGTTGCCAAAAATTTCACCACCAGATAGAATAAGTGTGCCACCGCTTTCAACGCATAGCCCTCTACCTATAGCATCTTCCTCATGAGTTACAACAATATTGTCCAAAAGTACCAATATCCCACCCGACTTGATGACAATAGTATCTATGTCATTGCTTCCACGCAAACATGCATCACTACCGCCAAATGCTATCAAAGTAATGTTTTTATTCTTAGGAATTTCAAGAGAGTTCTTCAGAGTAATGTTCTCGCTAAGACTGATAATATGTGAT
The DNA here is from genome assembly GCA_009787585.1 of Candidatus Bathycorpusculum sp. Taxonomy (GTDB): domain Archaea; phylum Thermoproteota; class Bathyarchaeia; order Bathyarchaeales; family Bathycorpusculaceae; genus Bathycorpusculum; species Bathycorpusculum acidaminoxidans. Next base: position 16,107 of record WQSY01000001.1, on the reverse strand, counting down.
TTTTTATTTGGAGCCTCACTAATAGCGTTTAAAAGTTCCATTTCATTTTTAACTACAACATCAGACGTGATTGATGCTCCAATAACCACAGAGATAGAAGAAGAAAAAACTAGCACTAACAAAAACAATAAAGAAACAAAAATTACAAACTTTTTACTAAAAAAATAGTGTAAATTAGCTTCAAACTTAACATTCACATTCATATAAATGCACTCCCTTTAATTTAACAAGGTACATTATTATTAATGCTTTCGGCTTCATTTTTATTCACTCTGCCTTTTTGTTTAAACATTTCACTAATTGATTAATAAAGAAACAAGGGTATAATGCGGTGTAGAATTGTCATTTTCTGTTTTAAGGATTGCTGGCGCATCATTATTATTGTATGGCCGTCTTTTTTAGGGTTAAGTGAGTACATGTGCTTTGTTGAGGTATACATCTCCGTAGTTGCGGTCGTTATAGACAACTATGGAGGATATTGGAAATTATTTACATATCCACAATCAATAAGGGTTTCCCCACCTGACCCGCTTGTATTAAGAACCATATCTTTGATAGAACCCAGTTTGTATTATCATTGGAAGCATATACTAGCAGATGGTTCCCGTTGCTCCTGATTCAGTATATCCACGTAGTTAAAGTCCGAAAACTAGTCTAACTTTTTAAAATATTAAAGAAAAACACAGCCTAAACACTCAACAAAAGACGGGCTCCAACACAACTTTTACACACCAAAAACCAAACCACACACAACAATCCAACACAAAAATAAAAATACGCCTTTAAATATTATGTTTGCAATATAATAAAATAATGAACTTGTAAACGAGACAAAAACACATGCCATGCATAGAAACCCGAAACAGACAACAAACAACCCTACTACCAAACAAACTAGACAACTATATAACAAAAGAAAACCCCACAAGAATAATAAACGCCTTCGTAACACTGCAACGAACATTTCTTCAAACTGTATTTATTATGCTCAATTTATTCATGGAAGTATCATAGAAGAATGATCTTTTCTCAATCATTATCTGTCAAAAATACCTTTGCTATATCTACAGTGGCATTGCATTCAAGTTGTGTTCGTTGTAGTGGTAAACACCTAAACCTAAAACAACTAGAATTCACAAAAACCACCCCACAACAAGAAAGACGACCCGCCTACCCACCAGAAACACTCCTAAAACTATGGATATACGGCCACCACAACAAAATAAGATCAGCCGACAACTAGCCAAAGAAACCACTAAAAGCCTAGGAACCATATGGTTAACCAACAACCAGACTTCCGCAAAGGCAACACAAAACTTCTAAAACAAGTATTCTTACAATACAACCTCTTCTGCGACAAAATGCTAATTTACGATAACTCTATCACGCCCGTTCTTATATTTCGCAAAGAGAATACAAACATTACAATCTTTCCAAATGATTTGTGGTCTAAAACTGATTTGCAAAAATTATTGGTTTATTCAAATTTGTCTTGAGCAGGTTATGTTTATGGAACAATTCTTTTTTTGCAAAAAGGAGGTTTGTTTTTGTTTTTAGTGTGTTTTCTTGAATTTTAAGTGTGTAGGGAGGAGAAATTGTTGGTTTAGCATAAACGTTTATAGAAATCTGTTTGATTGAAGGTTTATGGTGTTAACTGTTCAAAATTTAAATCTGAAAACTTTGGTGCTTCCGGTGAATTCTGTTGTTTCTGGTTTTGAGCAAATTCAAGTTGCTGCTAGGGTTATTCAGAGGGGTGGTTTGGTTGCTTTTCCTACGGAGACTGTTTATGGTTTAGGTGCAAATGCTCTAGATTCTGTTGCTGTTTTAGCTTTGTTTAAGGCTAAAAATAGGCCTTTGGATAATCCTCCTATTTTGCATGTATCTGATGTTAATCAGGTTTATCAGTTTGTGGGGGAGGTGCCTAGAAATGCTGGTGTGTTAATGCGTCAATTTTGGCCTGGTCCTTTAACTTTGGTGTTTAAACGTTCTGAGGCGTTGCCTAAAGAGTCTACTGCTGGTTTGGACACTGTTGCGGTGCGAATGCCTAACCATAGTGTTGCTTTAGCTTTGATTAAGCAAAGTGGTGTTCCTATTGCGGCGCCTAGTGCAAATCTTTCCGGGAATCCCAGTCCGACTCTTGCGCAGCATGTTTATGATGATTTAGCTGGTAAGATTGATGTAATATTGGATGGTGGTTCTACAAGTATAGGTGTTGAGTCTACTGTTTTAGATTTAAGTGTCAATCCGCCCGTGTTGTTAAGGCCTGGTGGAGTATCTTTTGAAGCTATTCGAGCTGTATTGCCTGATGTGGTTTTACATCCATTTGTTATCTCTGAGCAAGAGGTTACCGTTAAACAAGCACGTTCTCCTGGTATGATGCATAAACATTATGCGCCAAATGCAGAGGTAATATTAGTCGAAGGTAATCTTTCCGAAATGATTAACAAGATTATCGATTTATCTGAGCAGTACATTTGTGAGGGTAAAAAAGTAGGTGTGCTGGCAACTGATGAAACTAGAAACAAATATTTTGGTTGTACAGTAAAATCTATGGGTAGTCGTTCTAATCTTAATTTGATTGCAGGTAATCTGTTTAAAGAATTACGTGCCTTTAACATAACCTCTGTTGATGTTATCTTAGCTGAAAGTGTGCCGTTAGACGGTATAGGTTTAGCTGTTATGAACCGCTTGCGAAAAGCTTCGGGTTACAACATTATTAAAGCCTAAATAGCGTTTAGTCTTTTGTTTGTTCATTGACTTATTGGGAAAAATTTATAAGTTCTCTTTGCTTGTTCCAATTCACTAAATCTCAAATTAGATTACATATTTGGTGAATATTATGTCAACACAAGGTGGACAAGTTCCAGTTCTAGTACTAAAAGAGGGTACTGGCAGAACAATTGGACGTGAAGCACAAAGAAGTAACATTATGGCTGCAAAAATTGTGGCTGAAACCGTAAAAACAACATTAGGTCCATGTGGAATGGATAAAATGCTTGTAACCGGTATGGGTGACATTGCAATTACAAATGATGGTGCAACCATAATGAAAGAACTTGACGTTCAACATCCAGCAGCAAAAATGCTTGTAGAAGTTGCTAAAGCTCAAGATAACGAAGTTGGTGATGGCACAACAACTGCAGTTGTTTTATCTGGTGAGTTGCTCTCTAAGGCAGAGAGTTTATTGGATAAAAATGTGCATCCTACTGTTATTATTGAAGGCTTTAAAAAAGCAAGCGAGAAGGCTCAGGAAATTCTTGACTCTATTGCTATGCCTGTAACCTTTGATGATGACGCGACAATTAAACAGATAGCTTTGACTTCTCTTAACAGCAAAGGCATAAACATTGCTCAAGAACACTTTACAAAACTACTTGTTGACGCAGTTAAACAAGTGGCAGAAAAAGTTGACGGCAAATACAAGGCTGATCTTGACTTAATTAAAGTAGTCAAAAAGCACGGTAAAAGTCTTGATGAATCTGAATTAGTTAAAGGTATGGTTCTTGATAAAGAAGTAGCCAGTTCACAGATGCCAAAAATTATTGACAATGCCAAAATTGCTTTACTTAACGCAAAGCTTGAAATAGAAAAAACAGAGTTCGATGCTAAAATTAACATTGAAAGCCCTGACCAGATGCAACTCTTCTTGGATGAAGAAGAACGTATGATAAAAGACATGGTTACAGCTGTCCAAAAATCTGGTGCAAACGTTGTTTTCTGTGAAAAAGGTATTGATGACATGGCCTTACACTTTCTTGGCAAAGCTGGTATTTTGACCGTTAAAAGTGTTAGCAGTGGTGATATAGAGAAACTCGCTCGCGCAACAGGCGCAAGCATTGCTGCAAGCGTAAAAGATCTCAAAGCTGACACCTTAGGCAATGCTAAACGAGTAGAAGAAGTCAAAATCGGTGATGATAAACTTCTCTACATACGTGACTGCAAGAATCCAAAGGCAGTAACTTTAGTTATTCGTGGTGCATCTAATCATGTAATTGACGAAGCTGAACGCAGTCTACACGATGGGTTATGTGTAGTTCGAAACGTAATTGAAGACGGCAAAATCACTGCAGGCGGTGGTGCAACTGAGGCTGAAATTGCAAAAGGCTTACGTGCATACGCAGTTAAAGTAGGCGGACGCGAACAACTTGCAATCGAAGTCTTCGCAGACGCTGTAGAAGCAATTCCTTTGACTCTTGCAGAAAACGCTGGCTTAGACCCCATAGATATCATGGTTGCCCTACGTAGCGAACACGAAAAGAAAGACGGCAAACGCATGGGTATAGACGTATCCACAGGTAAAATCACCTGTATGTGCGAAAAAATGATCATCGAACCCTTACGCGTTAAACAGCAAGTAATAAAATCAGCTACCGAAGCTACTAACATGATACTAAAAATAGATGACCTAATTAGTATCAAAGGCAGCAAAATGCCACCAGCACCCCCAGGAGGAATGGGTGGTATGGGCGGAATGGGTGGTATGGGCGGAATGGGTGGTATGGGCGGAATGCCCTACTAACCCACATTTTCCTTTTTGTAACTATTACACACAAAGTTTAACACAGATTGTTTCTTGCCTTCCTATCTGATTTATATGCTAAACCGTACCTATTTATTTAGGAAATACACTTAGAGTAACATACCTACAAGGAATGTTTTGGAGAATCTATAGCATGAAACACTTAAAGATTTCAGCATTTGACTGTCCTGATGCCTGGTTTAAAACTTTAAACAGAATTTGGTATGACGGTGATATTTTTCCTGTTGGATTTGGCTCTGAAGAAACTGAGACAAAAAAGCTGAATCTTACTATTGAAATTGAGCATCCCGAAAACAGACCTCTTGTAAGCGATAAGGCCTCATGCGATTTCAAATACGTTCAAGGATACGCCCTTGAATACCTCTGGTGCGGCGAAAAACAAGACGACGAAACGTATACTTATGGTAGTCGATTAAATCATCCTATTAACCAAATTGAAGAAGCCATAAAACGATACGCTGAAGAACAAAAAGACCGCCAAGTCACCATGGTAATCCGACTACCAACAGACATTAAAAAATTCGATGAAAACAACAAAAAAAGTGAACCCCCCTGTCTGAGCATTATTGACACTGAAATCTCTGATAACAAACTACACTTAACATGTTACTTCCGCAGCTGGGACGCCTTTGGTGGATTACCCGCAAACATTGCCGGTTTACAACTTTTCAATGAAGCATTCGTAAATGAGATAAACGAAAAAAGCGGTTTATTCTTAAAAACCGGCAAATTAATTTTCCACAGCAAAAACTGTCACATATACCAACGTCAATACAATCTAATCAAAGAACTATTAGAGCCAAAAGATAATGCTAAGCGTATGGCAAAAACATTCATAAACCAAAAAAGTTCCTAACTGTATCTTCATATTCCAATAAACAATACAAATGAAAAATAACAAGTTTTCCGTTAAATAATTCATTTTTTCTCCAATATTAGTTTAAACCTTTATAACTTATAAGACATATCTACTTTTGATGTTGCATTATGGGTCACACTATGGCTGTTTGGAGAACTCTTGAGGATCTTTTAATAGCTCTCCGGAAAAAAGGTATTCAAATATCTCCTGAGATCCTCAAGGATTTGCGGGCGGCACGCTCTATGATTGACTTGATATGTAGTGAAAATTTCAATGAGCAAACTGTAATCAAAGCTGAAACATATACTGCAACTGTTGAAGCTTACCTGATAAGTAACGCCCAAAAAGTTTTTGAGTCAACAGAAGTAGATGAATGGCTCAAGCGTCTCAAAGATGCTAGCTTGCAACAAATATCAACTAAAGAAAACCCTGCCAATGTAGTTGCTGATCGATTTGTACTTGGCGTGTCTCGTGATAAAAAATGGGTTCGCATTAAAACAGACAATATCATATCTGAAGAATATGTACTTAAATTAGCTGAAAAATGGCATTTAACCGTTAATAAGCAAACTGATGAACGACTTATGGTGTATGGACAACTAAATGATGTTAAAGCCTTTGTTAAACAAATAATCGTTAAACCTGATAGATGCTAACTTATTAGAGTTTTTATTGAAATTTTGTCAAAGTTTAAAATGATTCTTTTTCTGCAAAACTTGAATGTCTAACTGTTCATCTATGAATTTGATATGGACTATTTATTTTTAGATTAGTTATACCTATAGGTTGTTGTCTTTCTGTTTTTGTTTTCTGTTGTTGATTGTTTTTTGTTGTTAATGGGGTTTTTTGGTTAAAGCTTATTAAATTGTAGTTCTATCAACTATGTTTAGAAGGTTAATTGAGGAAGAATTGTGTTACTTTATTTATATGTGGGCCTCTTTGAGGAGTTGTTTGCTAATTGATTTTGTTAATGACTACTGCGCCTCCTTCTAATGCGCCGTGGTTTCATGGGAAAAGGCTTCCTCCCCTTGGGCTTATGTATATTGCTGCGTCTTTGGAGCAGGCTGGGCATGAGGTGCAGATGCTTGACAATTATTTAATGCAGCAAAGTATCGAGGAGGTTCAGCGGCTTGTTTTAAATCTGCAGCCGGCTATTGTTGGTATAACTTGTGGGAGTGCTACTTACAAGAAATGTGTTGAAACAGCTAGGGCTATAAAACAGGTGGTTCCCGGCTGTAAAGTGGTTGTTGGTGGTTGGCATGCGTCTTATATGCCTGAAAGTTTGCTTGAAACTCTTGAAATTGATTATGCCATTATGGGTGAGGGGGAACGTGCTATAGTGGAGCTTGCCTCTTTTATTGTTAAAGAGGATTATTTAGGCGCTTCAACGGTGGCAGGTGTAGCCTCTCGAAGTTCTGCGGGTGTTATAAAAAATGAGCCTAAATTTATGAACATGGACGAGTTACCTTTTCCCGCGCGTCATCTTTTGCCTTTAGAAAAGTATGATCGTAATATTGAATTTTTAAAGGCAAAACCCGCTGACATTATGAGTATTAGTCGTGGCTGCACTTTTAGTTGTGGTTTCTGTGAGACTACTAAACTTTGGGGTAATATTAATCGCCAGTTTAGTCCTCAACGTGTTATGGCTGAGGTTAACCATTTAGTGGAAACATATGGTACTCGTGGTATATACTTTATTAACGACAATTTTACTATGCGCAAAAACCAAACAGTAGACTTTTGTGATTTGCTAATTAAAAGTAATTTAGATCTTGAATGGGTCTGCGATACTCGTGTTGATCTTGTAAACCAAGAGGTGCTAAATAAAATGGCCTCTGCTGGATGTAAAACTATATGGTTTGGTATAGAATCGGGTTCTCAAAAGGTTCTAAATCATATTAATAGGCATATAACCTTAGAGCAAATAGAGGCTGCCTATAAAATGTGTCGTAAAGCCGGCATTAAGGTTGCTTGTTCTTTTATGTTAGGTATGCCAAGTGAAACTAGAGCGGATTTGATGACGTCTTATCGTTTTGCTGATAAACTTAACTCTGATTGGTGCCAATTTAACGTGTTTATAGCTTATCCTGATAGTCCTCTATGGCGTGAAATGCTAAAGACAGGCCAGTATACTCAGCTTGATGATTTTCTCTACAGTTACAAAACTGAAGAGTTTGACTACGACGAGTTGATGCGCATACAAAAACAGTTTTTCAAAAATTATCATCGTGCACCTAAACGTATTTTGCAGCGTATTCAAAGAGAGGGTGTGTTAAATTTTGCTAAACGACAACTCCGTTTAACCTCTTCATCGGATAATGCCGGTATGGCCTAACAGGTGCTATGCTTGCAGAAACGACGTCTTGGCAAAACAAATCTTCAAACGTCCCTAGTTAGCTTCGGTGGAACATGGATATCTGAGATAAGTCCATCCGATGCTGTAAATGTTGTTAGGAAAGCCTTCGAGTTAGGTATTAACTATTTTGACACTGCCCGCTGGGATGGTGATAGTGAAGAAAAAATTGGTCACGCCCTAAAAAATGTTCGCAACCAATGCGTAATAGCTACAAAAACTGGTTCTCGAACAAAACAAGAATCTCTTGACGACCTAAAAACCAGTTTACAGCGTCTCCAAACAGACCACGTTGACATACTTCAACTACACGGTATCGATGACGAAAAAACCCTAACCAAAGCTATAAGCTCTGATGGCGCACTGCAAACCTGTAAAAAAGCTCAAAAAGAAAAACTAACAAATTTCATTGGTATAACAGGACATAAACCACGTGTTTTACTTAAAGCCATACAGACAGGTGAATTTGACACAGTTCTTGTCCCTTTAAATATTATAACCCGACAAGCTGAAGAAGAACTTTTGCCTGCCGCCAAAGACTTAGATGTTGGCGTAATAGCTATGAAACCTCTCTCTGCCAAAACATCCAATCTCGTTACTTGCTTATATCAACCCTCTCTTTCATTGGTTTCCAATGAACCTGAATTAAAGCTGCTCTTAGGACAAAACAATTCTGAAATGGTTTCTAGCCTTCTTAGATATAACTTGTCTAAAGATGTTGCCTCAACTCTTGTAGGCGTACGTTCCATAGTTGAAGTTGAAACTGCCGCTAAAGTAGGTATAAATTATCAAGGACTAACGACTTTAGAGCAAAAACGCTTCAACTTTCCACTTGCGCACTGCCGTGACTGCGCTTACTGTATGCCCTGTACTGAAAAAATAAACATACCCGCAATTCTACGATTCGCCTCTTTTCACACAGTCTATGGGCTTAAGAAATGGGCCTGTAAACTATACAGTGGACTGGACATAAAATTTGACAAATGCACCCACTGTGGCCTATGTCAACCAAAATGCCCCTACAATTTACCTATAGAAAAACTGCTAAAAGACGCACATGAAACCTTATCAGTCTAGTTTTTTTGAAATAGACAAATAAATGTTGCTGTGGGGGCTCCCCATTCGGGCGAGTACGTTTTTGATTGCAGTAAAGTAAATTTTTTATCCAACATATGCTGAAAGCGTTCTGTAGTGAACCAGTTTTTATGCGCATCGTACCTTAGACCCTCAATACCCTCAGGAGCTTCCAAAATGAGAAGACCTTTAGGTTTTAACACACGATGCGCATCATTAAGAAAACGTTGAGGATTCCAAAGATGCTCTACCACCTCTGAAGCTAAAACAACATCAAAAACTTCTGGTTTAAACGCCAAGTTTTCAGCGTCACCTGAGAAAACATTTGAGATGCGCCGTTTATGAGCCATAGAGGTAATTGTTGGCAAATCAAACCCTGTTACAGCGTTACCCTGTTTTGCTATGGGTTCACTTAACACGCCATCACCACAGCCAACGTCTAAAACGTTTAGGTTTTTGCCTCCTCTGCTTATCATTTCAAGAAAAGTTTGAATTCTCGCCTGATTCAAAGGTCTTGCATAAGAAACATTGGTACTATGCTGAAACGCAGCCGTATAGGTGTCATATTTTTGCCACTCAATCCAACCTTGCCGACTAGAGTTCCTACGTCGATACAGTGTCTCCCGTATGATAAGGTGCTGAATTTGTTTGGGATTCCTAAGAAGCCACATTATACCGTGAATTTGTCTCTTAATACCGCTTGACATTACTTCTAATTGTCTGTTCACTACAATTTAAGCATTACAGCAACTATCAAAATACAAAAAAATAATTCTAACAGCAGAAAACAATCTGTTATTTACCCTTGTTACAGCTGTAAAAAGTTAGAGCACAAATTTTGGCCGATGCTACGGGATGCTACTTCTTGTAAACAGAATTATGAAACCGACTGAGCTAAAGAACAAACAAGTAAGGGTATGAGTAAGTGTTTTACATGGTGGGCCTCAAATACAAAATTATTGTAACGTTTAAATTTGTCAATAATCTTTCTGATCATGAAACGTTCTATTTTGAGGTGTACTATGTGATACGGCTTGTAGGTATGGTCGGTTGGATTTGGTGGGTGGGATGTGGCGTATTTGTCGCGGTGTGATTTACGGAAATTATTTCCCCTTTTTGATTTATCTTAATATTCACAATTTTTACCATCCAAACTGTTTAGCAGCTATACCCAACCCACCTCAGGCCACAAACGTCTAACAAACGCCATGTTAGGAGTCTCTGTCTCCCACAAATTCAAAGCCCTAGGCCTATCACTATACCAAACCACAAACCCTCTAAACTCTCAAACCGTAGTCTATGATTAATGTAAAGATCATAAACTTCTCAAGCATACTCTTTGTTTGAGGATGACCAACCCTACAAAGAACATGCCTAATATGACATTTTTTAAGGTACAAATCAAACGTATGCACCATCATGACCTCTCTTATCTTCTTATTAGCTAAAACTGGTTGCCATGATTCGTCAATAATGTCGTTTGTAATTTTTAATTTTTTACCAGCATCAACCACTACCGTAGACGCTGAAGTGGTTTTTGCGTTTTGATATTGCGGAGTTGACTAAGTGTTTGTTGGTCGTTTGTGCTGAGGTGTGGATGGGTAACTGCTAGGTCGTTAGATGGTGAAATAGCGAGTTGTAAGATACCTCAAGTGGGGAAATTATTTTGGGACAAGACAAAAGCAAATGGCAATAAAAAACAATAAAAAGCAAAACTAACAAACCAAACAAAGAAAAACGTAACATAACGAGTATTTACCTAAAACTTCGAAAATTTCACATTTTCATAGAGATTACAGTTATGCTTTCAGGGTTTAGGTTACACATAAAGGCACAATGATTAATGTAAAATAAGTTGTTATAGAGGTTTTATTGTTGAAGACAGGTTTTGAGACTTATGTGAACTGTTTTTCCCATGCAGGGAGCTTTTTCATCATAGATAACGCTACATTTTCGGCAGCTTCACGTGACAAATTTTGTGTTTTAACAATAAAATTTGTCATGCTCTCTTTTTTCTCCTCAAATGTTTGCATAGAACCGTTTGCGTTAGTGCAATGGACACAATAATTTTTGTTCTCATCGCCCATAGAATAATCATTTTTTGCATTCATAGGCATACCACATGCAATACAAACTTTCATTTTCTAAACTTCCTCTTTATACATTATTTTACTTTAACTTTAATATTTCTTTGCACTATAGCTGTAAGTATTATTCTTGTTTATTTTTTTAAACATGGTTTGCTGTTTTATGATTTTCTGATAGACTCATATGTGTTCAAAAACGTATATTAATCAAAGTATCACTTTATCAAACGAGCAAGAGTGGGGAAAAAATTTGAAGACTCATGTTACATTCATTAATCCACCTTATCCGCAAGGAGCCCATCAGCATCCGCCCTTTATCCCTTTAGGTATAGGTTATTTGGCTGCTGTTGCAGAGCGGGCTGGTTATCAAGTAGATGTTATTGACTGTCAGGCAATGCAGTTAACTTTTGATCAACTACGTGAGGAACTTGCTAAACGTAAGCCTGACGTTGTAGGTATGACCGCAACTACTTTAATTTACAAGTCAGGTGCTGAGTGTGCAAAAATTGCCAAGGCAGTAAACCCTAAAATTGTAACTATTATAGGCGGTTCTCATGTCTCTTTTTGGGATGAAAACGCACTAAACGAGTATCCTGCGCTTGATATTATTGTGCGAAAAGAAGGCGAAGAAACTCTTCTTGAATTAATGGAACGTATTGAGGCAGGGAAACCCTATTATGATGTAGTAGGTACCACATGTAGAAACGGTGCTGAGATAGTCAAAAACCCTGATCGCCCCTATCTCCAAGATCTTGACTCCTTACCCTTTCCTGCGCATCATCTCTTTCCCCTTGACTATCTAAACAAGTTTGGTATCACTATCTTTCCAGTATACACTAGTCGAGGCTGTACTTTCTGGTGCAGTTTTTGTTCAGCTGTACGTATGTTTGGCAGAGGTTATCGCATGCGAAGTCCAAAAAGCGTTGTTGATGAGCTTGAGCATCTAGTAAAAACTTTTGGTGCACAACAATTTACTTTCTACGATGACGCCTTCTCCGTTGACCAAAACCGTGTTCGCGAAATTTGTAACCTTATAAAAGAACGTGGTTTGAAAATTAAATGGGACTGCGAAACCCGTGTAGACATGGTTGACCGCGAATTATTACAGCTTATGAAAGACGCTGGCTGTATAGCTGTGTGGTTTGGTGTTGAAGCTGGGTCTCAACTTGTTATTGATGCAATGGGTAAAGGCTATAAACTTGACACTATCAAAAAATCGTTTAAAATCGCTCAAGACGTCGGGTTAATGACTGTTGCAAGCGTTGTTTTAGGTTTCCCTGAGGAAACTCCTGAAACTCTACGTGAGACCACTAAATTTGTTGAAGAACTAAACCCTGACGATGTAGGCTACTATATAGCCACCCCCTATCCGGGTACACCCATGCATGAGCTTGTAACCCAAAAAGGTTGGCTAAAAATTACTGATTTCAATCGTTATGACACTGCAACGCCTATTTTTGAAACTCCATATATTAGCTCAAAACAGCTTGTAGAAATGCGCGAAAAAGCTTTCCAAAGCTTCTATGTACGTATTGGTTACATATGGAAAATGTGGCGTAAAGGAGGCGTCTACGGAAAATCAGCTACAAGAACTGCGTTAGCACATTTGCGTAGAAAAATTAAAGCAGCCTTTTAACAGGCTTCCTATATTGATGATGAGTGAATAAATATGGGCACAGCTGCAAAAGTCACCCTAGTTAACCCTCCTGCGTTACAAGACGTTTTTCATCATCATCCCTATTTGCCTACGGGTCTTGCGTATTTAGCTGCAGTTCTTGAAGAGAAGGGTAATCAAGTAAGTGTTCTAGATTGCATAGCTGAAGGATTTGACCAAAATCAGCTTAAACAAAAGCTTGCACATATTAATCCCGATATTGTCGGCATAAGCTCCATGACCCCTATGATGCCCTCAACATTAATGGCTGCCCGAGGCGCTAAAGAAGTCTGTCCCGATTCTATTGTTGTTTTAGGCGGTCCACATGCTACTTTTATGGATAAAGAAATTCTTGCAACAGAACCCGCTGTTGATGTAATTGTACGCGGCGAAGGTGAGGTAACTCTTGCAGAATTAACTAAACGAATTATAAACAGTGTTGGTTTAAACTCTGCAGACGGCATTACCTATCGTCATCAAGGACAAATTGTACAAAACCCCAATCGTGGCTATATTCAGAATCTTGACGATTTGCCCTTTCCCGCTTACAAACATTTTCCTCTCGAAAAATATCGACTCTTTGGTAAATTATTCTTTCCCGTAATTACTAGTCGTGGCTGTCCTTTTCAATGCAACTTTTGCACTACCAGCCGCATTTTAGGTAAACAATACCGCGTGCGCAGCCCACAAAACATTGGACATGAACTTGAATTGTTAAAACGTGAATACAACGCTGACTCTTTTACTTTCTATGATGATACATTAACTCTTGACAAAAAGCGTCTCTATGAAATTTGTGATGAAATAAAAAGTCGAAAACTCAATATTCCCTGGGACTGCCAAACACGTGTAGACCAAATTAGCGAAGAAATGTTTACTAAAATGAAAAAAACCAATTGTCAACAAGTCTTCTTTGGTGTAGAATCAGGCTGCCAAAATGTACTTAACTCTGTAAGCAAACGAACCACTGTTGAGCAAAACGAAGACGCTATTAAATTAGCAAAAAAAACCGGCCTATTTGTTGCCATATCCATTATCATCGGTTACCCAGGAGAAACAGCCCAGATGCGTAAAGAAACCCTAGACTTTATCCGACGCACCGAACCTGATGATGTCTATCTCTGTATTGCCACGCCCTATCCTGGCACAGAATTACGCCGCGAAGTCGAACGTCTCGGCTACAAAATCTCCCCACAATGGAGTCACTATGACACCACTACACCTGTTTTTGAAAACCCTCTCCTATCCGATCAAGAAGCTCTGCAAATACGCAAAGACTTTTACAACAAATTCTACTCCCCAAAATACGCACTACGACACATGTTCAAACGTAACTTTTACAGCCACGTCATGTCCCGCGTTGCAATTAACCACGTAATTTGGCGTATAAAACGACGATAAACACGTCGGCTGTTCACAACAAAAACCCTTTTTCTGCTCTTTTTTAGCAAAGTTTTTCAGACGCCAGAAACCATATCATATAGAGATGCCCTCTATGCACGTTTGCCTCATAAATCCACCTAGAATTCAACCCAAAGCTTGGGGAAAACCAAGCGTTTATCAACCCATGGATATAGCCTATGTAGCTGCAGTGCTAGAAAAAAATCATACGGTACTAGTTATTGATGTTCCAAATGAGGGTTGGGAACTTTTAGAAGAGATAGAAGGCGGCGGAAAATACCGCCAAGGGCTGTCCAACACAGAAATTGTCGCTCGTATACAAAAATTCCAACCCAAACTAGTTGTGATCTCTGTACCATACTCTGGATGGGCTACAGCAGCTTTTGACGTGGCAAAAACCATAAAAACCGCACAGCCCCATCTTAAAATTGCCCTTATCGGACTACACGCCTCCTCACGCCCCACCCAATGCCTAACACAGACAAACGTGGACTTTGTAGTAACTGGAGAGCCCGAGATAACTATTCTTGAACTCGCAAACACAATAGAAAATGAAACTCAAAATTTTAAAGAAGTAAAAGGCCTAAGCTTTATAGAAAATAACCAAATTGTAACTACCACACTAAGACCCTTTATCGAAGACCTAGACACCTTACCTTTTCCCGCACGCCACCTGCTACCTATGAAAGAATTTTTTGAAGCCGCCAAAAAAATCCCTATCAGTGGCAACCTCAAAAAACCTTCTATCCGAATGCTAACCACCCGCGGCTGCCCCTATGGATGCGTTTTTTGCTCAAACCACATAACCATGGGACGCAAATGGCGAGCCCGCAGTGCTGAAAACGTCGTTGCAGAAATAGAACAAATAGTTAAAACTTATGGCAAACACCAAATAGACTTTCTAGATGACAATATTGCCTTTAACCGTGAACGTTTAGTAAAAATTTGCAACCTGTTAATTGAAAAACGCTTAAACGTGGAATGGTGCACCCCAAACGGCGTTCGCGCAGACGCTTTAGATCCCCAACTTTTAACTCTAATGCACAAAGCCGGATGCAAAAAAATCTTAGTAGCCCCCGAATCAGGTGTTCAACACATCGTAGATGAGGTTCTCAAGAAAAAACAAAACCTACAACGCGTAGAAGAAGCCGTAGCCGCCGCCCACAAAGTCGGCATAAAAGTTGGCTGCTTCTTTATCCTAGGTATGATAGGCGAAACCAAAGAAGACATGAAACAAACAATCCAATTCGCCCACAAACTACGCCGCTTAGGCGCTGAATACTTTTACTTCAGCTACGCCACACCTCTCTATGGCACAGAATTATACCGGCAAGCCAAAGAAGGAAACTATTTAACAAACAACTTTAGCGACGACGCCCTATCCGCAGTACAACCCCTAATAGAAACCCCAGAATTTACCTCCAATGACCTACGTTGCCTAGCCGCCGAAGCAAACCTAGTAAACCCAACCGTCACCCACGAACGCGTACTACGTGCAATACGCAACCCAAAAAAAGCCATAGAAATCCTACTAGCAAGAAACAAAATAAAACACAAAATCACCTAATTAAAAAACTTGATATACAAAACATTAACTACACCGTTGCTCTTGCTGCTGTTCTAACAATCCAAGCCCTTTACTGTTAACCGAATAATTATCCTGCATTCCTGAAATACATAATTGTGTACCAAGTGCCGTGACTTGAAGCGTTTAACATATATAACACAGTTTAACATTTCTTTTACAACATTATGGTGGAAAAAAATCAAATACAGTTCATAAAAAACATCATGAAAAATACATAGTTGTGTATTGCAATACACCACTATACGTTTCATACGTGCGACTTTTAAAATTAACTTAACACAAACCATGCTTATTAACTTTATAAATACAATATTTTAAAGAAGCAACATTAACTAATAAAACATAGTGATGTACCACTGGAATCCATGAAACAAGCAAAGGATACCAGAAAGCGCTTTACATGGTTGACCTCAAATACAAAATTATTGCATCTTTTATATTTGCAAACAGACTTAGCACTACAACGAACACTACTTTAGATAACATCCATTCAGTTGGTTTGCTCGTGAAAACACAGAGTAACGTATAGCGCTTTCTTAAATAATGTCCAT